>DYKI01000051.1 GCA_020722705.1 Chthonomonas calidirosea | reverse complement strand
GCCCTCCCGATGTCCGGCGGCTCGGCGGGAGCCTCGCCCTCCCACGGAGCCTCGCTCTCCCGATGTTCGGCGGCTCGGCAGGAGCCTCGCTCTCCCGGAGCGTCGCCCTCCCGTGTCGGCTAGCTTGCCACTGCCTTTACGGCCTCGCATATCCGATGGACGTTGCGTTCGTTCATGGCCGCCACGCAAACGCGCGAGCTGTCCACTGCGTAGATGCTGAACTCTTTGCGCAGACGGTGGACAGCCTCGACCGGCAGACCCAGAAACGAGAACATGCCCTTCTGACGGGCGATGAAGCTGAAGTCCCGGTCGAGCCCCATACCGCCGAGGATCGCCGCGAACATTTCGCGCATCTTGCGGATGCGGGCGCGCATCTGGTCGAGTTCCGAGCGCCACAGGGCGTCGAGCTCGGGATCGTCAAGGATGAGGGCGATGGCCTGAGCGCCGAACGAAGGCGGATTGGACACGTTGGCCCGCACCAGGCGTTTGAGCTGACTGAGGACGCCTGCAGCCTCCTTGGCGGAATCGGTGACGATCGTGAGGCCGCCGACCCGCTCGCGGTACATGGAGAATGACTTCGAAAACGAGTTGGCGATCAGACACGGGATGCCTGCTTCGACAAACGCCCGGACAGCAAACGCGTCCTCGTCGAGGCCATCACCCAGGCCCTGATACGCGAAGTCGAAGAATGGGATGAGCCCCCGTGACTGAACCACGTCGCGCAGCTTGAGCCACTCGTCGCGGCTTGGGTCAACCCCGCTGGGATTGTGGCAGCACGTGTGGAGCAGCACCACGCTGCCTTCGGCGAGCTGACCGATCCGGCCGGCCATCTCGACGAAGTCGAGGTCATGCGAGCGGGGATCGTAGTAGGGGTACTGATTCACCGTGTGGCCGGCGGCTTCAAAAACGGCCCGGTGGTTCTCCCAGCTCGGCGTGCTGACCCAAACGGTCCGGCCCGGCACAAATCGGCTCAGCAACTCCGCGCCGACTCTCAGCGCGCCTGTGCCTCCCAGCGTCTGGACGGTGACTGCGCGTCCTTCGGCGATGGCAGGCGAATCGTCGCCCAGAACGAGCCGCTGAACGTGGCGGTTGTAGGCCTTCACGCCGTCAATGGGGAGATACCCCTTGCTGTCCTCCTTCGCGAGCCACCGGCGTTGCGCTTCGGTAACGCACTTGAGTATGGGGACCTTCCCCTCCTCATTCTGGTAGACGCCGACGCCGAGATTGACCTTATCGGGGTTCGGGTCGGCCAGGAAGGCCTCGGTGATCCCGAGGATCGGGTCGGGCGGCGCCTGGGGAATCTCCGCGAACGGCGATCTGGTTGCCATCATTCATCCTCCCTCGCCGCCATCGTCCGAACGGACCCCAAAGGTACGCCTCGGCGGCGATGCTGATTACTTATTGTAGCCCGGCGTGACCCCTGAGCCTTCCCATCTTGGGGCGCTCGCCGCTCACTCCCGCTGCAGGCGCAGCCTCAGCGTCTTGATCTCGAAATGCCTGAGCGTCAGCGCAACCTCGCCATCGTCAATCGGCAACGGAACCGCCTCTTCATCGAGCAGGTTCAGCGCCCAGGCGGCTTCGATCGGCCTGCACAGGGACAGCCGTGCATCCTTCACATCCCGGCCCTGTGACTCGTAGAGCCGAATGACCACCTCGCCATCGGACGACGGCCTGAGGGAGGTCATGACGAGCCCGTCTGAGAGCGGCTCGATGAATCCTCGTTCCTGACCGAGCCTCCCGTCGTGTGCATGGGCCTTCACCGCGATGAGAGGGTGGTTGAACTCCGCGCCACGGCGAGGCAAGTCCGCGGAGCGCCAGTCGCCGGTATGCGGAACCAGCGCGTAGTCGAACGTGATCCGCCTCCCGATCTCGAATCCGGTGTCCGAGCTCATGCCGGGCTCATAGCCGCCGCCAAAGCCATAGGCAACGATGCACGTGCTGCGAAGGAGCGACAGCAGGATAGTGTCGTCGGCATGGTTGACCCCGGGCAGACCTCGATTGAGAAGCGCAACGCCACCAAGCTCGTCTGACCGATCGGTCCAGTTCTGCGCAGGGTACTCGATGCCTTCAGGGCGCTCGATGGCCCCAAAGGGGATTTCATCGTACCGAGCGGCGTTTCGCAGGTTCGTCGCGAACGCGGCCCGATAGCGGACGAACCGCTCCTGATTCAGGATGGCGGTGCGGATGTCGAGTCTGTCCAGACCCATGACGGCACGCATGGCGGTGCTGTACGATCCTTCGCCGAGCGGACCCTCGACACGCACTTCCGAGTAAACCGGCCCGAGGAGCGCCTCGATGCGCGTCGGCGCTGCCGCGTTGCTCAGGATGGCGTCCGGTGCGAGCGGGTGCCGTTCCTTCATCGCGATTCGGCTGCCCGCGTCGAGCGGCCTGTAGGGCTCCCACAGGTCGCCTTCGTCGCGTTCCTGGGCTATCAGGTTGGACAGTCCTGCGAGGAGTTGGCGGCCATCGGCCAATGACCGTAAGCCCACGAGCGCCCCCGAGGCGTCGAAGTCGGCGCAAAGCCGATCTGTCTGGATGGTGCATGGACCGTGCAGAGACTCAGCCTTCAACTCGGGCATCGCATCGGCCACGCCCATGACACGGTAAACGGCATGCCCAAGGGCCGGCACGGATCGGGCCACGAACGCGAGCCGGGCATTGATGAGGCTTCCGTCGGCGCCCAACGAGGCTTCGGCGATCTGAACCGGCACACCCGCGCCGTCAGGTCCCACGACCCTAACTCCGCGAATGCCCGAACATCCGAAACCGACCTGCACGGTCGTCAGGTCAGTGCGCTCCCACGCAAGGGTATTGATGACGACGACGGGGATGCCCTCGCCGCGCGTGTCCACCTGGCCGGCGTAGGCATTCGCCCGGAGCTCGAGGGCCTCCAACGCTGACCGGCGCGAATGGGCATACGACGCGAGCGTGTCCTCGTAGACATGGTCGGTCATGACGCCCGACATGAGGTCATGGGCCTGGTTGAACAGCATGGGCTCCCAGGCATCCCAGAGCGGGTCGGCGAAGCCCTCAATGCCCTCAGCCGTCAGCATGGCTCCAAGGACCTCGGCGTCGGTCAGGAGCGTCTCGATCTCTCGCGTGACCTGTTTGAGCTCGATGCGGCTGCTGTATGCGCCCTGGAAGATCGGGTTCATCTCTCCGCGCACGGTCGGCCAATCATCGCGCGGAGGCACTGCACGCTCATAGTCCTGGGGCACGGAGAGGCAGACGCGAAGCGGGGCGCCGGATTCGTTCATCCGGCGCGCCAGCTCGGCCACGTGGGCCTCCGGCTCGCACACGTCGGCGCCTGCAGGAGCGGCCCGGACAGCTTCATCGGTGAACGGATCCAGCATGCGATAGCGCTCTAGCATGAAAGCCGCGAAGGCCTCGGCGGAATCCGGCGATCCGTAGCCGATGGCATAGCCGTGGGGAAGCCAGTGGGCGGCGATGCGTGTGCCGTCGAGCGCTTCCCACCAGAACTCCGATCGTGTTTCCCGGCTCGGAACGCCGCGGAAGAACCATATGGAGCGGAAACCCGCTTGCGCCAAGATCTGGGGCACCTGCGCGTGATGCCCAAACGTATCCAACTGCCATGCGATGGTGGGCTCCACGCCGAGGGCTCGCCGGAAGAAGGCACGACCGTACTGGAGCTGGCGGACGTATGATTCCGGCCCGGGCATGTTCCCATCGTGCATCACGTGCGTTCCGCCGACGATGGCCAGGCGGCCTTCCTTCACGAAACGCCGAAATCGCCCGGACTCCTCGGGGTACCTGGCCAGGAATGGCTCCACGCAGCACGATTGATCGAGTGTGAACCGAAAGTCGGAATCGGCCTCCAGCAGCCGGAGCGCGCGCAGGATGTTGGGCAGCCCGATCTCGAGGTACTGCTCGCGTGTCTTGAAGACCGCACCTTCCCAGTGGGTGTGGGCGATATAGTGGAGCGTCGGGGACATGGCCTCTGTTCTCGACTTACGCTTCAGGCGTGAGGGTGTAAAGGACGGCGATCTCGGTGCAGTCGGCGAACTTAGGGCAGTAGACGCATTCGGTCCACACTTTGCGCGGCAGCAACGCCTTCTCGACGCGCTCGAAACCGAGCTTCTCGAAGAAACCGGGAACGTAGGTCAGGGCGAACACCCGCGTCACGCCGACGCCGGGAGCCTCGGCCAGACACGCTTCGACGAGACCGCGCCCGATGCCTCGACCTTGCCCCAGCTCGGACACGGCCAGGGACTTGAGCTCTGCCAGGTCCTTCCAGCTCACATGGAGAGCGGCGCAACCTACCACGTGGCCGTCTTCGACGGCAACAAAGAAGTCGCGCACGTTCTCGTAGAGCTGGCTCAGGCTTCGGGGCAGCATCAGGCCACGGTCCGCGAACGCGTTGACCAGCCGGTGGATCTCGGTTACGTCGGCGGTGATCGCTTTTCGAATGGCGGGTTGGGCGCTCATTGCAGTAAGGCCACGGCACGGCTCGTGGAAGGCGTCATTGTACCTGCGCTCATTCGGCGGGGCGGCGCTCGGCCATCGCCATAACCACAAACCGGGGCAGCGTCATGACCTTGCCGATCTTGCGCGGGTTGGTGATGACACGATACAGCCATTCCAGGTTCGTCCGCCGCATCCAGTTGGGCGCCCGACGCGCTCGCCCGGACAGCACGTCGAGCGTGCCGCCGACGCCGATCATGACCGGCGTCCCGAGTGCGTCTCGATGGTGAGCGATCCACTTCTCCTGCTTCGGGATGCCCATCGCGACGCACAGCACGTCGGGTTTTGCCTGGCGGATGGCTTCGACCACCTGCGCCTCCTTGTCGGGCCCGAAGTAACCATCGCCGGTGCCGACGATCCTGCATCCGGGATGCGCTTGCTGCAGGTTGTGGGCCGCCTCTTCGGCAACGCCCGGCGCCGCTCCGAGCAGGTAGAGCGATATGCCCGTTCGAGGCGACCTTGCGGCCAGTTCGGCCACGATCTCCACACCCGAGACGCGTTCCTGCAAGCGAATGCCGAACCTCTTCGCCGCCCAAAGGATGCCCGCGCTGTCGGGCGTCACGAGTTCCGCCTCGCAGACGATCTTCCGAAGCTCTGCATCGTGCCGAGCCCCAACGCACATGGACGCGTCCAGCGTCACGACATGGTGCGGCTCGCCCGTGGCCACAAAACGCTCGATCGTGTCCATCGCCTGCGCCATGGTCACTTCATGGACGCACACATCCATGAACCGATGACGCGGCGCGACGACGAGTGGGGTTTCAGACTCGTGCATATCCAGGTCATTATCGCCGTTCGTCGAATGCGGAGTCAACGCAGATGGGGCGCCGGTGCGCGCCCAACCCCTTGATCCCCGTCAACGTCACGCCCTGAATGAAGGTGCGCTGGGCGGAGAATGGAGCGCATCCCTGTTGCCGGACACGGGGGTGAGAGGGGGTCCTGCGGGATGGTCCGTCGCCGATAAGGTGCCCGGCTGCCGGTGCTGCAATCCGGCGAGGAGAGGCAAGCCGTGAACGGGTGACAACCGCGGCTACTGCGTAGTCGGCTCTCTGATCCAGCGTGCGGTGGCTTCTGCGAACCTCCGGGCGGAGGCGATGGCCTGTAACGAGTCGGTCTCGAAGTACACCTCGGACGGGGTCAGGTCGGGCAGGCCGTCGGGGTACCTGGTTGGGATGCAGTACCGATCCAACAGGGCCGCCTCCTGCTGCCACCCGATCCAGTCAGGGGCGTCGTCGGGGCACGGGAAGTCGCGCACAAGGGCTTGGATCGAGTGTCCCCACGGGGCGGCGCCCATACGTACCCACGCCGCCTTCACTGCCTTATCGGCGGCCTGCTGCGCGGAGAAACAGGCGTGCGCATGGAGACCGTCGGACCGAAGCACCTCGGCAGCGCGCAGGTCCTCGGTCGCCGTTGCCATCCACCGCAACGCCTGACGATGGTCTTCACTCACACTCATAGATGATCTTGCCCTCGGCCAGGGCGCTTTCGATGAACCTCCGGTCCCGCATCCGGTCGAACTCGGCCGGAGTGTAGACCAGGACGTCCACGGCAGGACCGTCCATGGCGTCGTTGAGGTCGGCGAGCAGGCCGTCGTATCGCTCGAAGAAGCGCAGATCCGTCTGCTTCACCACGATCAGGTCCACGTCGCTGCGCGGCGACGGTTCCCCTCTCGCCACCGAACCGAACAGGAGGGCCATCTGGACGCCATGACGCCGCAACACAGGCTCGAGGCGGCTCCGCGCGTCCTCTGCGGTGAGACGCCGGAGCGATACGCTGCTGCGACGATCGCGAACCATGTGCCGAGTATACGTCGTCCTGCCGGTCACGTCAACGCGCCTGCTCCGCCGCGCCGGACCACCCCTGCTTCAGCCACGCAAGGTTGAACCGATAGTGCAGGCGGCTGGAAATGAGGTGGATGACGCCGTCGGGGGTCTGGGTCGCGGCGAGATAGCCTCCGTGCTCGGCGCGGGTCGGTGTGGCGATGAACTTGCCCGTGTGGGCGCCGCCGTCCCATTCGCCTTCGCCCGGCGTCAGGAGCTTGCGCAGGGGCCATGTCTTGCCGTCGTCGAAGGACACCGCAGCGTACATTCCGTGGCCGATGAACTCCTTGCCTTCAGCGTCGGTGAAGGTCATGCCGTTGGCTTCGGGCTCGCGAATGCTCGACGTGAACCCTACAAAGAGCAGCGGTCCCTCATTGAGCCTCCGCAGCACCAGCCGCTGGCCGCCGCTGATCGGCGGGAAGGGACTGGCACGATACGTCCATGTCACACCCATGTCGTCGGAGATGCTCATGGGCATCCGGCCGTCAATGGTATCGCCTCGGCCCAACGCCATGAGCCTGCCATCGTTGAGGTCCACAACCTGCCCGTGGATGCCCGCAATCGTGCCCTGTCCCACGCTCCCTTCGGCGAATGTGGGGGCAGGTTTGCCGCGGCCTGGATCGTTCCAGGTCCGCCCTCGATCGCGGCTGATGTGCAGGGCGGTTCCCCCGTTTCCACCCGGGACGGCGTCGCAGTTCTGGATCAGCACGCCTCTCCGGGTCATGAGCGTGCCGGAGATGACCTGATGACGCCCTTCGATCTTCGGGGCGATGGCCCGGACGGGCGTCCATGTGACGCCGTTATCACGGCTGGTGCGCATGAGCAGTGCGAGCTTTGCCCATCCCCGGCCGCCGTCGGGCCCCATGCCGTTGAAATGGTACACGGTCCCCTTGCCGTCGTGGAAGATGCTCGATCCGTGCATGTTCCGGTTGGGAGCTTTGAGGAACTCGCTGGAGGGGTCCCATGCGTCCGATCCGGCGCGGAGGCGGCTCGCCAGAACCGTCAGCTCGGTGCCGGACTCGGCCACCGTCGAGTACCAGATCGCGAGCAGGTCGCCGTTGGGCAGCCACGTGATCGAGGGCTGATGATTGTGCGAATGGAACGGCTCGCCCTCGTCCGTTGGCGGGATCACGTAGGGGATGGGGCGGGCGAAGAAGGGCCGATCCGATTGCGGCCTTGACCAACGGAAGCGCTTCTGCGAGACATTGCGCGCCCACGTCGGAGGCGCAGGGTCGGGCACGACAACGATGGACGTAACCGTCTCGTCGGCTTCCTCGACGCGGATATGGCGGTATGTGAGGGGCCGATCGCCGTCCGACGACGCGGGGGCGTGCATGGCGGGCGATGCGCTGCGGCTCGGCAGGAGCCTCGCCCTCCCGGACGACTCTGCGGGGATGGGGGTGTTCATGACGCCTCCGATCAGTACGAGCGCAAGGACGATGGATCTCACGCGGCAAGGCTCCTCTTGTGTCTCGGTTGGGGACACTGGACCTGTAAGCATTGTACCGTGAGCGTGGCGGAGTTGGTTAGTTTGTCGGGCGGCAGGCGGCCCATACTGATGGACTCGCGGCCATGCGCCCGTCGGCTGCGGCTTTGCGCCGTCCCGGGCGGTCATGGAACCGAAGCCGCGCCATGGAACTCGGCGCGGCTTCGGCGATTCGGTCACTTTTTCTGTTTTGCGTATTTCTCGGCCTGGGCCAGTTCCTTCCGGAGCAGTCCGAGCACCATGCCCTTGACGTTCGCGGGCATCTTGGGATCGTTCTCAACCTTGCGGATCTCGGCCCTCACCTGATCCGGCGTCTTGATCTTGACTTCCGGCTCACGCGAGCATGCCGTCAGTGACAGGCATGCACAGATGGCGACGACCACCGCCGCCAGGCGGAAGCGCGATGCGGCTCGTGCGGTCATCGGTACGGCCGCAATCAGGGCTGCTGGCCGCGGCATGGTGAATCCCAGTTGGGATCGTAGAGCCAGTCCTGGGGCCCGCTGTCATACCACTTGATCATGCCCGGGAAGAGCACGTTGCGGCAGAAGTTGAGCTGGCCCTTGACGATCGCCTTGGCATGGCCGTCGGAAAAGGCCATGTTGGCGGATCGTGTATGCCTGTAGCGGGGCAGATAGGTGTTGCACTGAGGCCATCCGGCCGCGTTGCAGTTGGCATTCGCACCGTCGCCGTCGAACTTCGCGCCCGAGTTGTCTCCCTGGAAGATCGGCGGCCAGGTCGCTCCGCCATGCCACCACCAGTCCTCGGTCATGCCTTCGAGGCTGCCGTTGCCGTCAGTGCCATATCCGACTTCAGTGACGAGGATGATTTCCGCAGGCCGGTTGAGACTGGCCAATCCGACGGCAGGCCAGAAACTGCCGTTCGCCACCGTGGGATAGTGGATGATCCCTGCATGGGCGCCGTAGATGCGCTTGGCGGCCGACGAACTGGGGCAACTGAACAAACCGCCTACCACCGTGCCGTCGCCCGTCTGAGCCGTTCCCAGCGTGCCGTTCTTGATGTACGGCAGGATAACGATGCGCCAGTCCGTCCGGGTTCCATCCGAATACAGGGTTGCGGCATAGGGGAACATCTCGTCATAGTCCTGGACATACATCATGGCGGCCGTGCCCATCTGCTTGAGGTTCGACAGACACGAGATGGCGCGAGCCTTCTCTCGGGCCTGAGCGAAGACGGGGAACAGGATGGCCGCAAGGATCGCGATGATCGCGATCACCACGAGCAACTCGATCAGCGTAAAGCCTGTGGGTTTCCTTACCATTGCACCACTACCTCCTTTGGTATTGTGCACGCGCTTCGCAGAATCGGCGTCGTGCTTCGTGCAGTACATTCGAATGCATGGGCATTCGAGGCGGTCTGGCGGTACGCGTCGGAATGCATCATGTCGTCTCGCCAGGCCGCAGTGATGCGGGGATTACCGTTTCCCGCGGGACGGGCTCGCTGCGCATGCGAGCATGGAGCACTTCGAGGGCCTTCCTGGTCACCTCAGGCCAGTGGGCCGATACGGTCGTCAGGCGCTGCCATTCGAGGCGCTGATCGAGCAAGCCGTCAAATCCCACAACGGCCAGATCCTCGGGAACGCGCAGGCCTGCCTTGCGGCATGCGCTCACGAGGATGAGGGCCGTTGCATCGTTCCAGCAGCACACCGCCGTAGGGGGCTCATCGGCGTCTCGTATCCGCTGCAGAACGGGTTCCACATCCTCGTATGCAATCTCGATCGGCGTTGGACTGAGCCCCAGGACCGTCATGGCGGTGCGGTAGGCCTCGAAGCGATCATTCACCGATGCAAGGGATGTTGGGGCATGGGCGAACCAGATCCGCTGATGACCGCGATCGGTGAGGTGCTGGATCGCCAGGGCGATGCCCGCGCGATCATCGCAAACCACGGACGGGATCACCGCGATCCTGTCGGCGATGGCGACGACGGGCAGATTGCTCTGGGCGAGGCGCTGAACCAGGGGATCGGTGTCGCCGGCATGAAGGATCAGGCCGTCTATCCGCCCGGAGACGATCTCGCCGTAGGCGTCGTCGTCGCTGATGTCGGGGCCGAAGTTGTGCAGGAGCAGGAACTCGTCGCATTCGCTGCAGGCTCTCTGAAGGCTGCCGATGATCTCGGCGAGGAACAGATTGCGGGCATCGAGGTTTCCCTGAAGGCTGCAGAACCCGATGACCCGGGTCCTGCGTTCTCGCAGCGAACGCGCGACAGCATGGGGGCGGTAGCCCAGGCGAGCCGCTCCATCCAGCACCCGGCGGCGTGTGGCCTCGGAGAACCGATATTGCGGTGCGCCGCTCAGGATGCGCGAAACGGTGGACTGCGAGAGACCGAGAGCGCGGGCGATGTCGCGCGCGGTCGGGCGGGGTTCGGTTCGGCGATCCTTATGCATACGAATGCATTATAACAAAGGAAGCCGGGTGCGTCAAGGGGGATTCGCTGATGGAGGCCGAAGTGCGTGCGCGAGATGCAGTCCCGATGCGCCGCTACCTGAAATCCACCACTTCCACTCGCATGTTGGCATCGGGGCGGCGCGGTGACGGACCGGCAGCCAGCATGAAGAGGTCGCCCTCGACGAGTCGGCCACGGATGCGCTCGCGAACGTACCCGCTCCAGTCGTCAACGTCGTCCGGCTCGCACATTGGATGCACGCCCGCCGAGAACTGCAGTCCGCTGCAGGTTCGCCCGCATGGACTTACGGCGATGATCCATGGCGCAGGGCGGTACCTTGCGATGCTGCGTGCCGTTCCTCCGGTTCGACTGGGGACGACGATGGCGGCAGGATCGAAGCGCTCGATCATCGCTCCGACACTGGCGGCGATGAGATCACGGAGGTCGGGGTCGGGCCCGCTCGCCTGGCATTCCAGGAGGCGCCGGATGCCGTCAGGACGGAGCGCCTCGATCGTTGCAGCGATGCGCGTGAGCATGCTCACGGCCTCAACCGGGTAGCGTCCGATGGCGCTCTCGCCCGAGAGCATCAGGCAGTCCGCTCCGTCAAGCACGGCATTGGCAACGTCGGTGGCCTCGGCGCGGGTGGGTATTCGGCTCGAGGTCATGGACTCCAGAAGCTGGGTTGCGGCGATGACCGGACGACCGCGCAGGTTGGCCTTGCGCACGAGATCCTTCTGGACCGGGGCGATCCGCTCGATGGGTATCTCGACGCCGAGGTCGCCTCGCGCGACCATGATGCCGTCGGCAACCTCGATGATCTCGTCCGCATGGTCAAGCGCGGCGGCTCGCTCGATCTTGGCGATGACGAAGGGCTCGTGCCCCATCTCCCTTGCGGCGACGCGCACGGCCTCGACATCGGCCGCGCGCTCGACGAACGATTGGCTAACCGCATCCACGCCCTGCCCGAGGGCGAAGGCCAGCAGCTCGCGATCCCGATCGGTGAAAGCCGATATGCCGAGATCGAGCCCCGGCAGGTTCAGCCCTTTTCGCGATCGAAGTTCGCCGCCGACCTCCACGACACACCGGACATCGGTCCCGTCAACGGCCTGTGCTTTCAGGTGCACCAGCCCGTCGTTCAGGTACAGCAGGTCGCCGGGCCGCACCACTTGCGGGAGGCGCTCGAAGGTAACGGAAGCCAGCGTAGGGCCACCCGTTGCGTCTCGCGTCGTGAGCGTGAATGGGTCGCCGGGTCCGAGCGTGACGGCTTCCGGCTCCAAACGCCCGATCCGCATCTTCGGGCCCGGCAGGTCCGCCATGACAGCGACACGGCGTCCAGCGCCTTCAGCGGCACTCCGGATGAGCGCGATTCGGCGAGCATGGTCGTCGAGCGACCCATGCGAGAAGTTCAGACGGGCGACATCCATGCCGGCCTCGATCATACGGCGCATGACGGCCGGATCGTCGCACGCAGGCCCGACGGTGGCAACGACCTTGGTTCTGCACTCAGGCAGGGTCATCGGCATCGCCTCCTAAGGTAATGTCCACAGCACGAGCGCTGCGGCGCCGACGAGCAGCAGGACTCCCGTGCATCCGCCCGAACGGGGTGAGTGCGCGAACCGCTCGGGATGCTGTGCCCGAAGCTCGATCTCGAATGCCTCAACGCGGTCCCTGGCCTCCTTCAGGCCCACGCCGCTGCGCTCTCGGTACAGCTTGATGGCTTCGATCTTGCGGCCTGCGAAGATCAACTCGGCGATCTGAGGCGGCATCGGTTCTCCCATTCGCGGGTCCTTGCTACAGCGAGCGATAGCAACCTGTTCGGCAGGCTCGGGGCAATGCTCCTGCTTGTCGCTGCGTTGCGTTTTCGGCTCGGCGGGAGCCTCGCCCTCCCGGTGGTTGCTCGTGATCGTTGCGGCTCGGCGGGAGCCTGGCCCTCCCATCGCCGGGCCCACTCAGGTAGGTCATGGCCCCGTGCGCGTCGAACGGTGTGAGGCACCGCCTTGAGGAGAGCGAACGGCCCCCGACCTGAGGATGCGGTCGCGCGTCAGGGCGTCTGTCCGGGCGAAGGTCCCGTTCGTCTCGATGAAATGGGGCGATGCGCCGTGCCGGTTGGCCGCGATGCAGATGGCAGGCAGGTCGTCATCGAACATCATGGTCTCGCCGCCGGCGATGTGGATCACGCGATCGGTCTGGTGGAGCTGCCTCAGCCACTCGACGGCCTGTTCTGTCGCAGGACGCGTCGAGGGACGCCGGGGACTGCGGCAGAAGCAGCAGCGCTTGCACGACAGCGTACACCGAGAGGCGTAGAGGTGACTGGCGACATGCTTCATGCCGATCGCGGCGGCCACGCCATGCTCGCTGATTGCCTCAGCGATGGGGCGCGGGTCTCTCATGCAAGGTCCACGATCGCTTCAGCGATGTCGCCCAACATCCGGCGCTCGATGCTGACCGACAGCCCGATGACGCAGCGTCCTCGCGTCTCCGCATCGGGAATGGCCGACAAGGCGGCCCGGCCTTGCCGCCCTCCCGACAGCTTCAGCGACGCCGCACCACGCACTGCGCGCCATCCCTTCGGCACTCTGAGCTCAACCCGGAAGCGCCGATCCGTGGCCGAGTGGTTGTGAATGCACACAGCCCATTCCACCGGCTTGCCTGCCGGCGCCTTTCGGTAGTAGGGTTCGAGGCGCACCCACAGCGGATCGAGGCCGAAGTTCGGGTCGTCCCAGTCCAGGAGTTCCGCAAACAGCCTGCGACGCTCATCCAGAACGCGCCGCATTTCCCTGACCTCTGCGCTGGAGAACACAAACGCTCCTGGAACGTGTTCGTTCACGAGGAGCACATCGGGACCCAAATCCTCGAGCAGGGCGAGACTGCGGTCGAAGCCGATCCGCTTGCCCAGGAGATTCCGGTTCTGGGCGCAGTAGTCGTCGAGACCGCCCGGCGTAAAGGAATCCCCCACGAACAGGACGCGCTCCGAGCCTCGCTCCACGAGCAGCGCCGCGTCGTAGAGGGTCTGGCCCTGCAGGTCGAAGGCAGTGAGCTTCATGTCGTGCCACATCCACGACTCGGCATGCTCGGTGACCCGATCCGGCACAATGGGGTTGGGATCGAGGCAGGGCAGGCAGTACGACTCCGGAGATCGAAGGATTGCGTCCATGGTGTGATGCGCCAGCACCGAACAACCCTCGCGTTCACGCAGCACGTTGACGTGCTGGACATGGTCGTCATGGTAATGCGTGATCCAGAGCTCCTCGACGCGACCGAGGCGACCGTCGGCGCGCATGGCCGCAATGCGCTCGGGCACATCGCCCGCGCAGTCAATGAGCAGCCCGGACCGATCCGCGGCCATGACCAAACGTGACGTGCCGCCGATCTCGACCACCCACTTCGGCAAGGGGCGGCAGCGTTTGCGCAGGTCGGCGATGACGTCCGGCGCGTCCGGCCATGCGCCCGGGAAATGCCATCGGCACGCGCTGATGGAGTGGTAACTGCGCATGCAGGACTCCACGCGGCTGCGCAATGCGGCTGCAGCGCCGGCGGGTCTGCGCACGATCGAGCCGGCGGACGGCACGAGTTCCGTCGGATTGTGGGCCATGACGGTCTCGAGCGACCGCACAACGTCGGATGCGCGTTCGCCGAACCCGTGGTACTCCATGAGCTCGCCGTCCTTAACGGGCCGCCGTCCCTGCAGCAGGTGGAAGTCCCTGAGCTTGCCGCCGCCGCAGATCAACTCTCCGACGAAGGCACGTGTGGTGTCCGCTTCGCGTATCAGAAAGCTCATTCCGCCCGATGAGGGACCCGGCGTTGCCAGGCACTCGATCGCAGCGCCGCGCCAGAGGAACCGTTCGCCATGGGTGAGGCCATGGGCAACCGGCACATCCTCGCGCAGCGTTCGAGTGGATGGGTGGTAGTGATACGCATGGATGCGAAACGCATCGTTGGCCCAGCGCTCGTGTGCCCTTTCAAACAGGACCCGCTCGGCTTCGGGAACGGCCGGCTTCGCCCCCAGCGCGACAAGTTCCCCTAAGCCCTCGGCGACGTTCCGATGGTGATGGGTCAGCAGCACCCACTCGACCGCACTCGGTTCCAGGCCCAGCCGAGCAAGCTCCGACGGAGGCGCGCATCCAATGAGCAAGATGCGGCCTTCCCGCCTCATCGCGCCGAGATTGACACCGGTCCGGGCCGCATGGACTTCGAAGGAGTCATTCATAGCCGGGCACCAGTTCGCGGTGCCGGCGGCCTTCTCCTCCCCGGATTCAGCGCGCGCAGCGCTTCAGCCATCGGGACTGCGCCGGGCCGTCGTCGGGCGCGTCGGCCATGATGAAGGTCTCCAAGCCATCGCCGCCGAAGGCTTCTCCCAATCCTCACAGGTGGCGACCTCATGTTCGATCGTCATCATGTGCTGCGCGGCGTGTTCTGTGCCCTGGCGCTTTCGTCGGCCATGCCCTCCCGAGCGACTGCGCTCGATGTGGCGCGAACGGAGCTTCACCTCGATACGTTCGCCACCGCCAAGCGCTATGGGCGTCGCCCGGCGTACGCGTGGCATTCGGACGGGATGCGCGTTCCGATTGATGCCGATACGCCCTACCTCGGCACCGCACATGTGCCGGCGTTCGCGATCATCACCAACTTGAATGAGCCGATTACCATATCGTTTCGAATGGAGGCCGAGGGGCGAACCCCATTCGGCGAGCGCCGCACCATCACGCTGATGCCGAAATAGGCCGACTCCCGCGTGGCACCTGGGGCTCTTCGGTGATGGAAACAGCCCTGCGGACCGATCCGGTGCGTGGCCGGCGCAAGGGCGGCCCGGGCGGTCACCCTTCGAGCACGAGCCTCCGGATATCCCTGACGCTCATGCCTGCCAGCCCCATGCTCTCGACGGTCCGGCCTTCGGCCCAGAAGTCCCGCTCGTGCATCAGCTCCGCGAGGGAGATGATCGCACGGATCGTTGGACACGGAACGCCGAGCAGCTCACCGAGCGACGCGATGGGGACCATGCTCATGGGAACATCCTCCCAGATGTAGCGATGGTCCACCTGGCTCGGCGCTTTGATGCCGTAGTATCCCTCGTTGGCTCGAATGGCATCGAACAGCGTCCGGCCTGCCGCTCCGTAGGCGATGTACAGCCACTCGCGCGCCGACATGCAGTGGAAGCCGGCGGCGGCTCCAACGGCCACGCGCTCGGCATCGAGGGCTTCGAGGACCCTCGCCGCCGATCGGCCAATGCCGTCAATGTAGTATTCGAAGTCGCCGCGAGTGCTTTCTATCCTGCTGCAGTTGAGCACGGTCACGGCCGGATGGAAGATCGCTCCGATGTTGTCGAGGCTGGTCTTCATTACGTTGTCGCCCGGCACGAACTCGCGATAGGCCGGACGAATGCGAGCGATCACTTCCGGAGTGCTGTGGGCGGGGATGGCAGCGATGGGCACCGTGTTCTTGAAGCCGAACACCTGAACCTGCGCGAGGTTGGACACTCGGCATGCGTAGATGAGCGTCTGGGCTTCGGCAACGACGACATCCTCAATCTTGCCGTGCCGCTTGAGCACGGCGTGGAACTCGAGAGCGCCGCCGGTCCGTCCGGGGTGCAGGATGAACGTCTGGCCGGGCTTGACGTGCGGCGCGCATGCCTCGGCCACGAAGCGGTGTCCCGTCGCAGGCACGACCACCATGACCACATCGGCGCCATCCATCGCCGAGCCAATATCGGTCGTGACGAGCTCGAACTCGGCCTCGCCGCTCGGCATATGGCATCCCTGCCTCGTGATGAGCTCCACGCCGCCCCGCTGGCGAATGGGGTTGAGGCGCTCCTCGCTGCGATTGTAGAGCCGGACCCGGAAGCCCATGAGGGCCAGGTGACCGGCCATCGCCAGTCCGCCATTGCCGGCGCCGACAACGCAGAACACGGGGGCTGGATGCTCCGGCTTCTTTGCAGCCATCGTGCAGCTCCTCTTGGTCTCAAGTTTCAGACCTCGACGATCAGGGCGAACGGGAATCGCCCTGGGTTCGTCGTCGCCTAGTATAGCCGAACCGCCGCCGGGAGTCTCAGGCCCTCGCCGGGCCTCTTCGAGTCCGGCGTTTGCGCAGGTAACCGCCGCCCATGTGTCGAACGGCAGCATCGGAGGAAGTTACAGTGGGCGACTACGATGCTGCCATTGCCATCGCCGGACGCTACATCGAACATGCGCCACGGACGCGAAGCGAGGTGGAGCGCAGGCTGCAGCGCGCCGGCTTTGAAGCGGCCGTGATCGAGGCGGCGGTCAAAGCGCTGGAGCGAGCCGGGCTCGTTGACGACCGTGCGTTCGCACGCGCGTGGGTGGAGAGCCGGAGCCGAAGCAGGGGTTACGGCCGCATACGGCTCGAAACCGAACTGCGTCGAAAAGGTGTAGACTCAGAGACCATCAGCGAGGCTTTGGCCGTGATGGAGCCGGACAGTGAGTCGAATCGGGCGCTTACGGTTGCGCGATCGCTTCTGGGTAGTGCGGATATCGCAGACCGTGCCGTGCGCCAACGTTTGGCAGGATACCTTCATCGCCGTGGGTATTCCTGGGACACGATCGAGCAGGTCATCGAAGCGATCGTGTCGAATGAGTGATGTACGGGCTTTCCTTCGAGCCGGTTGAAAGCTGCGCTCTGCCTCACTGCATAGTCGCTTGGAGGGTGAGGAAGGCGTGTGGCAAACAGTCGTACCATGCATGGTTATCGTCGTCGCCGGAGCGGCGGCGTTGGGCTTATACTTCCGCGCGGAACGGCGCAAGCTGGTTGAGCTGGAGCGGGAGGCGCAAACGAAGGCTGCGAGTATCGTTGATGAGGCTCGAAAGCAGTCGGATGCGTTGCGAAAAGAAGCCTTATTGGAGGCAAAGGAAGAGGCGTATCGGCTGAAAGCCGAGATCGAGAACGAGAACAAAGAAAGGCGAGCCGAACTTCAGAGGCTGGAGCGCAGGCTGGCACAGAAGGAAGAGTCGCTGGACCGGCGGGGCGATGCCGCCGAACGCAAAGAAAGGGAACTTCAACGACAGGAGGCACAGGCCCGGAAAGCCCATGATGAGGCTGAGGCGCTGCTCGTTGGATCCCGCAGTGAGCTTCAGCGCATTGCGGGGCTGACAACGGAACAGGCGAAGGCAGAGGTGCTGAAGACCGTCGAAGAGAGCGCGCGGCGCGACGCTGCCAAGTTGGTGCGCGACATCGAGGAGGAGGCCAAGCGGGAGGCTGAACGCAGGGCGCGGCATCACATCACCCAGGCGATTCAGCGGTGCGCGGTAGATCAGACATCCGAAACCACGGTATCCGTCGTGCCGCTTCCCAACGAGGAGATGAAGGGCCGCATCATCGGGCGAGAGGGCCGAAACATCAGGGCTTTCGAAACGCAGACGGGCGTGGATCTGATCGTAGACGATACACCGGAAGCGGTCGTCCTGTCCGCCTTCGACCCGGTGCGGCGCGAGGTTGCGCGCATCGCATTGGGCGAGCTGATCCTGGACGGGCGCATCCATCCGGGACGCATCGAAGACACGATACGCAAGGCTCAGGCCGAAGTGGACCTGAGCATCCTCGATGCCGGTGAGAGCGCCGTGCTCGAAACGGGGCAGGCCGGCCTGGCGCCCGAGCTCGTGCGCATGCTGGGGCAACTGAAGTACCGCACGAGTTACGGCCAGAATGTGCTGCGTCACTCAGTGGAAGTCAGCCATCTGGCGGGGCTGCTGGCAGCGGAAGTGGGCGCCGACATACAGATCGCCAAGCGCGCAGGCCTGCTTCACGACATCGGCAAGGCCGTCAACCATGAGGTCGAGGGCGCCCATGCCTCCATAGGCGCCGACATACTCACTCAATACCACGAGAAGCCTGCGATTGTGCGGGCCGTTCGGTCACACCATGGCGAGCCCGAACCGGACTCGATCGAAGCGCTGCTCGTGACGTGTGCCGACTCGATCTCGGCCAGCAGACCGGGAGCCCGGCGCGAGTCGCTCGAGACCTACGTAAAACGCGTCCGGCGGCTCGAGGAGATCGCCCGGGACTTCACCGGCGTCGAGAAGACGTTTGCCGTTCAGGCAGGCCGCGAAGTGCGGTTGATCGTTCGGCCTGACCAGATTGATGACCTGGCTATGTCACAGCTTGCGCGGAATCTCGCTCGGCGCATCGAGGAGGAGATGGAGTACCCCGGCCAGATCAAGGTGACTGTTATTCGAGAGACGCGGGCCGTTGAGTACGCCCGGTAGTCTTTCATGCCCCTGTCGAGGGCGAACCGCTCCCTGCGGCGGTTCGCCCTCAGCAATCGAAACGAGAGGGTTGCGTCTGTGCGCGTGCTGTTCATCGGTGACATCGTAGGCCACTCCGGGCGCGACGCGGCGTGCCGCCTCGTTGATCCCCTGCGTAACGAGTTCGACGCCGATTTCGTCATAGCCAATGCGGAAAACGCCGCAGGAGGGATGGGTCTGACGCCGGCGGTGGCCGACGAGCTGTTCCGACGCACATCCATTGATGTGATGACCCTCGGCAACCATGCGTGGACCAAGCGCGAGATATACCCGTACCTTCAGGGGCAGCACAGAGTGCTCAGACCCGCCAACTATCCGCCGGGTGCGCCCGGAATGGGCTCCGGAGTGTTCGAGACCTCGGCCGGGGTCATTGGCGTTCTGGTGCTCATGGGCCGTGTGTACATGGAGACCACCGACGATCCGTTTCGGTGTGCCGATGCCGAGCTTGATGCCCTCAGGGGAGCAACGAACACCGTCGTGGTTGACATGCATGCCGAGGCTACGAGCGAGAAGCAGGCCATGGGGCTCTACCTGGCCGGGCGTGTCTCCGCAGTGTTGGGCACGCATACGCATGTTCAGACAGCCGATGAGAGGATCCTGCCCGAAGGCACGGCGTACATCACGGATGTGGGCATGACCGGACCCGTCAACTCGATCATCGGAATGAAGGTCGAGACTGTCATGCGTCGGTTCCTGACGGGACTGCCCAGCAAGTTCGAGGTGGCGGAAGGGCCGGCCCAGTTGAGCGCCGTTCTTCTCGATATCGAGGAAGCCACGGGCAAGGCCCGAAACATACTGCGCGTCCAGCGGGCCGTCGGGTAGTACAATGTATGGGGCCGTTAGAGACCGAGGCATCGGCCCTCGGTCGCATCACGCCCGCAAGGACGGGATGCGGGATAAGAGTTCGTGTCGTGCATAGGTCGCAACCGCACTCGCACGGCGTCGAGCCGTTGCGGGTCAGAAGAGGAGCGTGATCGGATGAAAGACATCTGGAGATCATTGCTGTTGGCCGGAGCCGGCAGCCTGGTGTTGGCACTGGCCGCCGGCGTTCGAGCCGACGTCGTCATCTACCATGGGCAGCCCGCGCAGGCATCGGGCCTCAAGCTTCAGTCATGGGGCAGCGGTGAGGCCGCCGACAGCGAGGAGTACATTTTTACCGGCGTCAAGTCCATCAAGGTGAAGACCCACGGACGCTATCAGGGTGCACGCCTCATACTCGACAAGCCGGCCAGCATCAAGGATGCGCTTGGCGAGCGTTGCGTATACCTCGAAGTGGCCGTGTACGTGCCCGAGCGCCAGCTCAGCAGCACGCGCACGGGTGTCGGCGGAATGATGGGTCCGGGAGCGGGAGGAATGATCGGACCAGGATCGGGCGGAACGATCGGCCCGGGCAACGGGCGCAGCGGCGCTCTGGGCGGACGTGGCGGCTCCAGCGGCATGATGGGCTCAGGAGGCAGCATGATGGGTCCGGGCGGAGGCATGATGGGTCCGGGAGGCTCAATGATGGGGCGCAGCGGCGGACGATCGGGACGCCAGGGCGGCACCTCGGGCGGTAGAGGAGGCATGACCGGCCCCGGGACCGGTGGGGGGCGCGGATCGTCCGGCGGCATGATGGGGCCGGGCGGCAGTGGCGCTTCGGGCGGAGCCATGGGCCCGGGGGGTTCCGGCGGCATCAACGAAACATCCCGTTCGCTTCTCGTGGAGCCGAAGAACATCAAGAGCGTGCGAGCGGTCCTCGTGATGACCGACGGCAAGCAGGTAGACGTGACGCTGCCTCTGGAGTACGCCGGCTCGAATCGGGATGGATGGCGCACTCTGGCCGTGCCGTTCGTATCGTTGCCCGCGATCCAGAAGACCAGCGGGGAGATCGCCGAAATAAGGCTCTTCGGAGACTCCGTGGGGACCATGTACGTCGGGCGTATCCGCACGGTCGCCGACGAAACGCCGATCCGCGTCGAGGATCAGCCCGAACGGACTGTCGCGCAGAACGATACGGTGAAGTTCACCGGTTCCGCCGAGGCGGGCATCTCGCAACTGAAGTACCAGTGGACCGTCGTCAAGGCCGGCGAGCGGCCGGATCCGCTTCCCATTGATGCCGAGGGAAAGGTCTTCGAGCACAAGTTCCGGAAAAGCGGGGAGTATGACGTGATACTGACCGTCACCGACGTCTACGGCCGCAAGAAGCCGGCCTCTACGGTGGCCAAGGTGCGCGTGACCCTGTAAGTTCCGCTATGCTGCGATACAGCCGCATCGGCGCGTGACCGGCGCCCGCCCAGCGCAGACGCCGGTCTTCAGCGGCATGGACAAGCGGCGACGCCCCCATCGGTGCGTCGCCGCTTTGACTGCGTGGCCGCCGCTGCTGCGGCGGGCGAATGCGCTCCTGAATCCTACCCATGTCCCCTGCTTCCGATGACGCCGCCATCCTCGGTTCGAATGGCGATCACGGATGGACGGGGCGGTCCATCCCCATCGGGCCATCGCGTCGAGGGCTTGGCGTAGGATGAGCCCTCGCCCGGATGCTGGATTGCCAGGAAGGCCGTGGTCCCGTCAGGCGTGAACTCCGGTCCGCAGACCTCACTGCCCTCGACCGACTCGGCGAACTGGATGAGCCGCCCGCGTTCCTGGCCGGCCACAGGAACCGCGAAGAAGCCGTCGCGACGGCCTACGGACTTCTCCTGACCGTCGGTCGCGATCCAGAGGTTGCCGCGGCGGTCGAAGCATATGTTGTCGGGACACGAGATCGGGCTCACCAGAGACTTGTCGAAGCCTGCATAGTGAGTCGCCGGGTCGGCCGGATCGCCGCATACCATGAACAGGTCCCAGCGAAACTCGGTGGCCGCATGGTCGTCGCCCGCTTCTGTCAGCTCGATGATGTGGCCATGCTCGTTGCGTCGTCTGGGGTTGGGGCGATCGGGACCGGCGTGCCCTTCGACCCCACGATCAACATTGTTGGTGCATACGACGTACACCTTGCCGTTGACCGGATTCACCTCGATGTCCTCGGGACGGTCCATCTTGGTTGCGCCCAGCAGGTCGGCGGCGATCCGGGCGTCAATGACCACATCCGCTTGCGACGCGAAGCCGTTCTCCCTGGTCAGAGGACCGGATCCGTGGACGAGCGGCAGCCACCGCCCCGAGCCGTCGGCGTCGAAACGGGCGACATAGAGGATGCCGTCATCGAGCAGATCCCTGTTCGCAGCCCTGTTCGTCGGGTTGAACGGCCTGGCGCAGACGAACTTGTAGACATATTCGAAGCGCGCGTCATCGCCGGAGTAGAGCACCACGCGTCCATTGCGGCCAACATGAGTCGTGGCGGCTTCGTGGCGGAATCGTCCGAGCGTCGTTCGCTTCCTGGGTCTCCATTTCGGATCGTATGGATCCACTTCAATGACCCAGCCGAAGTGATAGGCCTCGTGCGGTTCTTTCCCGCAATCGAGCCGGTCCAAATGCCGTTCGAACCCGTACTTGCTGAGCTTATCGGAGAGCCCGTACCGCAGGGCAGATCGGTGATCGGCGGGATCGGCGAGGGCCTGGGCGTTGCCGAACATATCCTGGAAGTTTTCTTCGGCGCTCAGTACCGTGCCCCACGGCGTGGTTCCTGCCGAGCAGTTGTGCATGGTCCCGGTGCCCGTCTTTCCATCGGGGTGAGCGCTCGTGCGCATGCGAGCGCTGCCGCGCGCCGGACCGGAGAACAGAACGGGCGTGGTGCCAGTGAGACGGCGATTGTGCCTGCTGCCCCGTACGTAGCTCCAGATCCCGTCCGTCATCTTGACTTCGACGACGCTCAGGCCCATGGCCTCCATGCATGCGGCGACCTGTTCGGCGCTCATCTGTTCAAGCCGCTCGATCGGGAACATGAGCTCGGGGTTGATGTATTCGTGGTTCACGACAAGGAGTCCCTGATCGGAGCGCTTCGATCCGTAGGGCATCGGCAGAAACCCGACGAAATCGCAGTTGTAGCCGAATCGGCGCGCCTGCTCTGCCGCAGTCATTCGCCCGAGATCAGGCTCGGCGGGAGCCTCGCCCTCCCACGGCTCGGCGGGAGCCTCGCGGTTCAGCGGCTCGGCAGCAAGGCCGTTACCCCCGCCCCCTCCGGCGGGCGGGGCCAAGGGGGAGGGGGCGTCGCGCCTATCCGGGGGCTGACGCCGCCCGGCTATCATCCATCGTCGCTTCGCGACGACAACACACCCCGTCACATGTCCTTGCTCGACGGCGAGACACCCCCCATCGTCGCTTCGCGACGGGATGGTTGCCCCGCCCCCGTCGCGCAGCGACGGTGGATGATAGCCGAGGTCCTCGGACCTCGGGAATGCG
>DYKI01000226.1 GCA_020722705.1 Chthonomonas calidirosea | reverse complement strand
CGCCGTCACTCTCTCCAGTCTAAGCGCAGCGTCGCCCTTTGCCGCGCTCGCCGTGGGATTGCTGGCGGTTTCCGGCCTCGTCGTGCTCCGCAAGCGCAAGTAGCGTTCACCTCGAAATTTTGCTTTCCTCCCGCGGATCTCTCATCTGCGGGAGTTTTTATTCGCGCGCGACGGGATTCCGGTTATACTGGGGCAAAAGCGGCCAGCCGTCAGCCTTCAGCAGTCCGGCTGATCGCTGACGGCTGACCGCTGAAAGCTTACCCGAAAGGACCTATACTGTGTACACAATAACCAAACGCTATAGTCTGCTTCTGCTCGCCGTACTTGGTGGGCTGCTGTTGCTTGTCCCGGCGCTCGTCACGGGCGCCGCGCCTCCACCGCCGGCTCCGGATGCCCTGCCCGACACTCCCGCCCTCTCTCTCCCATTCTCCCACACTCCCACACTCTCCCTCGCCCCCACACTCCCTGATCCTGCCGCTCCCATCCCTCTCCCTGACCCCGTCTGGCGCATCGGTGTGGTGACCGACGGCCTCTACACGCTGGACTATGCCACGCTCGCGGCGGCAGGCATTCCCGTCACCGGCGCGGCGTTGGCCGACGTGCACCTGTTCTGGCGCGGGCAGGAGGTGGCGCTGGAAGAGATTGGCACGGGCACATTCGATCCCGGTGACGCGCTGGTCTTCTACGGCGAGAAATTCCACGGATCGCGCTACGATGAAGAATACACCGACGAGAACGTCTACTGGCTCACCATAGATGCGTCGACACCCGGTTTGCGGATGGCGACGCGGGATGTAACGCCTTCCGGCGCGCCCGCCGGCGTTTGCCAGGTCACCGCTGTGGCAGAGGAGAACCTGCGCTACTGGGCGCGCCACAGCACTGACCCCGGCACGCTGACGACGTGGTTCTGGGAATACGTCAACGTCGCCGATACCGTGACACGGACCTACCCCATGGCCTTGCCCGCGCCACTCACGACAGGCGATCCGGCCACATTGACCGTGGAGCTGGCCTCGTACAACTACAACGCCGGCGTCAATCCTGACCACCACGTGCGCCTCACCTTCAACGACACGGCGTTGGGCGATTTCTATTGGGACGGCAAAACCGGCCACATCATCACGACGACAATTCCGGCGACGGCATTGCTAACCGGCGACAACACGCTGCACGTGGCCTACGTCACCGACGTGGGACACCAGGCCGTGTACTTCGACCGCGCGGAACTGACCTACCGGCGGTCAGCGGTATCAGACAACGGCGCCTTCATTTGCGGGGCGTTGACAGATGCGGCAGCGACGTACGCCGTCACGGACTGGCCCTCCGGGGCGCGTCTCTACGACGTGAGTAACCCGCTACATCCCGTCGCCCTCGTCAACGGCGGCGCAACCTTTGCCGATACGGCGCCCGTCGGGACGCGCTACCTGGCCGAAGTCCCGCGCCCAATCACCCCCGCCCACTATTCGCCGGATGCCGATCTGCTCGCGCCGTCCACGGGTGCGGACGAGATCATCATCGCGCCGCGACACTTCTTCGCCGCGCTGCAGCCGCTCGTGGCACAGCGCCAAAGCCAGGGGCTACGCGTGCGGCTGGTGGATGTAGACGACATCTACCCACTGTTCAACGGCGGCGTATTCTATCCGGAGGCCATCCGCGCGTTCGTCGCCTACGCGCACGCCAACTGGCCTGGGCCGGCCGTACGGTATCTTTTCCTCGTGGGCGATGGCAATTTCAACTTCAAGGGCTATAACCCGGCGACCTACGGCGCGTTCACGCCCACGTGGATCCCGCCCTACCGCGAGTTTGCCGATCCCGCCCAGGGCGACGTCCCGGTGGACAGCCGCTTTGGGGACGTGGATGGCGACGGACTGCCGGAGGTCTTCGTGGGCCGTCTGCCGGCGCAGACGGTCGAGGAGGTCGCCGCTTACGTGACAAAGGTGCTGAATTACGAGGCGCAACCGCTTTCGGCGTGGCACCTGCACGCCCTGCTCGTCGCCGACAACGGCGAGAGTAGCGATGAAGGCTTCGACAGCCTGCTTGAGCGGCTGCGAACGCTGTTTCCCACTGCAATGACGGCCCAGACGGTCTACATGGAAGATTACTGTCCGCCCTCGCTCACCCCTTGCCCGGCCGCAACTGCTGCGGTCACTCAAGCGTGGAACGCGGGCGCGGGACTCCTGGCTTACTCCGGGCATGGTTCCATCCACCGCTGGGCGCACGAGCCGCTGCTCTTCAACACCGATCTCGCTGCCCTTACCCAGACCACGGCATTGCCTTTTCTGCTCGCGCTGGATTGTTGGGATGGCTACTGGATGTTCCCACCGCAATATCCCGGCCTGCCGGGACGCGACGTGCGCTCCATCGGCGAGTGGGTCACGACGGTTTTGACGGAGACGGGCGCGATTGCCGCCTATGGCCCGGCGGGACTGGCCTACGCTTCCGGCGAGGAAACATTGGCGCGTGCGATGTTCACGGCGGCGTTCCAGCAGGGCACCTTCAACCTGGGCGCGCTCACACAGATCGGGCGGCAGGCCATCAGCGCCTCGCATGAAGCGCGGACGTACACGCTATTCGGCGACCCGGCGCTCTCCTTGCCGTGGTGGCTGCGACTGCGCATCACGCCCTCTATCTTGACGGTGCAGCCGGGCAGCACGGTCGAGCTGGCGGCGCTTTTCGAGAGCGAGGGCGACACACGCTTTGGGCAGACGTTCGCCATCACGCCCACGTGGACGGTGGATGTGGGGACGCTGGACGCGTACGGCGTCTACACCGCGCCGGCGACACCCACCACCGCGCGGATCACCGGTCACCTCGGCCCGCTTTCTGCGACGGTGCTGCTCGCGGTCACGGATTCCCCGCCCGTCACGTTGACCGTCACGCCGGACCCGCTGCGAATCACGGTTGGGAAAAGCGCGCAGATGACGGCCACACCTTACGACGCATATGGCAATCCCATGTCGCTAAAGTCGACAGTGGTGTGGTCCAGCACGGTCGGCACGATCGACGCGAATGGGCTGTTCACCGCGCCACTCCAACCGGCGACCGGGCTGATTACGGCATCACTGCCCATCAGCCAGGGGACGAACACAGTGCTGCTGTCGGGCGTGGCGCAGGTGGAGGTGTTCGAGACGGCCCACATCTACCTGCCACTCGTCATACGGCAGTAAAGGGGGGGCAAACACAGCGACACGGGGAACACAGAGATTTGCTAAAATTCTTCGTGTCCTCTGTGTCTCCGTGGCAAAAAGCCTTTCTCCGGGGTATAAGACAAATTATTGGAGAAAGGAAGCCATTCGCCTGAGAATTCCACTTGGCTTGCGGTGGCCGGTCTCTGACCGAGCCAGCGCAGGCTCAGGTAATGAGCTACGCGGGCACGGTCGGAGACCGGCCCGAGCAGGGCGCGGTCGGAGACCGGCCCGAGCAGGGCGCGGTCGGAGACCGGCCCGAGCAGGGCGCGGTCGGAGACCGGCCCGAGCAGGGCACGGTCGGAGACCGGCCCGAGCACTTCCCAATAATTTGCACGATACTCCTTTCTGGGTGCGGTACAGAGTTTTGCATGCGCTGGGCGGTTGTATGGTAAAATAGCACC
>DYKI01000225.1 GCA_020722705.1 Chthonomonas calidirosea | reverse complement strand
CGAATGTCCCCGTTGGCACCGAGCACCTTCGCCCAGGACGCCGGAGCGAGCGTCATCAGGCCGGCGCCGGCCCCCAGGCCGATCAGGTCACGTCGAGTCATGCGTGATGGTTCGCCCATACCAGTCCCTCCTCATTCGGATGCGGTCGAGGACAGTCTTGGACACAAGACCCTGCGTCTCCTTCTGCCGATTCCACGTGGCGGTTCCGAGGGCTTGGCGCGCAGAGGCGACAATCTGTGCGAGGAATCCTCTTGAGTGCGCAGCATCGGGCCGACAAAGAGGACGCCGGCATTGGGGCGCCGAAGCTGACCTGAGGAACATCGGGAGGATGAGATGGCCGGGCATATCACAATGTCGCGCAGGACGCTGCTCATGTCGGCAGCGGCTCTGGGGGCAGGCGCTCAAGAGGCGGACAGGTCCGATGCGCTGTTCGAGGCGCTCGACCTTGCCCGAGAGGACCTGGCGGAGGTGAAGACCGCCCTCGAACGCGGGGACATGGCTGCCGCTCGATCGGCGCTGGCACGCCACTTCCGGACGCGAACCGGGCCGCGCTGGCATGTGGACCCGGCCCACCCACCGCAAGATGCGTCCAGCGCCGACATGCGCGTGGCCGACATGGCCCTGAAGCACACGTTCACGTCGGTGGGCATCGAGCACACCTTCGGCGATACCATTGACTGGGCATTCAACCCGACAACCCAACCCGGCTCGCCGCACGCAGCCGATCACGAATGGACCTGGCAGTTCAACCGGCATTCGGCATGGTCCGCGCTGGCGCGCGCCTACAACAAGACCGGCGACAAGCGGTACGGCACGGAGCTGGCACGGCAGATCGCCGACTGGATCCGCACCAATCCGCCGCCCGAAGGGCGCGCGCTGAACTCCCCCTATTCGCGCTGGAGGACCATCGAAGCGGGCATCCGCATGTTCGGAAGCTGGCCCGAGGTGTTTCATCGCATGCTGCGCAGCCCGGACGTGTTTCCCGACCACGTCCTGCTCGCGATGGTGGATTGCATGCGCCGGCATGCCGAGTACCTGGATCGGTTCCCCACAGGGGGCAACTGGCTGTGCATGGAGGCCAACGGGCAATACCACGTAGGAGTCCTGTTTCCCGAGTTCAAAGCCTCGTCGGGCTGGCGCGAGCGATCGCTGAGCCGCCTGCGGCGCGAGATTGACGCACAGGTGTACCCGGACGGTGCGCAGATCGAGCTGACGCCCGGCTATCACAATGTCAGCCTCCGCAACTTCGTCGGCGCGCTGCGCCTGGCACAGCTAAACGGTCTTCCTCTGCCGGAGGGGTACCAGGCAGGTCTCGAACGAATGTACGACCTGAACTTGCGGGCCATGTCGCCGGATCGCGACGTGCCGCCTTTCAACGACTCGTGGCACGTAGACGTGCCCGAAGTCCTGGCCGATGGGCTTCGCCTCTTCCCGAAGCGGACGGATTGGGAATGGATCGCGACGAACGGCAAGTCAGGCCGCCGTCCCGAAGTGACCTCGCTGACCTTCCCCTATGCGGGATGGGCGGTCATGCGCTCGGGCTGGACTCGCGACGCTCGGTTTCTCATGATGGAGTGCGGTCCGTTCGGCTACGGTCATCAGCACGAAGATAAGCTCTCATTCGTGCTGCACGCGTTCGGCGAGCGGCTGGTGTACGACGCCGGTTCGTATGCTTACGATGCATCGGATATGCGCCGCTACGTGCTGTCGGCCCGCGGCCATAACGTCATCCATGTGGACGGGATGGAGCAGAACCGACGCGGCGGCCCACGCTCCGGCTATGTGGTCAAGGAGCCCGTGGCCATGGTCTGGACCACCGACGCGCATTACGACTTCGCCGCCGGGACCTACGGAAGGCTTCCCGATGAAGCCTGGGGCAAAGACCGGAAGCGCGGGATCGTCCACACGCGCCGCGTGCTGTTCGTCAAGCCAAACTGGTGGATCGTCTGCGACACGCTGGAGCCGGGCGATACCGAGGAGCGCCTCTACGAAAGCACCTTCCATCTCGATGCCGATGACGCCGCAGTTGACCCGGAGACCCTGGCCGTCACAACGCGCCGATCTGGTCCTCAGCTTGCCATAATCCCGCTGAAACAGCCCGGTCTTCAGGTGCGGATCGTCTCGGGACAGACCGAGCCCGTTCTCCAGGGCTGGCTTCCGAGGGCACATGGACGGACAGGGGCGGATCCGAGGCCGTGCGTCTGCTGCTCCCTCAAGGCTCCGGGACCGGCACACCTGATGTATGTGTTCGCTCCCCATCCCGGCAATGTCCCCTGCCCGATCTCAAGGGTCTCTGCCGCCGAGGTTTCGGGCGCCCTTGTCGGCGCCCGCATCGAGCCGCAACGGGGCCGTGCCGCCATCTATGCATTGATGTCCGACGGCACGGTGCGATTCACAGGCCACGATGGGCGGATCGCGCGATTCGACGCTCCTCGATGAGTCTTGCGCGACGAAGGGTGAACGCTCCACCGTCACGAAGCGTCGTTCCGTAAAGGAAGCCGTATCTGGCGGCTCCAAGGAGGTGGCGACATGGCTGTGCTGGGACCGATCGTGGCCCTGACGGCACTGGCTGTCGGCGGGCCGAAGCTTGGCGTGGACGGCACGCGATTCATGCTGGACGGCAAGCCGACCTTCCTGCTCGGCATCAGCTACTACGGCGGCCTTGGGGCATCGGAAGCCACGCTTCGGAGCGACCTCAATGCGCTGAAGCGTTACGGGTTCAACTGGATGCGCGTCTGGGCGACCTGGAGCTTCGGCGACACCGACATATCGGCGGTTGACGCGAAGGGCGCCCCGCGTGAGCCTTACATGGGGCGTCTTGTTCGGATCGTGGCCGAGTGCGGCAAGCGCGGCATGGTTGTGGATGTGACGCTCTCGCGGGGCAGATCGGCAATCGGAGGCGGTCTGGCCGATGCGCCCGCACATGAGGCCGCCGTTCGCTCGGTCATCGGTGCCCTGAAGGGCCGGACCAACTGGTACCTGGACCTGGCCAACGAGCGCGATGTGCGCGACAACCGATTCGTGTCCCTCGGCGAGATTCGACAGCTTCGGGAGCTTGCTCGGCAACTGAACCCATCGCTGCTCGTGACGGCATCATTCGGCGGGCACGATCTCGGCGAGGAATACGTTCGAGAGGCGCTCATCGAGGCTCGCCTGGACTTCGTCGCCCCGCACCGGCCCCGGAATGCCGGTTCGCCGGCCCAGACCGAGCGGCACACACGCGATTGCCTGGAAGCGATGAAGCGAATCGGTCATGTGGCTCCGGTTCACTATCAGGAGCCGTTCCGCAGGTCGTACGGCGATTGGCAGCCCGTCGCGCGAGACTTCCTTGATGACCTGCGAGGGGCCGTCGTCGGAGGCGCCGCCGGCTGGTGCCTTCACAATGGGAGTTCCGGCGGCCGTCGGCAGGAGAAGCCGTGGCGGTCCTTCGACCTGCGAACGATGACGCTCATGGAGCAGCTTGACAGCGAGGAGATGACCGTCGTGCGTGAGGCGAGGGCGGTGGTGCGCAATGCGTCGAAATCCCGGTAGCGTAAGCCTCCGGCATGGCGCGGCTCCGGGAGGGCGAGGCTCCCGCCGAGCCGCCGGACATCGGGAGGGCGAGGCTCCGTGGGAGGGCGAGGCTCCT
>DYKI01000050.1 GCA_020722705.1 Chthonomonas calidirosea | reverse complement strand
TCACCGTCCTCGGTGACCGGTTTTTCGGACGGCGAGGACGCCGTCCCTCCCGTGGCAGGGTCACCGTCCTCGGTGACCGGTTTTTCGGACGGCGAGGACGCCGTCCCTCCCGTGGGAGGGTCACCGTCCTCGGTGACCGGTTTTCCGGACGGCGAGGACGCCGTCCCTCCCTGCTCAGGACTGCACTTATGCGCCACCCGCGGGAGCCAGGTCAATGCTGATTGTACCGGCTCGAGCGCCGTCAGGGCCGTAATGCTGCAACGCGCCGACAAGGTTCTTTCGTGCATCAATGGCGACTTTGCCGACCAGCGTGTATTCTGCGCCCGCATAGCTGAGCTTCGCTCTCAGAGCAACGCCTCGCTCAATGTCGCCCGCAACGGTACCATCGGCTCCTGTCGTGTCGTTGTGAACGGTTCCTGCCATGCGGTTGTCCGGTCCGATCACAACCGACATGGTGCCTGTCTGGGAGGTCGCGCCGTCAACCAGCACGAACGGACCGACATAAGCTCCACTGAGGTCGGGCGTGTCGGCGAAGTTGCTGCCGCTGCCGCACCCGATTGTCAAGAGCGTGCCGGCCAAAGCGCAGAGCAGCAGCGCATAGCGTCGTCGTGAATGCATGGAAGGACCTCCTGAGACCCGGATATGGGCCGTCGGTGCAGTATTGTTCGTCGCCAGCATACTCCAACAGTATATTAGGTTGAGTGTCAATACCGGTCAGGCAAGTACATGTGCGGGCATCTGGGAGGAAACAGGGCTCGCACCCACCTGAGTTCATTTGGCCCAACATGGCCTTGGTCCACCATTTTCCTCTCCACATGCTCGTAGGGCAACGCGGCTCCCAGGACGGCCTGTGTGAACCACGATGTTCGGCATGAAAACGTGCGGGGGCGGCCCGTGTCATGGCCCGCAGGCCGAATAGCAGCATTGCCGAGACCCGTGACGAAGGTGATGGAACTATCCTGGCGCAACCCGGCGTCCGCTAGCCTCCGTCGGAGTTCCGGCGCCATCTGAGCGACAAGGCGCTTCATGTCAGTGATCCGCGCCATCGAGCCGCCGCAACGCGTGTATTTCCTGATCAACAGAGCGTCGCGAGACATCGCCGCATACCCGATTGTGCCGTCGTGGGGCGCCGAGATCAGCACATGCCTGAGGTCCCGGCCCGTATGGTCGGCGACCTCATAGGCCCAGTGCGCGCAGACGCCAAGCAGCGCCTCGGCGGCTTCGGCGTCAGCGGCGATCGCTTCAGCGATGAACAGGCAGTCGGGTACCTCCCTCTGAAGCAAGTCGGCCGCCCAGAAGCCATCGCCGCGCCAGGCGTAGCCCCGCAACACTCCGTCCGGATCGAGGAGCACGCGACACCGGTCACGATGGTGAGTTGCAATGGTGAGACCGGACGTGCTTCTCGGGTCCCCTGGGGGTCGCCGGACTGCGGGCTCAACCGTCGCGGCTTCGCTCAGCCGGCGATTCACGTAGCAGCCCGCTGGACGGATCACCGGGCCGACTTCGCTGCGAATCTGTTCGGCATACAGGCGGACCAGATGGGGCAGGTCGTCGGGGTGCAGCGATCGTACGGTCCACCCGTTGGAGATGGCGATCTTCGGCGCGGACGGCATACGGATGAAATGCTCCGGGCCCGCAGGAACGTAGCCGAACTGCATGTAGAAGTCGGGGATGCCGTACAGCATGCTCAGGGCAGCATCTCCGGCGTCAATGCGCCTCAGCGCCGCGTCGAGGACCCGGCGGGCGTAGCCCTTGAGTCTCTCGCTCTGGTCGGTTCCGACGCCTCCGATGCCGTCCATCCGGACCTCGGCGTCTCCGATCCGGATCGTGAGAGAGACAGTCCAGCAGCGGCTGACCGAGCGACCGTCAACGATCATCTCGACGCGTGTGCTCCGCCCGTCCGTTTCCGGAGTGAACCGCACGCTCGGGTCTTCGCGATCGAAGACAGGAACCGGAGGCGCAGGATGATCGGTTTCAGGCGCTGTCATGGCGAAGGCATCCCCTGTGGCTGCGAAACGCTGCGCGCTCAACCGCCGGTGACCGCTGGACGGATACCGTGCGCGGTCCATACGGTACCCCGAAACCCCGGCGCATACTCCTCAGTTTCGTTGCGCCAGGTGCACAACCGACTGAGCCGCCCGTTGTGTGCTCCCATCTCCATGGGCTAGAATGCCGAAAGACCCTCCTGGGAGGCCATGCACATGGGACGCTTGGTGATCGCGGCAATGGCTGCGCTGATGTACGCTTCGGTGTCAAGAGCGGACAACGTGATCACGAACGGCGGCTTCGAAAGGCTGGATGCCGCGTACTTCCCCGCAGATTGGTCGGCCGTCGGGCGCGGTGTATCGGTCACGACCGACGCGCACTCGGGGCGTTATGCGTTGCGTCTCAACAGGTCACGGACCACGCCAATGGATCCTGAGACGGGTCTCAACCGCGGCTGGAACCCGAATGGGGGCCGTGGGGCCATGCTCGACGAGACCCATGGGATCGTGCGAGCGTGGATCAAGGTGAACTCAGCGGCGACGGATGCCTCGATCGTGCTGGTCGTCATCCCGATGGCAGAGCCGGGATTCGAGAATACGGGCGAGCAGCGCGCCATCAGGACCATTCCTGCCGACATGGCCGACGGCCGTTGGCACGAGTTCCGAGTGGCATACGATTACCGGGCAAACAAGGATGTCCGCTGGGTACACGTCGGCATGCGTCTGACCGGCGGACCTGCCGACGTGATCGTTGACGACTTCGAGTACATCGCAGGGGCAGCCCCGATCCTGCAGTTCGAGAAGCTGCACATCTACCCGGACAAGGCTGAGCCCGACAGACGCGCCATGCTGACGGCAACACTGTCCAACGATGGCACCGCTGCTGTGGGACCCGTTTCGCTGGTGGTGCACCTGCCGGATGGAATGACGGCAGAAGGTCCCACTCAGGCAGGACCCCTTGAAGCCGGGGATGGAGCGCCGTTGCGCTGGACTATCAGAGGCTCGCTGCGGCCAGGGGTGATTCGCTTGACTGCAGTCAGCCCCTCCGAGCGTATCGAGCGTTCGGTCGCGCTCAGCCCTCGTGTGGAGCTCGTTTCGGCACTGGCTAGCCCGGGCATCGTGATGCCTGGCAGAGCCGTAACGGTTGCGGTGACGGTCTGGAATCGCGGCACTGCGACAAGCCCACCGGCTAAGATCAAGCTGAGGACGTATGGCGGCGCCCGGGCGGCGACGGGCGAGATTGTGTTCGGACCGATCGCAGCGGGGCGGCACGTGGCGAAATCGTTCCGAATGACCGCCGCTCGATCGGCCGGAGCCGCATGCGGAGTTGTCTGCATTCCGTCCGGGGCGTCCTCGGGCGACGTGCAGACGGTCGCGCTTGAGGTAACGGATGCCGTCAACGCGCGTCAGGTCGCCGTCGTACCCGGGCTGTACGTTCGTCGCGGATCGGACCGGACTATCGCCGAGGCCGTGCGCACCGTCAAGGGATCACCGTCTGTTGCGTTCCGTATGCCGCACCTTGGTCGGCTCACGGTGCGCCTGCCTGACGGACGAGTGGAGACCCTCACCGCGGTACACTCTGCTCCAAAGCGGACCGCCGGCGGTGTCGTCCTTGGCTCATCTCGCCGGGACCGTGCGGGAGGCGGCTGGTCGTTCGCTGCGGAGGTCATTCGCCTGAGGCCGGATGTGTTCCGCCTGACCATCTCGGCCCGGTGCACCCGGGCTCGGCGTGTATGCTTGTTCGAGGGTCCGACTCTTCTGGTGGGTGAGGGCGGGAAAGGCTCGGCCAGGTACGAGGCAATCTTTCCGGGTCTCGAATGGCTTGTGGACAATGAGGTCAGTTCGAGCGATCTCGACATCGTGGCGGACCATCCCGACCGTCGCCGCTATGCTCCGCATCCCAACAAGGTTACCATACCGGCCATGTCCGTAGCGGACGGCGCAGGGGCGGTGGCCATGCTGTGGGATCCTTCTGCGCGATGGGATGGCGTCCGCGACAGACCTCAACCGACCTTTGCCAGCCCGGATCGCCTCGGAGGAATGGCGGCGCACCGGATGGGCCTGATCGCTCCGAACCCGATCGGCAGGACCAATGCGACCGCGACAGGAACTCCAGGTGAGGCGCATGCGACCGTTCAGGATGCGGTGAAGGACCCGTCGGCCGATTTGGCGCTGCCGGCCGGACGCACACTCCGGCTGTCGGCAGTCATATTCGTCGGGGGTCGAGGAACCGGCGCTCTGGACGCTGTCGAGCAGTGGTTCGTGTGGCACAAGCCTGCTCCGCCGGCTCCTGCGCCGAAGGGATCGGACCTTGCTCAGGTCTCGTGGAGCATGCAGGCCTATCTGCGGACACTGTGGGACACGCCGAGCACCGGTTGGTTCCCGTACCTTCTCGGGCCGGCCATCTGGCGGAAGCCGGCTCACAACCAGAGCTACGCCTACGACTTGCTGCAGGCGATCCGCATGATCCCCGATGACCCTGCCCGTCCTCAGTGGGAAGACCGACTGGCTTCGGCGGGTTTTCCAGCGCCATCGCGTGACGGCGGTGGACTTCCGCTGCCGGACCGCATACCTTCCGCCGACGACATGCAGTTCGGCGAGGGCGATCCGATCGCGTTCCTGAATCAGCAGGCGACTGCGGTCATGTCGCTGATCGCGTCTCAGTCGGCCGACGGAGCCTGGGTTTTCGATGCCGACCTGCGCGATCATGGCGTGTTCCGAGGCTACGACTACCACGAACTCGGTGAGCCCGGCGAGGTGGAGGTCGGGCTGATTGCCCTGAAGGCTAGCCGGCTGCTCCAGATGGCCCGCGTCACCGGTGACCGCTCCTTCTACGATGCCGGCGTGCGATCGCTCAAGCGAATGGAGAAGTTCCGAGTACCGCGCGCAGCCCAGGTCTGGGAGGTTCCTGTGCATACCCCCGACATCCTGGCCGCCGCCGATGCTGTGGACGCCTATCTGGAAGCCTACTGGTTCAGCGGCAACAAGGATTGGCTGGCAAAGGCGAGGCTATGGGCGCGTCGCGGCATGCCATTCGTGTATGTCTGGAACGCTCCGGGCATGACGTGGATGCGGTATGGTTCGATTCCCGTGTTTGGCGCGTCGGGAAAGCGAGGAAGCTGGTTCGGCCACGTCGTGCAGTGGAACGGCCTCCGGCTCGCGCTGGCGTACCTCAAGCTCCATCCCCATGACCCTGATACTCGCTTGGGTGGCTTGAGCTGGCGCGACCTGGCCGTGGGAATCACCCGGTCGGCCATGTATCAGCAATCGCACAAGGCTGAGTACCTTGCCGCATGGCCGGACTCACTGCATACAATCACCGGTGTCCGTGCGGCGTGGGAGTTTGCACCGAGGCAGATACTGAAGAACGTCTTCTGGTGGCTCGGAAGGCGTGAGATGCCCCTCACGACTCGGGTGAGAGCCGGAACGGGCGACACTGTGCGCATAACTTCGTTAGGGCAGATTGCGAAAGCGCAGGTGACCGAAACCGGTCTCACGTTCACCGTAACCCATCCACCGAACGGGCGTGGGAGTGTGCTCATATCGGGGGTGACGGAGCCGACGCGTGTGACTGTCGGTGGTGCGCGGGTGCCGGTCGCCCGACAGAGGCTCGGCGGCGGCATCGCCGGCTGGCGTTACGACCCCAGAATGCGCGCGGCGGCAGTCCACATCCCGCGCGATGGCCCTGTGGAGGTTCGGCTGGACGGGGTTCGACCTGCCCAATCCGATCTCGCGGTGCCGCTTGCCAGGCGCATCGCCTTCGAGTTCGATGCCGGTTTCGATGGATGGGGCGCAGAGAACGACACCACGGACTTCCGGGCGAGCGACGGGGCGCTTGCCGGCCGCTCGACCGGCGGAGACCCCTATCTCGTTCGACCCAACTGCAGCGTTCGAGGCGATGATGTGGCCGAGGTCCGGCTCCGGATACGAGCAACAGGCAACGGCGGAGGCCAGTTCTTCTGGACAACGAGCTCATCGCCTGCGTTTGACGAAGCCAAGGCGCTGCGGTTCTCATTTCCGCCTGACGGCGACTGGCATGAAGTGGCGCTTCAGGTGGGTCAGCACCCACGCTGGAAGGGCCAGACGGTGACGGCAATCCGCATAGATCCGGCGAGCGCTTCGTCCGTCGCATTTGCCATTGACTGGGTGCGTGCACGATGAACCGATGTGGATGGGCTCAGGGGAACGCCATTCTGGAACGGTATCACGATGAGGAGTGGGGCGTCCCTGCCCACGATGACCGGCGGCTGTTCGAATACCTGGTGCTCGATGCGGCACAGGCGGGACTGAGCTGGTTGACCATACTTCGGAAGCGCGAGGGGTATCGTGCAGCCTTCGCCGGGTTCGACCCCAGCATCGTTGCCGCGTTCTCCGATGACGATATCGAGCGCCTCCTCGCCGATGCCTCTATCGTGCGAAACCGCGCCAAGATACGCTCGGCAGTGATCAACGCACGCCGGTTCCTGGAGGTGCAGGAGGAGTACGGATCCTTCGATTCCTATGTCTGGCGGTTCGTCGGGGGCAAGACAATCACCAACGCATGGGCAACGATGCGCGACCTCCCGTCCAAATCGGCCGAGTCCGAGGCGATGAGCCGCGACCTGATCCGGCGCGGCTTCCAGTTTGTCGGCCCGACAATCTGCTACGCGTTCATGCAGGCCGCCGGACTGGTGAATGACCACACGACGGACTGCTTTCGATATGGTGAGGTCTGATGGGATATCCTGACCAGAGCTGCACTCCGGAATCGACGGGCGAAGCGATGTTCTCGGCGGAAGAACTGCGCACGATTCAGGCCGCCTTCCCGGTTCTGGAGCGTGTCGCATACCTGAATACCGGTACCTATGGCCCCATGCCTGCCCCTGCGCTGGATGAGTTCGTTCGGGCGGTGACGGCTCTCGAACGTGGAGGCGTTGCGTGCGAGATCAGCCTTGCAGAGGAGGCCGACAGTCTCAGATCCGCTCTGGCAGATATGGTGGGGGCACATCCTGACGAGATCGGCTTCACCGGCAACGCAACGGATGGAATCAACCTCGCTGTGGCCGGCCATGACTGGCAGCCCGGCGACGAGGTGATCACGGCCGACCAGGAGCATGAGGCCATGCTCCATCCGTTGCTGTACTTGCAGGCAACGCGAGGCATCCGAGTCCGTCGCGCTCAGTGCAGCGCGAATGCGGACGAGATGCTTGCGCACCTCGACACGCAGTGGACCGAACGCACCCGTATGCTGGCATTCAGCCATGTCACGTGTGAAACTGGCGTGGTCCTACCGGCCGAAGCCATGTGCCGATGGGCTGTCGGGCGCGGTGTGCACACTCTGCTGGATGTCTCGCAGTCGCTGGGGGCGTTCCCCGTGCATGTGGGCACGATCGGGTGTGACTGCATGGCCGCGAACGGACACAAATGGCTGCATGGTCCCACAGGCACAGGATTCTTCTACGCCAGGCGAGACGTGCTGCCCGAACTCCGGCCCGCCCACGTCGGCGCAGGCAGCCTCGCACGGGCGGACTACGACATGGGCGTCGCTGAGCCATGGCCCACGGCGCGACGTTTCGAGTTCGGCACGCGGGCATGGGCCAATGCGGCCGGGTGGAACGCCAGCCTGCGATGGATGCAGAGCCTTGGCCTCGGACGAATCCGAGAGCACATGCTCGCCATGGGTACGTACGCCATGGATGCTCTCGAATCCATCAATGGCCTGTCGCTGCTGACCCCACGAGCAGCGTGCGAAAGGGCGGGGATCGTCAGCTTCTCGATTGCCGGCCTGGATGCCGGGGAGATCGGGACCAGGCTCAGTCGTGACGATGCCATTGTCACGCGTCACGTGCCACACTACAATGCTGTACGCATATCGTTGGCGCATTTCACGTCGGCTTTGCACGTGGACCGTTTGGCCATCGCGCTGGACCGACAGGTGCATGCCGAGGCGCGGTGAGGAGTCGGGCAAGGTCACTCATGTCGCGCATTCAACAAACCATCGGAGACATGCTGAATGTATGACCAGAACGAGCAAACAGACGATCAAAAAGCTGATGAACCCAAGGTTGACACACAACACCTGACAGATCGCTGGAAAGCGTGGCAGCGCGATGATGGCGAGGAGCCGCGCGAGGCTCAGGCGCGCGAGCGCCAGGCGCAGGCTGAGGTGCGGCGTAAGGAAACCGCCGAGGAGAAACGGGCCCGCATGCTGGCCCGTCGCGAGATGCGCGAGCTGGCCAAGGCCGAACGTGAGGAGCGCGCGCGACTCAGGCGCGAAGAGCGCGAGCTGGCCAAGGCCGAACGTGAGGAGCGCGCGCGACTCAGGCGCGAAGAGCGCGAGGTGGCACGGATGCAGGCCGCCACTAAGCGTGAGATCGTGCGCGACCAGATTGCCGGCATCGTGTCAAACGTTCGCAAGTCGGCCGCCGTCATGCGCGACGAAGGCATCGGCGCCCTTGTTCGCGCGGCCTTTGCTCGGCGTTGGGTTGTTGCTGTCTCGCTCCTGATCCTCGTGGGAGCGTCGGCTCTAGCGGGGGCACTGGTGATGAGGGCGCGGCACAGATCGTATCTGACCGCCGTGTTGGTGGCCGTCAATGGCAAGACTATCAGGCGCGACCACTTGAACGATGAGATGCACCGGCTGTATGGCCGGCAGGTGCTCGACAGCCTTGTTCAGCGTGAGCTGCGACACCAGTTCCTTGAGAAACACGGAGCGGTCGCGTCAGATAGACAAGTGGACGAGAGGCTTCGGCTTGAGGCCCAATCGCCGGAGTTCATGCCGGTGCTTCAGAAGGCCGGCAAGAGCGAGGCCGAGTATCGGGAGTCGCTGGCGCGGGTCCTCAGCGAGTTCAACCTCATCAGTAAAGGCGTGACGGTCACCGAAGCCGAGATGCGCCGGTTCTACACGGAGAATGCCGATCCGCGCAACGTTCGGGCTCTGTTCCACACCCCCGAGGTTGTGACGCTTGCCGTGATCGGAACCGCTAGCCGGGCGGATGCCGACCAAGCCAGGAAGGCTCTGGATGCCGGCGGCGACTGGGCAACCCTGGCGCGTCGGTACAGCGTGGATGACTCCGCCCAGAACGGCGGCGTCGTCGCCCCGTTCGCTGTCGGACGGTCGCTGGCGGCCCATGCCAAGGGCCTCGATGCTGTCGCTCGGAGGCTGCAGAAAGGCGAGCAAGTTGGTCCCGTTCGCCTTGCGGGGGGGCTGTGGTGGCTCGTGCGGTGCCTGGACAAACAGCCGGCGCTGACGCGTCCGTACGATGAGGTGAAAGAAACCGTGCGCATCCTGGCAACGGCGGCCAAAGGCGAGCAGGTGAACGGGGCTCGTGTGGCCGCCGAGTACGAGGCTTTCCGCAAGAAGGCCAACATCCAGACGTTCATGAGCAGATGACCAACCGAACCGCAGGGAACTCCAGACGTAAGGCTCCGGTGGTTCCGACAACGATCACCCTGTCCCCGCCCGGACGTCGCCGAGCGCCCTTCAGCCTTGAACCAAGAGGCAGGCATGACTGAACGTGTCCGCAGACTCCGTGAACGGAGTCTCAATGCCGTCCCAAGCATTTCCATCGAACGTGCCGAGCTCCTGACGGCGTTTGATGCCACGGCTCCCGACGCACCGCCGGCGTTGCGGCGCGCGAGAGCCTTCGCGCACATCCTTGCCAACAAGACGATATACATCGGCGACGACGAGCTGATCGTCGGGGAGCGTGGTCCGGTTCCGAAGGCGACCCCGACCTACCCCGAGCTCTGTTGCCATAGCCTCGATGATCTTGCGCTGCTTCACCAGCGCGAGAAAATCAGATATGACGTGTCCGACGACGTCCGCCGCGTCTATGCCGACACAATCATCCCGCATTGGCGCGGTCGCGCCATGCGCGATGTGATCTTCTCGATGATGACCGACGAATGGCACGCAGCCTATCGGGCAGGAATCTTCACGGAGTTCATGGAGCAGCGGGCTCCCGGACACACCGTTCTTGACGGCAAGATCTACCGTCGAGGCCTCCTCGATTTCCGTGCCGACATCGAGCGCCGCCTCGCCGACCTTGGTCGCGCAGCCGAACCTGATGCTTTCGACCAAGAGGTCGAGTTGAAGGCGATGGCGATCTGCATTGATGCCGTCGTCAACTACGCGCGACGCCATGCTGAGGCGGCCCGGGTTCTCGCAAAACGAACCGACGAGCCGGATCGCCGGGCTGAACTGCGTCGCATCGCCGACGTCTGTGATCGCGTGCCTGCCCATGCGCCGACCAACCTGCATGAAGCGCTTCAGGCCTATTGGTTCTCTCATCTGGGTGTCATTACGGAGCTGAACACGTGGGACTCGTTCTGCCCCGGGCGGCTTGACCAGCACCTCTATCCCTTCTATGCCTCGGGTCTGGCTGACGGGTCGCTGACCGAGGAGAGCGCACGAGAGCTTCTGGAGTGTTTCTGGGTGAAGTTCAACAACCAGCCTGCGCCGCCAAAAGTCGGGGTAACTGCAGCGGAGAGCGGGACCTACACCGACTTCAGCAACATCAACTCGGGCGGGCTCAAGCAGGACGGTTCGGACGCAGTCAATCCGATGACCTACCTGATCCTCGATGTCATTGACGAGATGCGACTGCTCCAGCCGAGCTCGAACATCCAGGTCAGTCGGAAGAGCCCCGATCGATTCGTCGAGGCGGCCTCGCGCATCATCCGCAAAGGATGGGGGCAGCCGTCGGTTTTCAACGCCGATGTCGTGGTTGAAGAACTCCTGCGGCAAGGCAAATCCATCGCCGATGCGCGCGACGGAGGCACGAGCGGCTGCGTCGAGGCCGGCGCCTTCGGCAAGGAGGCCTACATCCTGACGGGCTATTTCAACATTCCCAAGGTGCTCGAGATCACGCTGAATCGGGGACTCGATCCCCGCACCGGGGAGCGCCTCGGTCCGGACACGGGCGACCCACGCAAGACGGCATCGTTCGATGACCTGATGGGGATGTTCCGCGCGCAGATGAAGCACTTCATTGACATCAAGGTGCGCGGCAACCAAGCCATCGAGCGCCTCTACGCCACCCGCATGCCCGCGCCGTTCCTCTCGGTGCTGGTGGACGACTGCATCGCACGGGGGAAGGATTACCATGCGGGCGGCCCCAGGTACAACACAACCTACATCCAGGGCGTCGGCCTGGGCACGATCACCGACTCGCTTGCCGCCATCCGTTACCATGTCTACGAGGGCTCACCCGACGACCGCGAGAGCCGCATGGACGCGCTGCTTCATGCGCTCAGCACGGACTTCGCCGACGCACCCCAGTTGCGTGGCGACCTCCTGAACCGCATGCCGAAATACGGCAACGATGACGATGCGGCCGATGATGTGATGCGCCTGGTGTTCGAAATCTGCCACGAGCTCATTGATGGCCGACCGAACACGCGCGGCGGCCGCTACCACGTTGACCTTCTGCCGACGACCTGCCACGTCTATTTCGGCTCGGTGACCGGCGCAACCGCTGACGGTCGAAGAGCCTTTGAGCCGCTATCCGAAGGCATCTCTCCGGTCCAGGGTGCCGATCGCAAAGGTCCCACGGCAGTGATTCGGTCGGCGGCCAAGATGGACCACTCACGCACAGGGGGCACCCTGCTGAATCTGAAGTTCTCGCCGAGTGCCGTCCGAGGTGACGAAGGTATTGCTCGGATTCGCGACCTGATCCGCGCCTATTTCCGCCTCGGCGGCCATCATGTGCAGTTCAATGTCGTCAGCGCCGATACCCTGCGCGAAGCCCAGCGAGAGCCCCAGAAGCATCGCGACCTGATCGTGCGCGTTGCGGGCTATAGCGACTACTTCTGCGACCTGACCACCGCCCTCCAGAACGAGATCATCGCTCGGACAGAGCACGAGGCCAACGGCGGGTGATTGTGCACTGTACCGATTCGGTCTTCCATCGGTCGCATGTGTCCCATCGGTCCTGCCATGAGACCCCGGCAGACCACGCACGCGTCTGGGTTCTGGGAGTCGAGGCGGGCGGGACTCGATCGGAGGCATTGCTTGCCGACTGGAGTGGCCGCATCCTGTGCCACGGTCGGTGCAGCTTCGACGATCCGGAGGCCGGACGGGGACCCGGCGGCAGTGGACGATCGGACGAATCCATGCGGGCGGCAGTCCGTCGAGCTCTTGGCGAACCCAGGGTGAGCGAGTTCCCCGGAGCTGAGCGCGAAACGCAGCGTAACCCGGGTTCCATGAGGTCAGCCGTCGGGCAGCCGGAGACGCTGTATGTCATTGGCCGCAGCCGCCTTCCGGAGGGCTCGCTCCCCCAGAGTCTTGAGGGCTCAGCCCGCTACTGCCCGGTTCGCGAGCAGGACGGCCCGCTTGCCCTCGCAGACACGGACTCGGGGCTTGTGGTGCTGTCAGGCACCGGGGCATTCGTCTATGGCCGCAGGCCCGATGGCCGTGAGCGGATGTTCGATGCCCTTGGTCCGTTGTTGGGCGATGCCGGCAGCGCCTTCGACATCGGTTTGCGAGCTCTGCGGGCGGTTGGTCGAGCTTCGTGGCACCCGCGTCATGCGACCAGCCTGGTCGAGCCGCTGATGGAGGCATGCGCGCAGTATGCGGGAAACGGCGGGCAGTTCAATCTCGTCGGCTACATGCTCCAACACCGTGATCGGTCGGAGATCGCCTCGTTGGCACGGATCGTGGATGCCCATGCTGAGGCCGGGGACGCGGTGGCCCGCCGCGTACTGAGCGAGGCTGCAGACGCGATCAGCGAGACACTGGCGGATGTTGTAGATGCCCTCGACCTGCGGAGAGCGGCTCTGCCCATGGTGGCGGCAGGAAGCGTGGCGCGGCGTTCGCGGGTATTCTGGGCACGTGTCTGCGAACGTGCCCACTCGATTGCTCCGGACCTGTCGCCCATCGTGCCTGATCTTCCCGATGTGGTTGGCATCATGCTTGCGGGTTCCCGATGCCTCTATGCGGGAGGGACGGCGTCCTCGCCGTCCGCTCACGATGATGGTGTTTCGGTCGGGTTTGCAGAACGTTTGAGGCTGGAGGCCGCGGAGTTGGAGCAAGACCGCGACAGGCAGCCGCAGGTGAGTTAGGAGGCCAATATGCGCGCCGAATACCGATACCTTGAAGCCGTGCGACGGGTGCTCCGACATCTGGAGGAGACTCAGGCAGACGCCATCGAGCGGGCCGCTCACATGGTTGTGGACGCTCTGCTCCATGAAGGGGCGGTTTTCTGTTCGGAAATCGGGCACGGCATTCAGGGCGACTTCCTGAACCGGGCCGGAGGGCTCGCCGCCTTGCAGCCACTCTCCTTCGGGCTGAATGTGACGGACCCTGTGGCGCGGTGCAGGGCCGACAGACCGCGCGAGCTCGATGCCAACAGGGAGATCGAGACGGTGCGCGCCGCACTTCGCACCGGTAACCTTCGTCGAGGTGACGTTGTCGTCGTCGGGAGCGTGTCGGGCCGGAATGTGCGCCCCGTCGAAGTGGCCCTGGTCTGCGCCGAAATGGGGGTGCGCACGGTCGGCATGACCTCGATGGATTATACGGCGAAAGTCGAAGCGCTGCATCCCTCAGGCAAGCGCCTCTGCGAAGCCGTTGATGTCGTCATTGACATCGGCGCGCCCTACGGCGATGCTGCCATCACCCTGCCAGGCCTGGACGTTACGGTGATGCCGGTATCCGGCATCGGTTTCGATGTGGCCGGCTGGATGATCTGGGAACGAGTCATGGTGATGATGGTTGATGCCGGAAAGCCGCCAACCGTCTTCATGAGCGTGAACCGCGAAGGCGGTCAGGCATACTACGAGAGCGCCCGGCAACGCTTCAACGATCTGGGCTGCTAGGAGATCGTACGTGAACAACCGCTATGCAGAAGCCTACGTCGGATCCGTGACGAAGGCGCTAGGCACCCTGCTCTCGTCCCAGATGGAGGCCATCGCCCGAGCGGCGCAGATGATGACCGACACCGTGCAAGGCGGAGGCTCCCTATTTGCGTTCGGGGCAAGCCATTCGTTCATCATTGCCGAAGAGCTGGTCTATCGAACGGGTGGGCTCATGCTCATCAATCCGATCTATCCTCACGGCATGAACCTGTTCGTTCGTCCGATGACCATGACGTCGAAGCTTGAGCGCATCGAGGGACTCGGGCGCGAGCTCTTGTTGGGATCACCGGCCAAACGAGGTGACCTGGTCCTGATCGCGTCAACGTCGGGCCGGAACGCCGTCGCCATTGATATGGCGCTGGCAGCGCGCGATCTTGAGATGCGGGTGATCGGCATCACCTCGCTCGCGTATTCGAAGGGTGTCACGAGCCGTCACTCGTCCGGCAAGAGGCTCCTGGATCTGTGCGACGTCGTCCTCGACAACGGGGCTCCCTATGGCGATGCGGCCGTGCGTGTCGGCGACTTCTCGCAGGCGGTTGGGCCTCTTTCGACCGTTCTGGGCTGCGCCCTTGTCAACGCCCTGGTGGTCGAGGCAGTCGGAGCCATGCTGGATCGGGGCCTGGAGCCGCCCGTCTTCATGAGCGCCAACCTGGATGGCGGAGATGAGTATAACGCCCGCCTGCTCGCGCAGTACCGCGATCGAATCCACTATCTATGAGCGCGCCTGCGCGATTCCAGTCCGACAGCGGTCTCGATTTGTGGTACACAATGAAGCCGCCGGCGACATTTTCCCGCGTAACGGGACTTTTTCCGCACAAGGGTGTCACAAACGCCGCGATGACTGACTCCTTCCTGTTACAGGAGACACGCGAGCCGCGCCATGGAAGAGGTAGACGGCCTCTTCACTGAGTTCGACGAAGACCCCGTCGGACAGGCAGTTGAGCACGCCCAGTGGTGGCTGGTCAACCGGATTCGCTCGCGTGGCGACGCCGAGGACGTCCTGAAAGTCGCCCGAGCTTGCTTGAACCCTGTGCTTCATCGTCAATCCTCGGTGCGTGGAGTTGCCATGCGGCAAGCTCTCGACCTGATCGGAGACGCGATCGAGGCGTGGGACGAAGTCGCTCCGGCCCAGGCAGAGCGGCTCAACGCGTGGGAGAGCCTCGACGCCGCACTGTCGTCCGTAACCCCCAGGATCACGTCGGCTTCGACCAGGCATGCGGCTGAGATCGGGCGTCTGTTCGTGCGCGCGCTGAAGGAGGCCTACGCCATACAGAAGCTCGGGAATCGCGCCTCAGTTTGTTGGGCGGAGCGTATGGCCTCCGATGCCGGCGGACCTCGCAGGCGGAGCAAGCCATGCTGAGTGAACCCTGGCGCGTCTACTTGCTCGGGACCTTCCGCTTCAAGAGCGGCAATCGCGACTTCACCCAGGGGGCCACGCGCAAGACCGAGGAGCTGCTCGGGCTCCTGGCCTACCGCCTCGGCCAGCAGGTGTCACGTGCCGAGATCATGGACATATTCTGGCAGGACTCGGAACTCGAAGCGGCACAGGTTAACCTCCGGGTTGCCCTCTCCTCACTCCGAAAACAGCTTGAACCCGCGGGGGTCCCTGCCGGCAGCGTGATCATGTCCCATGGGCGCACGTGCATATCGCTGAACCCGGAAGCGGTGACGTGCGATGCCGTGGATTTCCGGCGGCTCCTGAAGAGCAGGCCTGGTCAGACGCAAGAGGACCGGATGCAGAGGCTCCTCGCCGCCATTGACATGTACAAGGGCGAGCTGATGCCCGGTCACAACGAAGACTGGATCGAGGAGCTTCGCAACAATATGGCCGAGCAGTTCTACTCGGCCTTGCGTGAGGTCTCGACCACCATGGCGGCCTCAGGCGAGATAGATCGCGCGCTCGAACATGCCCATCGAGCCGTCGCGGAAGATCCTCTTCGCGAGGAGGCTCACTGCGAGCTGATGCGGCTGTTCACTCTGGCGGGCCGCCCCGAAGAGGCTGTGCGAGCCTATGAGAACATGACCCGGCTGTTTGACCGGGAAGAGATGGGCCCGCCGTCGCGGCAGGCCTGGCGCATATTCGAGCAGGCCAGAGCCTCGCTGTCGGCGCCTCCGGAGGCGCGCACATTCTCCATCCCCGCTTCAGGCACCCGCGGCAACGCTCCGCCGGACGATCGTCGCAGTCAGGTGGCCGGGCCGAATACCGCCGAACCACCGTCCGCTCGGCGCAGTCAGCAACGCATGACGCCGCCGCGCGAGCCGCCCGAACCTCCAGCCGCCACGCCGCCCCCTGCACCAATCAAGACGCCGCCGCCGACGCCGGTTCCCCGGAGCGAGGCGCCACAGTACCGCGTCGGCGGCAACCCGAACCTGCCGATGCAGTTCACCCGCTTCTTCGGGCGGGAGAGGGAACTGGATCACCTCGCGGCGTTTGTGCGGTCCGGCACCGAGAGATTGGTTACCCTCGTCGGGCCGGGAGGCACCGGCAAGACCCGGCTTGCGGTCGAGTTCGCCACACGAGAGCACGAGGCGGGCGAGAGGCGAGTCGCATTCGTTGCGTTGGCCGACATCACCAACGGCCAGGCTGCACTTGTCCGCATTGCCGAGGTGCTGCAGGTGGCCGTTCGGCCCGGGGCCGACACGCTCGCACTGATCGAGCGCGATCTGGAGGCCGAACCGACCCTGCTTGTGCTCGACAACCTTGAGCAGCTTGTTGACGAGATGGCGCCTGTGATCCTGCGGCTCATCAGCAAGCCCATACCCCTCTGCATCATCGTCACCACCAGACATGCTCTCGAGCTTACGGGCGAACAGTTGCTGCCGGTAAGCCCATTGCCGGTACCTGCGGGCGCCGCTTCGCCCGAGGAAATCATGGAGTACGCGGGTGTTCAACTGTTCGTTGACCGCGCCACTCGCGTGCTGCCTGACTTTGCTGTGACGCCTCGCAATGCCGGCGATATCGCGGAGGTCTGTCGTCGCCTGGAGGGACTGCCGCTCTCATTGGAACTGGCCGCCGGTTGGGCTCAGGACCGGTCGCCCCGGCAGATGCTCAAGGATATCGGACGCAAGTTCGAGCTGCTGGTCAGTCGCAGACGCGATCTGCCTGAGCGCCACGCAACGCTGCACGCGTGTCTGGAGTGGAGCTATCGCCTGCTTCCGGAGCGTCTGGCACGCGCCTTCGTCGGCCTGGGAGTTTTCCGGGGCGGTTTCACCCTTGAGTCCGTCGAGGCGATCTGCCGGTTCCAGCAGCCCACCGGCATCCTTCAGGAGCTTCGGTCGCGCTCCCTGATCACCGTTGACCGATCCGGCGATGAACCGCGGTACGGCATGCTGGAAGCATTGCAGGCATTCGCCGAGGAGAAACTCGACGAGCGGATGCGCGCGGAGCTATGTGCCAGGCACGCAGCTTACTATGCTGCCCTCTGTGCTGACGCCGAACCGCATCTGTGGAGGACGGGCCAGTCCGAGTGGACTTCGAGGTTAAGGGTCGAGAGCGGCAACATCGGTGCTGCGCTGGCCTGGAGCCTGGATCACCAGCCTGCGGCCGGTGTGCGAATGGCAAGGGACCTCGGGCGGTTCTGGGTCGTGACGGGGCGCTGGAGTGAGGGAAGGGAGTGGCTGAACCGTTGTGCCGAGGTCGCCGACACGATCGGCGACGTCGCCTGCAAGGGGGCTGCCCTTGCTCTGCTTGGGCCCCTCTGCGCTTACGATGGCGACGCTGCCGAAGCCGTTGCCAATGCCGAAGCGGGAGTGGCCGCCCTGCGTGAAAGCGGAGAGACCACCACACTGGCTCGTGGACTGGTGAACCTCGGGGTGACCTGCCAGACCATCGGGGAGCTCGATAAGGCCCGAAAGGTCTATGAGGAGAGCCGCGAACTGGCGCAGGAGTTTCGGGAACAGCCGGTCCTGGCCATTGTTCTCGGGAACCTCGCTGGGCTTTGCCTCCTGGAGGGCGACTGCACGGCAGCCAAGGCGCTGGCTTCTGAGGGCCTTGCGCTCGCCCGGCGGCTGGGCGACCACTGGCTCAGGGGAGTGCTGCTTGTTCACCTCGGCGACATCGCGTGCGAGGAGTTCGACGCCCCGACTGCAAGGTCCCTCTACATTGAGGCGCTCCCGCTCCTAACGGATGTGGGTGATCTGGCTCATGCCGCACAGGTCCTGCGCCAGTTGGCGGCGGTCTCGGCTTACGAGGAGGATCCGACCTCGGCTGCCGTTCTTCTGGGAGCCGCCGAGGCGGCGCAGGAGGCATCCGGAACACGCCTGCCTGAGGACCATGCGGCGGATCTGAAGGCTACCGAGTCAGCCGTTCGGACCAAGATGTCCGCGGCGGACTTTGAGCGGGCCTGGGCCAGGGGGAGAGAGCTGGACGCCTCCGAGGTTCCGACGTGGCTCGAACGAGGCGGCCCAAGCTCGGACCTCCATCCGGATATCCCCTAGCGCTTATCCGAGCAATCCGCACCTCCCACCGGCGGCAGGCGCAGATGCGGGCGGCAGTGTCGGATGACGTGCTGCCAAGCCTGCCGGCCGAAACTTCCGTAAGCGGAGCGTTCAGGCCCTTGACCGACGGCCCCACAGAGCGTCTTTTCCTCTGTGTATCGTTAATAGTTCGCTCGCTTCCGGCCGCGCTGAGCCTGAACGATTCCGCAACGATGGACTTGTACCATGGGTGCAAGACATCAACCAATCCTTCAGGAGGGTTCGTTCAATGTACGCTCGCGCACTTCGTCTGATCGTCGCCGCATCTCTGTCGCTGCTCGTTCTGGTCGCAGTCGCCGAGGTTCCAACCGTCGGCATCGGCGGCAAACCCAAGCCTATTACGGTTCCGTGTGCTGTTGTCCCCTCGCCCGATGTCACAACAGGCGGATCCACCGTTCAGGTCACAGTGACCCTGGATGGTACGGTTGAGGAAGATCAGACTGTGGCAATGGATACGGATCATCCGGAAGTCTTCGCGAACTTCCCGTCGAACGTGGTGGTGTCCACGGGCAATGACAGCGTAACCTTCGACCTCACCACGGTGTCGGTCTCCGGATCGGTCGCGACCACGATCTATGCCTCGTGCAACGACGGCCAGGCGTCCGGAACGCTGACTGTCAATCCCTGACAAGATATCCCACTTCAATGGGCGTGTCACCATTCGCGCACGGGCTGGACCGTGCGGGGTACCGATTCGTTTCGCGTGCCAGCAGCGACTACCGCCTCTGCAGGCCGCTGTCAAGGGCCGAGGAGCCCAGAGACCGCTGTCCCGAGCGATGGGACGACGAGGAGGCTCGGCGCTCACTCCGGGAGCAGGTAGTGAAGCATGTCGCGTGTCCGGACGGCGTCCTCGTGCTGGATGAGAGCGAGTTTGCGAGAGAAAACGGCAAGTTCGTCGGCGCTCACCGCATCCGCGGCAGCCAGGGATCACCGACCCATATGCAGACAGGCATTTTCCTGGCCTACTGCGGGTCACGGGGCCGCGGGTACCTGGACCGGGAGCTGTATCTGCCGAAATCCTGGGTTGACCATCGCGACCTTCGGGCAGCATCGGGCGTTCCCGGTGATGTGCGCTTCATTACCCGGCCCGAGATGGCGCAACGAATGCTCCAGCGGGCACTCGAACACGATCTCCCGCATCGGTTCGTGGCAGGAGGGCCGACGTTCGGGGCCGATCCGGGGCTTCGACGCTGGCTGAGCGCGAGGCGCGAGGCGTACGTGCTCGGAATACCCGACGACCAAACGGTAACCATCGAAGGGCGCATGATTGCCGCAGGCTATGCGGCGGCGTCGCTCCCGGGGCAGTCGTGGCGCGCCGGTGACCAGGGCGGAGCAAGCCCGCCCTGGGCGGCGGTCAAGCTCGATGCCGTTCGCGGTGACGCCCGCGGCGCTCGCGGCTTCGAGGGCTGGGAACGGTGGCTGATCGCATGTCGTCAGCCAAACTCCGACACCGTGATGTGTTACCTTGGCAATGCTCGGGCAAATACCGACCCGGCAGACCTGGCGGAGGCCGTAGGCGCATACCAGCGCGTCAGAACGGGTCTGCGCGAGGCGCGGGAAGCGGTGGGGCTCGATCGGTTTGCCGGCAGGTCGTGGGAAGGGTGGTATCGGCACATGACGGTAGCCTTGATGGCTCACACGGTTCTGTGCCTCGCGCGTGACGGTGGTCGCACATTGTACGGAGGCGACCATGGCGCGTACCACTGAGGCCGGACGGCGGCTTGGCGGGTCGCGACGAAAGTCGCGGCCCGTTACGGCCTGCACCAGACTCGTCGCACCGGTGGATAGCGAAGCTGACCGAGAGGTGCGTGCGGTGGCCGTGATGGGGTGGTACTGATGGCGCAGACATGGACGCGAGTGCGCATCAGATCCGTCGCAGTGCGATATGAACTGATGCGCACAGCTCGGTTCTCGGCGACCGGGGCCTATACACGGAGGGGCAGTCCCCAGGGGCGGACAGCGTGTACGCCTGTCCTTGCGTCCCCTCCGTACCGACGGTCCAGATAACGACTCTAGCCACGGCTTCTGAACAGTGGGCGCAACGCGATGGTAGAAGGCACAACCAGCGCCATCGTATAGACCGCTCGTCCGAACGAATGCCGGGCGAATGATACGGCGTCCGGTTGCGGCGCGAAGGCGTACAACAGAACGTCGGCACACAAAACCGCGCAGAAACCTGCCGCGGCGGCGACCAGCAGATTGTCGCGGAAGAGGCGCTCCTCCAAGAGACCGACACCCCAGGCAGTAACGGTCCGACTGACCGCCAGGCTGCCGAATGCCGGAGCGCCGAACGCGCCCTGCAGCGCCCCGACAAGAAGGCCAAGCCATGCCGCCGAAGCCTGACCGATGAGCAGACACACCGGCACCAACACGGCCATGGTTATGTCGGGTCTGACCCCGAACAGGACGGCCCTGGCGCCCAACGCCGTGTCCAGGATAAAGGCGATCACCAAGACGACTGCTCCTCGCCGCAGGCCGATGCCGCCCTTCATTTCAGCACCGCAACTTCCTCAAGCCGACCGATCCGGACAGCCATCCTGACAAGCGCGATCCGAGCAGAAGTGGCTGCATCATCGGTAACCCTGGTAACCGATCCGATGACCAGCCCTTTGGGATACACGCTGCCGCTGCCTCCGAGGCCCGACGTAATCACCGTGTCGCCGACCTGCACATCGGCATCCCGTTCGAGATAGTTCACCTTGAGCATGGACTGTCCAATGCCTCGGCAAACGCCGACCGCTCTCGACCCCTTGCGCTGGACCATGGCGCCCATAGCGCATCGGGGATCGCTGGCGACAAGAACGACCGAAGTGGTCGGCCCGGCATCCAGGACATGCCCAACCACACCCTCGGGGCCTACCACGACCGAGCCGTTTCGAATCCCATGCCGCTTGCCTGCCGCAATCAGGAGTGTCGCAATGTAGGGGCTGGGCGTGATCGCCAGGACGGAGGCCGGCTGCGTCCTGCGTCCGGCTGTGCTCAGCAGTCCATGCTCCCGTTGCAGTCGCTCACCCGTCAGCGCGAGCTCGCGCAGGTCCTGAACCTGTCGGGTCAGTTCGGCCACCCTGCGCTGCAGCTCCACGTTCTCGCGGGCAAGCGCGCGGCTTCGGGTGAGCCATCGGCCGGTCCCTGAAACCCAGTCGGCGGCACTCCCGGTCGCGGCCACCAACGGCGACAACGCGGTTCGAACGAAGGAGGTGAATGGATCCGTGGCCCCCCGCGATACCGCGGCGTTGTGCCAAACGCCCAGGGCCGCACCGATGATGATGCACAGTACGATGGGAAGCGCCTTGCGCCGTACGGCGCTGGGCTCGTCATCGAGCAGAGGCATTCGTCGTTCGCCCTTTGGCCCTCAAGCCCTTGCCCTTCGTCCGATCCGTCCCATCGGCCCCATCGGGCTTTACGTTCCCGTAACGCGGACCGTCAGGCGCTGCGAAGCACTTTGCGCAGGAGGGGATTGGACTGTATCTCTTCGAGCACCCTTCCGGTGCCGATGACGACGCACGACAGCGGGTCATCTGCGATATGGACAGGCATCGAAGTCTCACGCGCGATCAGCAGGTCCAGACCGTCGAGCAACGCGCCGCCTCCGGCGAGGACGATGCCGCGCTCCATGATGTCGGCGGCCAGTTCGGGCGGACACGTCTCGAGCGTGACCTTGACAGCCTCGACTATGGCGTTGAGGGGCTCCTGGATGGCTTCGCGGATCTCGTCAGAGGCGATGGTCGCACTCCTCGGCAGTCCGGTCAGCAGGTCGCGCCCGCGAACCTCCATGGTCCGAGTGTCGTCGGTTGGGAATGCCGAACCCACGGTGAACTTTGCTTCCTCTGCGGACCGGTCGCCGATGAAAAGATTGTACGTGCGCCGTACGTACGCCGTGATGGCCTCGTCAATCTCATCGCCCGCAACACGAATCGAGCGACTGGCGACGATGCCGAAGAGCGATATCACTGCAACTTCGGTGGTCCCGCCGCCGATGTCAACGATCATCGAGCCGGTTGGGTCCACGATTGGCAGTCCTGCCCCAATCGCGGCGGCCATCGGCTCCTCGATCAGGTACGCCTCCTTGGCGCCGGCCTTCTTGGTCGCGTCAATGACCGCGCGGCGCTCGACTTCCGTCACTCCCGACGGGATGCCGACGACCACGCGTGGAGCCGAGAAGGCGGACCTGCGGTTCACTTTGCCGATGAAGTAGCGGAGCATGCGCTCCGTTTGCTCGAAGTCGGCGATGACGCCGTCTTTGAGGGGACGGGTGGCGATGATGCTCCCCGGCGTTCGGCCAAGCATGCGTTTGGCTTCCTCGCCGACGGCAAGAACTTTCTTGGTGTCGCGGTCAATGGCAACGACTGACGGCTCGCGCAGCAAGATGCCGCGGCCCCGCACATGCACCAGGGTGTTGGCGGTGCCGAGGTCAATGCCCATGTCACGCGAAAAGCGTCCAAGGAGACCGCGAAGGAAGTTCATTCGAAAGACTGCGCTCCGACCGGCGTGGAAGTAGGATGCGCCCTCCGGACCGAGGTCCTCGGGCGCAGGCGGAGCATTATAGCATGTATGCCGGCCGGCTTTCCGGGCCTTTTCCGGCCGCACCGGACCGGCAGCTAGCCCCGGTTCGTTCGGTGAAGCATCCGATCTGACCGATCTGTCCCCTC
>DYKI01000224.1 GCA_020722705.1 Chthonomonas calidirosea | reverse complement strand
TTGCGCAAAGCAGGCCCATTCGCCGTTGCATGAATGTGCGTTTGTGTGTCTAGACGAAGCACACCGGACGAGCTCCCGAGGCAGGCCACGATCGCGGCTTCGCGCGGTTCCCTGGCCTCCGTTGCCCAGCCCTGACCGGACAATCCCGCTGCGGCGCGTGTTCGGCAATGGCGCGCGGTATGTCTCGCTGGATGCGCCCGACGTTCGGGCGTCCGCTCTGGCCGATCCGCGCTCGTTCCTCGCCATCCATGGGCCACCGGTAATCTTCGACGAGGTGCAGCAAGCGCCCGAACTCCTGCCGTACATCCGGGCGGCTGCCGATGCAGAGCGCGACCGGCCCGGGCAGTTCATCCTTAGCGGTTCCCAGAACCTGCTCCTTATGGGCTCGGTGTCGGAGACGCTTGCCGGTCGCGCGGGCATCCTGAAGCTGCTGCCGCTGTCGCTGCGTGAGGCGGTCGGTCGGCCCGAAGCCCACCTTCCCTGGGAACGGACAGGGCCCGTTGCGTCGGCTCGGCCGACGTACGGCGAGCTGTGGAACCTGGCATTGAGAGGGCTGTACCCTGAGCTTGTCGCCAGTCCGGCGCGTGATGCCGAGCGCTGGCACGCTTCCTACGTTCAGACCTACATCGAACGGGACGTGCGAGGCATCCGTCAGATCGCCGACCTTTCGGCGTTCCTGGTGTTCCTTCGCGCCCTGGCGGCCCGGACCGCCCAGTTGCTCAACCTGTCGGAGATCGCGCGCGACATCGGCGTGCCCGCCGCCACGTGTCGTGCCTGGCTGACCGTGCTCGAAGCGACGCATCAGGTCACCCTCCTCCGACCCTACTTCCGAAACGTCGGCAAGCGGCTCGTAAAGAGCCCGAAGCTGTACTTCCTCGACACGGGCATCGTGTGCTACCTGACCGGCGTGACCGGCGCAGAACAGGCCATGCACGGACCCATGGCCGGAGCGCTGTTCGAGACGCTCGTCGTCGGCGAGGCGCTCAAGGCCGCACTTCATCGCGGCAAAGAGCCGCGTCTATACCACTGGCGCACCGCCGACGGCGCGGAAGTGGACATCGTGCTGGAGGACGGCCCGCGGCTTGTTCCGATCGAAGCCAGGGCATCGGCAACGCCGCGGCCCGCCATGGCGTCAGGCATACGGCGCTTTCGCGACGCCTACGGCGACACGGCGGCGCCAGGATTCATCGTCCATCCCGGAGATGTTACGCTGCCCCTGAGAGGCGGCGCCATGGCAACGCCGATCGGGTGCTGATGGCGACATCGGATCCGAGAGGCACACAGAACCGCGCTTCACCCGTTTGACCTCCCCTGCCGGTTCACCGTATACTTCGGCCAATGGGTGGCCTTGGCCCCCGACACGCTTTCACAGGAGCTCGATATGCCCGAACCATCGTCGCGCAAGCCGCGCCGGAAGGTGCGCGGTGCGCGGCCTGAAGTTCCGTTCGACAAAAAGCCCGTCGTCACCCACCATGAGATCACCATCCATGGCGCGCCCCTGAAGTACTCGGCCCATGTAGGGATGTTGCCGATCCGCAACGATGACGGCGATGCCGAAGCCGGCATTTTCTACATGGCCTACACGCGCGACGGCGTCGAGGATACGACGAAGCGCCCCATCATGTTCTCCTTCAATGGCGGACCGGGCTCGGCGTCGGTCTGGCTGCACCTCGGCGCCATCGGCCCCAAACGCGTGGAGACCATGGACGACGGCATGCCGCCCCCGCCCTACAAGGTGATCCCGAACGAGCATACGTGGCTCGACGAGACCGACCTGGTGTTCATTGACCCCGTCGGCACGGGCTACAGCAAGCCGAAGAACGCCGAGGTCGGCAAGAAGTTCTGGGGCCTGAAGGGCGACATCGAATCGGTGGGCGAGTTCATCCGGCTCTTCCTGACGCGGTTCCAGCGATGGTCGTCGCCCATCTACATCGTCGGCGAGAGCTACGGCACCACGCGCGCGGCGGGGCTCGCAGGCCACCTCATTGATCGGGGCATCGCGCTCAACGGCATCGTGCTCGTCTCCTCGATCCTCAACTTTCAAACCGCCCGCTTCGCCAAGGGCAACGACTTGCCCTATGTCCTCTTCCTGCCTACCTACACGGCCACGGCGTGGTACCACCGCCGACTCGCGCCGGAGCTGCAGGCCGACCTGCAAGCCACGCTCCGCGAGGTCGAAGAGTGGGCCGCCGGTCCCTATTCGGCAGCGCTCGCGAAGGGTGATGCATTGACGGCAGAGGAGCGTGCCGAAGTCGTTGCGAGACTCTCACGCTACACAGGCCTCTCGGAAGAGTACATTGACGAGACGGAGCTGCGCATCCAGATCCACCGGTTCTGCAAGGAGCTTCTGCGGCGCGAGAAGCGGACCGTGGGCCGTCTGGACAGCCGATTCAAGGGCATTGACGCTCTGGCCGCAACCGAGTCGCCCGACTACGACCCGGCCATCGCGGTCATCATGCCGCCCTATACCTCGGCATTCAACGACTACATCCGCGGCGAGCTGAAGTACGAGACCGACGACGTCTATCAGATCCTCGGCACGGGCATCAAGAGCCCCTGGGACTGGGGCTCGGCCGGCAACGGCTACCCCGACACGGCCGACGCGCTCCGGGCCGCGTTCTCCAAGAACCCCCATATGCGCGTTTTCGTCGCCTGCGGCTTCTTCGATCTGGCGACACCCTACTTCGCGACGCAGTACACCCTGAACCACATGGGGCTCGATCCCGAGCTTCGCGGCAACATCAGCACCGGCTACTACGAAGCGGGGCACATGATGTATGTGCATTCCCCATGCCTCGCACAGCTCAAGGAGGACGTTCGAGAGTTCGTGAGGAAGTCGTTGGGATGATCTCGTCCTCGTCCTCGTACTCAGCGTCAGCGGTACTCGTACTCGAAGCGCAAAGGAAGAACGAGTAAGAGTACGAGCGCGAGGACGAGTTACGAGCGAGGAATAAGGAGGAATCCCCGGTCGCCGCGGCGAATCTACCCAGCATAGCCGGTCGTCGGGACAGGCTCTTGCAGGTCCTCGATCCGAAGCGCCCGACATCTCAGGAGGCGGTATACTTCGTTATGGGCGTAGCGGCCCCATGGAGTCAGCGATGTTGAGGTTCACCGTCACGCTTGACCGGGACGAGGACGGCGTCTGGATTGCGGAGTGCCCATCGGTTCCGGGTTGCGTGAGCCAGGGGACATCCAGGGACGAGGCACTCGCCAACATCGAGGACGCTATCCGTCTCTGTCTGCAGGTGCGTTCCGAACGCGGCCTACCGCTCACCATCGAGACGAGGAGCGTTGAGGTCGCGGTTTGATGCCGTCGGTTCCGGTCCTGCGACCTGAAGAGGTCGTGGCCGCGTTCGAGACCCTTGGATGGCGGGTCGAGCGCCGTAGTGGCAGCCACATCATCATGGTGAAGCCCGGCCACATCGCTACCCTCTCGATCCCCAACCACCGCGAAGTGGCGCGTGGGACGCTCAGGAGCCTGATTCGGTCAGCAGACATCACGGTTGCGGAGTTCGTCGCCGCGCTCTAGTCTCATGCTGCATGTCGCCGGATACTCACGCCGTGAATGATATCCATTCATGACATGAATGGTCATCCGCTGCCCCGCCATTCCCTCGTACCCTCCCTCGTACTCAGCGTCAGCGGTACTCGTACTCGTACTCGAAAAGACCGAGTACGAGTACGAGCACGAGTA
>DYKI01000223.1 GCA_020722705.1 Chthonomonas calidirosea | reverse complement strand
CACCCATGCAGGACGCCCTGAGTCCCGTGCCGAATACCCACAAGTCGGCAACAACCGAGGAGATACGCCATGGACAAGCCGCTTCGTCTCGCCTTTGTCGGTGCAGGGGGCATGGCCCGTGCCCACCTGGAGCCGGTCCTCTCCGTGCCGGGCGTAGAGGTCGTTGCTTTCGCTGATCCCAATGAGGATCGCTGTGAGGCCCGTGCTCGGGAGCTCCGCACGCTGAGGCCCGATTCCCAGCCGCAGCGCTTCGCCGATCCGGTCGAGATGCTCAACGCGACGCACTGTGACGCGGCGTACATCGTCGTGCCGCCGTTTGCACATGGCCCGGCGGAGCGCGCCTGCATCGAGCGGGGCATCCCGTTCTTCGTCGAGAAGCCGGTGGGTCTCGACATGGGATTGACGCGGGAGTTGGCCGCGGAGATCGAGGCGAAGCGTCTGCTCACATGCGCAGGCTACATGAATCGGTACCGCGAGAGCGTCCAGCGCGCCCGGGCTATGCTCAAGGACGATCCGGCGGTGCTCATCCACGGAGGCTGGGTCGGCGGCTCGCCCGATCCGAAGCCGGACTCGTGGTGGCCCCAGAAGCGCCTGAGCGGCGGCCAGGTCGTCGAGCAGAGCACGCATACTTTCGACCTTGTACGCTATCTGGCGGGCGAGGCCGTCGAGGTCTTCGCCCATGCAGCCCGGGGCTTCAACCGTGGTCTGAACCCATACACCATCGAGGACGCAAGCGTCGTGGGGATCAGGTTGGCTTCGGGCGCGGTGGCAAGCATGATGGCTTGCTGCGCGGCGAATGGCGGCGGCGGCGGAGTGTGGCTGAACGTCTACGCCCACGAGGCCACGTTCCTCTTCACGGGGTGGGAGCACAGCGCCCAGGTGCTGCAGGTTGGCGCAAAGCCGGAGACCATCCCGGGCGAGCCGGGCATCTTCGCCGTCGAAGACGCCATCTTCCTTGAGGCGGTGCGATCCGGTTCGAACGAAGCCGTCCTGTCGAGCTACGCCGATGCGGCGCGTACCCTTGAGCTCACGCTCGCAGCGAATCGAGCCATGGAGACCGGCGAGGTCGTCAGGCTGGGCTGACGGAGCGGCTATGGCCCGGATGGACTCAAGTCCGGTCCATTCCGTCCGTCCCTCTCACTCTCCGTCGGTCGGCCCGTCCCTTGGCCTGACCAGGAGCGTGTCGTTCTGAGGCGCAGCGGTCGTCAATGGGCGCAGCAGGATGTCCTTGTCGTTGTCGGGCCGTTCGGCGGGCCTGAGCAGCGTACTTCGCAGGCGCTCCTGCTCGGCTCGCATGCGGAGGTACGGCAGGCATTCCTCTGCCGCATCGGTCACCTTGCGCAGCTCGGACCCCATTCCCGCTCGGAACCAGAGGTCCGCGTAGTGCGCGATGGCGTTCATGGGCCGGGGCATCGTCCGGAGTTTCTCGACGGCAGGGATGGCCCGAGCGTCGCCGATCTGCTGGAGCGCCTTCAGCACCGCCACCATGAGCGCGCTGTTCATATGCCGGCGGTTCAGTATGGAGATCAGGGCGGCCATCCCCCGGTCGTCCACGAGCCGCGCATCCGATGCGGTCATCATCGGCAGCAGGCGAACCAGCGCTTCGCCGGCGACCTTCCGCGTGCTGTCGTCTCCCGAATGATAGGCCAGCGCCAGCACATTGACGGCGCGCTTGTCGGAGATCCGACTCAGCGCCGAAACGGCCTGCCGTCGCTTCCGCGCCCGCTCGTCGGTGACCTTCGAACCGCCGAACACGAACATGATCCACCAGAGGTTGCTCCAGTTGCGGTTCAAGAACAACCAGACCAGCCCGATCATCAGCGCGAAGCGGAACACGCGGCCAAAGATCGCGCGCCAACGCCACTGCCGGTAGCGCCTGATCTCGGCCTCGAGCTCCTCGCTCAGGCGCGAGACGAGTTCGCCCTCGGTCTCGGCAGACATCGGACTTGTCGGACAGGTCGGACTCGTCGGACAGGTCCGACCCGTCCGACCCATCCGACGAGCCCCACAGCCACTGCGTCCAAATCTCATCGGGGTTTTCCCTTTGCAGGAAGATACCCGACTCCCGCCGAACCGCATCGCGAAATCGAGCGTGCCATTGGCACACGAGGAGGCCAACCATGAAGATCGCTATGATCGGCGCAGGCAGCATCGTCTTCACGAAAACGCTGCTCAACGATATGCTCGCCACTCCGGCACTCGAGGGCGCGACCTATGCGCTCATGAGCCCCACCGAGACGAAGCTCCGGCGCATGGAGGCGTTCGCCAAGCGCATGGTCGCCGAGAACGGCATCAACGCGAGCGTCTACGCCACCACGAGCCGCGAGGATGCCGTGCGCGATGCCGACTATGTCATCTGCATGATCCAGGTCGGCGGCGTCGAGGCGTTCGGCCACGATTACGAGATACCGCTCAAATACGGCGTGGACCAGTGCATCGGCGACTCGCTCGGGCCGGGAGGAGTCATGCGCGGCCTGCGCAGCATGCCCGTCATGACCGACCTGGTCAAGGACATGGAGCGGCTTTCGAAGCCCGGCGCAGTCCTGCTCAACTACACCAATCCCATGGCCGCCGTCTGCTACGCGCTCGGCAGAGTGTCCAACGTGCCCTTCATCGGCCTCTGCCACGGCGTGCAGACGACCCTCGACCTGATCTCCGGCTACGTCGGGGTGCCCAAGGACGAGATTGACTTCCTCTGCGCGGGCATCAACCACATGGCATGGTTTCTCAAGCTCGAGCACAAGGGCAAGGACCTCTACCCGCTCTTCAAGGAGCGCTGCGAGCTGCCCGGCTGCTACGTCAACGAGAAGGTCCGCATCGAGGTCATGCGCCACTTCGGCTACTTCATGACCGAGAGCACCGGCCACCTGAGCGAGTACGTCCCCTGGTTCCGGAGCAGCGAGCGGGCGCTGAAGCTCTACTGCGATGAGCCCGCGTTCGGAGGCGAGTCCGGTGCCTACTACAAGTGGTCCAGGGTCGTCGCCGAGAAGTACGCCAAGACCGATCCGCTCCAGTTCGAGTCGCCCAAGCTGGAGCGCCGGAGCGTCGAATACTGCTCCTACATCCTCGAGGCGCTGGCCACGGGCAGGCCGTTCCGGCTGCAGGGCAACATCCGCAACGACGGCTACATCACCAATCTGCCCCAGGGCTGCTGCGTCGAGGTGCCGGTGTATGTGGACCGCGAAGGGCTCCATCCCCTGCGCGTGGGCGCGCTTCCGCCCCAGTGCGCCGCGCTGAATCAGAGCAACGTCACCGTTCAGGCGCTCGCCGTCGAGGCGGGCCTTTCCGGCGATCCCGAGCTCGCCATGCAGGCCATCGCCATGGACCCGCTCACCTCCGCCTGCTGCACCCTCGCCGAGATTCGGGAGATGACCGCCGAGCTGCTCGAAGCCGAAGCCCAGTGGCTGCCCCAGTTCGCCGGCAAGAAACTCCGCCCCACGCCCGCCATCGTCATCCCGCCCGACGTCCAGCGCGCCGAAGTCCCCCTGGACCCGGCACTGGCCATCGGGAAGCGGTTCACCACCCTGATCACGCAGGGGGAGGCCAAGTAGGCGAGTGGCGAGTGGCAAGGGGCAAGGGGGTGAGTGGCGAGTGGCGAGTGGCGAGTGGCAAGGGGCAAGGGGAAAAGCGAGTGGACGCGGTACGGTATCGCGCGTTCCCGAGGTCCGAGGACCTCGGCTATCATCCACCGTCG
>DYKI01000049.1 GCA_020722705.1 Chthonomonas calidirosea | reverse complement strand
GCAAGGGGGAGGGGACGTCTCGAAGAGCGGGATCGCCATGTCGTCGGCTCGGCACGAGCCTCGCCCTCCCGAGCCTCGCCCTCCTGAGCCTCGCCCTCCCGCGCTGACAAAGCCGCACGTCGGGACAGCGGATTGCGGACCCGGCTATACGTGGATCGAGCACGTCGTCCCGGTGCCGGAAGCCGCGGGAGGCTGGGATGAGTTCAGCCCACGGCTGATAGAGCTGGGAGTGGGCCTGCGGGCCACCGACGGTGAGACGACCTGGCTGCACGGCAGCTACGTGACGTTCGGAATGCGTTCGCTCGGCCGCGACCGCACGCATTTCCTGATGAACGATCGGCGCATCTACTTGCGAGGCGTGCTCGAGTGCTGCGTGTTTCCCCTAACGGGTTATCCTCCGACTGACGTCGAGAGCTGGAACCGGATCATGCGCATAGCCAGGTCGTATGGGCTGAACCACATGCGGTTTCATTCATGGTGTCCGCCTGAGGCGGCTTTCGCAGCGGCCGATGCGCACGGTGTGCTGCTTCAGGTCGAGGCGCCCCTCTGGGCACATGACGTGGGCCGCAATCCGAAACGAGACCGCTTCATCCGCGATGAGATGGTACGCATTCTGGATACCTATGGCAACCATCCTTCGTTCGGATTGTTCTGCATCGGGAACGAGCTGATCGGCGACCGGAAGTCACTCAAGACGATGGTGAGGGAAGCGCGCGCGCACGACCCGCGCCATCTCTACACGTCGTCAACGGCGTTCTCGCTGGACGACGGTGACGACTACGCCGTCGCAGCGATTCGGGGCGTGCGTGGGGCTCGGACCGACCATGACTTTCGAGATGAGACCCGCGCACTGAAGCGCCCGACGATCGCGCATGAAATCGGGCAGTGGTTGGTCTTTCCGGACATCCGTGACATGGGGCGCTTCACGGGCGTCCTGCGGCCCGCGAACCTGCTCGATGTTCAGAAGGGTTTGGCATCGTCCGGTCTGCTGCCCCTGGCGCCGATGCTGGTACACAGCACAGGCCATGCTGCGGTCGAGCTGTACAAAGAAGAGATAGAGGTGCAACTGCGCAATCCGGACGGCGCGGGCTTTCAACTGCTGAGCCTCCAGGACTTTCCTGGCCACGGAACGGCCACGGTGGGCATGATGAATGCGCTCTGGGAGAGCAAGGGGTTCGTATCGCCCGATCGTTTCAGGCAGTTTTGCTCGCCGACAGTGCCCCTTGCCCGACTGTCGCGTCGAACACTTGAGGCCAACGAAGTGCTGGACGCGCCAATCGAGATTGCCCACTACGGCTCTGCCGATCTGGAAGGGGCGGTCGTGGGATGGGTACTGCGAAGGTCCGACGGAGCGATGGTTTCTTCCGGGAAGCTCGGGCCACTTACGATTCCTTCGGGTGGGCTGACTGAGGCTGGCCGTGTCAGGACTGTCATATCCGGACTGTCGGTGCCGAGCAGGCTCACGCTGGAGGTTTCGGTCGAGGGTACTGCGGCGCGTAACTCATGGTCTGTCTGGGTGTATCCCCGACGTGCAGAGGACCCTGAGGTGCCGGCGTCTCCGGCGGTTGCCGAGGTGGTGACCGACCAGGTGTTGGAGGACCTCAGGGCGGGGAAGCCTGTCGTTGTCATGTCGGAGAGGGCAGCCCGTCGCAGCATCAAGGGCTCGGCTGTGCCGGTCTTCTGGAGCCCTATTCTGTTCCCCGACGGGCCGCTGACCATGGGCATCCTGTGCGACCCCAAGCACGCCGCGCTATCACGGTTCCCGACCGATCCATGGACTGACTGGCAGTGGCACGACATCCTGAATCGGTCCAGGAGCATGGTCATCGGAGATCAAAGGGAGCGGATGGAGCCTCTGGTTCGCGTCATTGACAGCTTCGCGCGCAACCTTCCCCTGGCCCTCGTCGCTCAGGCCAGAGTCGGGCCGGGCCGGCTCCTGGTGTGCGGAGCCGACCTCAGGCGATTGGCGAAGGACGATCCCGCAGCACGGCAACTGCTGACGAGCCTGATGGCCTATGCTGCATCGGACGCATTCAATCCGCAGGTCGGCATCACCGAATCGCAGCTCCTGTGGCTGTTTCCGAATGAGCGGAGCCGGCTCGCAAGGACCGCACCGCCCAGACGAAGCGGAGCGGTTCTGCATGTCAGATCGGCTGCCGGAGCCGTAAGAGGGGCTTCAACTACGTGGAGCGCCGCAGCCGATACGGTGATCGCGAGAGCCAGGGGGTTTGACTACAAGGTCATGGGCAGCATGTACCGGGATGATGTCGGATCGGGCTGGCATGCGCCGCGCGAACTCAGCGTGACCATCTCGGTCCCGAAGACATTCACGGGCACTCTGGCCGTCCGGTTTCATGACTGGAACAGGGGCGGGCGTGTCGCCCAGGTGCACTTCGAGGGCCGGTTCGTCGAAACGCTGACGGCATATGACGGCGACGGAGCCTGGCTGACGATCCCCGTTACGGCCCGCGATTCGGCTGACGGGAGCGTTGTGCTCATGAGCAAGCCCGAAGGCCCCAACGATCTGATCACCGAGCTGATGATGGTGTCCGGAGACTAGACGGAACAGGACCTCGGTTCGGCTAGACTTCGTAGTCGAGCGCGAGCGAATCCTCACGTATCGGGTTGATGAACTCATCAACCACTCGACGGTGAGTCGGGTGAGGCAGGTATGCATCCAACGCCGCCCTGTCGGTGAATCTCACCACGAGGCCGCTCTGGAATCCCTTGGCCCTGTCGGTGAAGTTCGTACCGCAGGTGATCTCCACGATACCGGGAATCTCGGTGGCCAGCGCGCGCAGGGCATCGTGGGCGGCTGCAACCTGCGCAGCATTCACGTCCGATCTCCACCGGAACAAGACGATGTGGACGACTTCACGCTGCATTCGCTGCAGTCCTTTCCGCTGTGCATAGGGGATGAGCCAATCCTGCGGCAAGATCGGCCAGCATGGTGGACCGGAACTCGCTCTCCACGTGTCGGATGGCGGCCTCGATGTGCGCGTGCAGGGGGCAGAGGACGCCGTCAGGCTCGGGGTGGCCGAGCGGGCATCTGCGGATGTGCTCGATGGGATCAACGGCGTCCACAATGTCGAAAACGCTGATCTGGTCTGCGGGCTTCGCAAGCGCCACGCCGCCTCCCGGACCCCGCCTTGCGGTGATTAAACGTGCCCGGACAAGATGCTTCAGCACTTTTCCGAGGTAGGCGGTCGGAACTCCAACTTGCTCCGATATGTCGCGGACGGACGCCCTCTGATTGGAGGCGGCGAGGTGCACCATCGCACGCAAGGCGTACTCGCTGGTCTGGGATATAAGGGTCATCCTGCTTGGTCCTCCGATCGGTACGGTGCCCGGCTGCGTGCCGGAGCAACCGGCGCTATGCGCTTTCAGAGCCGCCCGCGCAGGTAGCCCGTCTCATACATGGCCACTACGTTCTGCGGCGGACTCACCGCCTGTATGTTATGGCACGGAGCGAGGATGTAGCCGCCGCCCTCTCCGAGTATTCGAAGATTGTCTTCAACCTCCGCTCGGACTTCGTCCGCCGTTCCGCGCGCCAGGGTGTACTGGTTGTCAACCCCGCCATGGAAAACGAGCCGATCGCCGAAGTCCCGCTTGAGTCCTTCACGATCCATGCCCGTGCAGCGCCACTGGATCGGGTTCAACACGTCAATGCCCGCCTCGATCATGGTGGGAATGATGGGGCGCACCGCGCCGTCGTTGTGATGGAACACGTATGCTCCGGCCTGATGGGCGAGGTCAATCATCCGTTTCATTCCGGGCAGGAGAAACCGTTTGATCTGGGCAGGCGAAAAAAGCAGACTTTCCTGCGATCCCATGTCCTCGGCAATGTAGGTGATCATCACCTTGCCCGGCGCCTGTTCATAGATGCGAGCCGTCATCTCGTAAGCGAGATCGAACAGCTTCCCGAGACCGTACTCGACGATGTCGGGGTTCTCGATCAGGTCCATCATGGCCTGCTCGAGACCGCGCAGGACACAGTATTGCAGAAACGGCTCAGAGCCGCCGCCGCGGATGGGCCGATCGCCGGCTTTGTCTGCCTGTTGCGGGATGTCCGAGTAGTCCCACCAGTCAGGGCTGGGCCAGACGTAGGACGCTTCAATCTCGTCCACACTGTTGCAGGCTGCCAGGGGGTGATTCACCGGTTCCGAGTACACACCGGTTTCGTACTCGATCTGGCGATGCCGAACGCCCCAGATGTCCTGCCCCTCCGGGGGAGGTGGCCCCACATATCGCGGACCGACACCCGCGACGGCGTCAATGTGGAGTCGGTCGTAGACCTCCTCCATACTGCTGCAGCCCAGGTACTGCATCAGGTTGCGCGACGCCTCAGGCGTGGCCCAGTAATCCATAGGCACGCGATCGGGCTTCTGCCGAGTCAGGACGGCGAGCCAGCGCTCGCGCGGTGTCATTGTGTCTCGCTGCATGGTTTGTGGCCCCGGCTCTAAGGGTACCCCGTTCTGTTCGTGAGACGATGCTCAGGCGATGGCGAGGTACTATCGCGCAAAGAAGGACAGACCGGATGAACAGAACCTACCGTGACTATGACGATGAGCGTGACTTTGAGGCAGCCGCGCGCATTTGGCGCGAAGTGGGGTGGCTGTCGAAGGGCGAAGAGGAGCGCTTGCGCTGGTACATCGAGGGCAGCCGCGGAATGGTTGCAGACCTCGACGGCAGCACCGAGTGCTTCGTGATGATGACCGACGGTGCCATGCGGTACATGGAGCGTGACCTTCCGATGGCGGCGTGCACGGGCGTGACCACCGGGCGGGTCGCTCGGCGAGCCGGCCTTGCGCGACAACTGCTGGCGCGCTCGCTGGCCAACGAGGCACGACGAGGTGCGGCGTTGTCGGCCCTGGGCGTTTTCGAGCAGGGCTTCTACGACGCATTGGGCTATGGGACCGGAACCTACAGCATCCGAGCTCGTTTCGATCCTGCTCAGTTGCGGGTGAGTCGTGCGCCGCGCCCGGCCGTCCGCGTCAGCTCCGACGACTGGCAGGAGGCGCACGAATCGCGTTTGGCGCGCCGCAGGCGCCATGGCGGCTGCAACCTGACGCCTGCCGGCATCACCCGGCTGGAAATGGCCAACCGCGAGAAATCGTTCGGGATGGGGTACCGGGACGCGCCGGGCGGACGTCTGAGCCACTGGGTGTGGATCTGGTCTGACAGTATGGAACAGGGACCCTACCGTGCCGAGCTCGTATTCCGGAACGGCGATGATCTGCAGGACTTGCTCGCACTGCTGAAGTCGCTCTCCGATCAGGTCCTGAGCGTGTCGGTTCGCGAGCCTGCGGGCATCATGCTCCAGGACTGGTTGAATCGGCCGTTCCGGCACATGAACGTAACGGCGGAAGGCAAACACGAGGCTCGTATCCAGGCATCGGCCTGTTGGCAGGTCAGGATCCTGGACCTCGCCGCCTGTATCGGGGCGGTTACCAGCCTCGCGCCGGACGTGGCGTTCAACCTTGAGCTCAGGGACCCTGTGGAGCAATACGCAGCCCAGACTGGCTGGACCGGCATTGGGGGCACATATGTCGTCGTGCTCGGGGCGGAGTCCAACTGCCGAACTGGGTCGGAGCCGTCGCTGCCGACGCTGGAGGCGAGCGTGAATGCGTTTTCGCGCATGTGGCTGGGCGTGTGCCCTGCGAGCGGACTGGCGATCACCGACGATCTCCGTGGTCCTGAAGAGCTGATCCGCCGGCTCGACTTGGTCCTGCGGACGCCTGTTCCTCAGCCCGACTGGGACTTCTGATCGAGACTGCTCCGTGGCAAAGACACCGAAGCCCGATGACGTCTCACTGAGTCGTCGCGAGGTGCTCCGCGCAGTCGCGGCCATGGCGACCGGGATGGAGATAGGCAAGGAGGAGACTGTGTCTGCCAAGACGATCAAGCCTCATTTCCTGACTCGCGGCCTGGTGCTGACCCCCGAGGACCTTTCCCTTGCCGATTGGCCGGAGCGTGCGTCGAGGGCAGGGCTGACCACGATCGCGCTCCATCCGACGCCCTCGGTGGTCGCGGCGTACATCGAGACCGATGCAGGAGCCACGTTCCTGAAGCGGTGTTCGGAGCTGGGCCTGGAGGTCGAATATGAGCTCCATGCTATGGGTGATCTGCTCCCCCGTAGGCTGTTCGAGCGATTGCCTGAGCTGTTCCGCATGGACGAAACAGGACAACGTGTCCGAGATCACAACCTGTGCTGCTCATCGCCGCAGGCGCTGGAGATCGTCGCCGAGAACGCTGTTGTGTTTGCGCGCAAGCTGCGGCCTACAACCGGTCGGTACTTCCTGTGGGGCGACGACGGTGTGACCTGGTGCCGCTGCCCGAAGTGCCGGGGGCTGACCGACAGCGACCAGGCGCTGATGCTGGCCAACCACCTGGCCATGGCGCTCCGCAGGGTGGATCGCCGGGCAAAGGTCGCGTATCTGGCCTATCACAACACGCTTGCCGTGCCGACGCAGGTGAAGCCGGAGCGCAACGTCTTCCTCGAGTTCGCGCCGATCCACCGTCGCTACGACGTGCCTTATGAGCAGCAGCATTCTCCTGAGCAGGAGGATCGGCTGGATGCCCTCGACGCGAACCTCGAGGTGTTCGACGCGTCGCAGGCGCAGGCGCTCGAGTACTGGATGGATGCGTCGCGCTTCGCCGGATGGAAACGACCCGCGCCGCGCCTGCCATGGAGCGCGCCGCTCGCTGCCGCCGATCTCGATGCCTATGGCGCGCGTGGCATACGGCACGTGACAAGTTTCGGCGTCTTTCTGGATGCCGCATACGTGCGCGATCACGGCGAGCCGCCGATCGAGGAGTACGGTCGGCTTCTGGCCGGATGGAGGCCAAGGTCAGCCCATCGCAGACGGATCGGATCCGGCGCTGCTGCTCCGTCGCCGGATCCGGCCACATGCCTTACGGACCCCTACCGTGAGCAACTCGTGCAGTCGGGCTCACGCCTGCCGGAGTTGATGGAGATGTCCGCAGAGCCATTGCACGGCGAGCCCGCCTTCGATCCGGCGATGATATGGCACATCGCCTCCTCGCTGCAGATTCCGGGCCTGCAGTCCGAGCCCCTCCCGGCGGACGTGCGCTACCCGACGCGCCATCTGCAATGGGTCGTTCGGGTCGGACTGGCGCATATTGAGGCGACGTTCAAGGGTGATCATCCCAAGTACGGCGTCGGAGCCTATGCCGATGAGATGCATGACGGCTTTCCGCCGACGATCATCGCGGCGACCGATGCCCTGGTGAAATGGGGGATGCGCCCTCGTGCCGAGGCGCTTCTTGGTTATTGGCTGCGAACGTTCGTGAAGGACGACGGCTCCATTGCGTACTACGCGCCGTCGCTGAGCGAGTATGGACAGATGCTCACTTCGGTCAGGCGCGTTCTGGAAGCCGGCACGGACCTTGAGTGGCTTGGCCGTCACCTCAACCCGGTGCTGCGCATGGCGCACCGGGTCGCCGACCTGACGGGGCCGGCCTCTCGGCCTACGATGCCCGGAGGCGTGCCCGAGGCCGATACTGCCGCCGATGCAGCCACCTACTTCCACAACAGCGCATGGCTCTGGCGCGGCCTGATGGACTGGTCATGGGTGCTCGACAAGCGGCTCCGCATGGATCGGGAGGCCGAGGCCGTGCGCATGAAAGCCGTGCGCCTGCAGGTGGTTCTGCTTTCGGCGATCCGCGACACCTGGCCGCGCGATCGCGCCGACTGGTGGTTGCGGCCCATGGTCGAACCTGAAGGCGAGGGGAGCATGGCGCGGCCGGTCGGGCGTGTCACGGGGTCGAGGCTGGGATCCTACACCAACTACCGCTACTGGCCGGAGCTGCTCTCGAGCGGGGTGCTTCCCGAGGACCTGATGCGTCGGATCGTGGATGCGCGCTTGAACGGCGGCGGACAATGGCTCGGCATGACCCGGTTCGAGGGCCACGCGGATGACTGGCCGCTCATGCACTGCCTCGACGGCCTATGGTCGCTCCGCATGCGCTCCGAGTACGCCTGCGTGCTCTGGGGCCACATCCTGTTCCATCAGGCGCGTGGGCATCTGACGGCCTACGAGCAGGTTACGCTGCCGCCGGGCACCAGGAAGGCCGACTACTGCCTGCCGTGTCAGTTGGTGGCGGTCCGGGCAGCGCGTCGGCTCCTGTAGCCTGTGGCGAGAGACGACCTACGGGGCGGCCTGCTTTGGACTCCGCCGGCGCCGGGTGAGCGCCTGAACTGGCAGTGCGCCGGCAACCGTGATGGCCCCGATAATGCTCCACCCCATCAGCATCCTTGCGGGAGTCCGGCCGCCGACGTGCATCAGGAACTCCATTCGCCCGTTGGTGCATCGGTACAGCTTGCCCTCGGGAACGTTCACGATCTCCGTCCCTTCGGGCCACTTTGGCTGGAACTCCTGCTCCTGCACAGGGCCGACGTTGATGTCCGAGAGTTGAAGACGCAGTATGCGCCAGACTGGTGCGCTGCGCGACGGACCCGAGCGCATCTCTTGCTCCATGGAAACCGGCACATGGAAGCTGTCTATTTGCTTCCACTCTGTCACCCGTTCTACAGAGCCGGCTCGGTCCCCGTCCGACTCGTAGCTGACCATGGCGTAGCGCCGACTCGGATCGAACACGAGGCGGGTGTAGCGGCCCCGGTCGGTGCCGACGCACTCAATCTGCTCGTGGTCCTCCGGTCCCGGAATGCGGCGAACGGTGCGCAGCCTCATCTCGGCCAGCACATCCTCCGCCCATCTGCAGTTCGGCATGTAGGCAAAGGTCGCAGGCGTGGGAATCGTGCCCCTTGGACGATCAATGCTGCCCCAAGCGTGTCCGTGACCGGCGGCTTGCTGAGTGAGGTCATACTCCAAGCGGCCATCGCACCGTGTTTGTTCCCTTATGTCGCCGCCACTCAGACCACCGACGATTCGGTACCGGTCGCCATGCCATGTCCAGAGGTAGGTGCGCCGGCCAGATGTCCTGCTCCAGGTTCGGTAGACGGTCTCGCCCTTAAGCCCAGGGTCCTGTTGGTGAGGCTCCTCCCGCCACGGCGCTTTGCCGACGATGCGGATCGTCTCTTCTACTCGCCCCGAAACAGCGACTTGCATGTGGCGGAGGTCGCGCAGACCTTGCCTCAGGAGGCGGTAATCAGAGCGATCTACCTGCGCTATCGCAGGACTTCCGACGAGCAGCAGTACGACTTGCCCTACAGCAACCAACCAGCGGAGGCTGCCGAAGTTCCTTACTTCAGACGATGTGCGTTGCGACAACATGGATGGCCTCACAGCGGGACGCAGTTCGGTGTGTCCTTATATTGATCGTATCCAGCAACTGACCCGTGCAGTCGGCGTTTCTGTAGGCGCGTTGCGTATACCACGGGGCTTTCTCAGTCGAATCGCGACACGTGATTGTGCCGATCGTGATTCGACACTCGACGTGGGGGTGCCACACGGTGTACTTGCCGAAGGGCCACGAGCATCCGTTCGGGATGTTGCAGCCCTGCCGGCAGGCGTATGCGAGCCGACTATCTGCTCCGTGTCTGTGGCAGCGGTACGGGGCAACAGCACGGCACAGGCCGTGCCTATGACGGCGAGCCATGCGGCCGAGGAACGAGCGGTTACGCATTGCCGTCTCCTTGGTGTGATGCATGGCCACGTGCGCGGAGCCCGAGGATCGTCGGGACTAAGAGGACCAGGCACACGGCGGCGGATGTGCCGGGCGTGCTGCGCAACAGGAAACCGAAGCACTGGCAGGGCGCATCTATGCCGGCGACGGCGCGCCACATCGCAAAGCCGAAATAGGCGAAGAGGGTCATCGCGGTGGCCCAGAGAGCAGCGCGCCGTACGATGGGGAGCAGGAGACCCAGTGCCACAGTCGCTTCCCAAGCGACAATGGCCACGGCGACGGGCGACGCCAACCAGGGAGGAAACAGCATTGCGGCATCGAGAACGGCCGCCAACTGATTGAGCGCGCCTACCTTGAGCGCCGCAACCGTGCCCCACACTGCTGCAAGGAGCAACGAGACCTGCACCGGCAGCGAATGAGCCGGAATCGGACGATGTGCTTCAGTGGTCATCGGCGTCCTATGAGAAGGAGTACCAGCTTGCATCCATATTATCACCCCCCCGGTCAATGCAAGCAGACAGATGGATCATTCTCGAACGGCGATCTGTATGTGGCCGTGTTGGGCGTGCCGCGCAGTTCGCTCGCACCGGAAGGTGCGACAGAGCAGGACGACGAATCTTCACCGTCGGGAGCAGTAAGCCGCTCACATGGGAGGCGCAGCATGATGGGACGTTCGGCACTCTTGTTGATCGTGATGGGGGCTCTGGTGATGCCCGTGCAGGCGGCCCTTACGCCGCGCACAATCAAGACCGTCTATACCACGCCCGATGTGGTGATCGCGGTGGCCGTCGTCCAGCCGCCCCGGTCGGGAGCGGACGCGTCGGCGGCCATTCAGGCCGCCATTGACCGCGTTGCCGCTGCCGGCGGAGGCACGATCTTCCTGCCGTGCGGGCGATATCGCCTTGAGACGCCGATCACGCTGAAGGAGGGCGTGGCGCTCCGTGGCGATCGGCCTCTGGTCGGCTCGGACGGAAAGGGCACATGGCGACCCCTCAAGGGCCCGGCCACGATCCTCATGCCCGTGCATGGCCGCGGTTCCGAAGACGGCCCGGCGGCAATCACCATGGAGCGGGGTACGGGGCTCTGCGATCTGGTGGTCTGGTACCCGGAACAGAAGCCCGAGGACGTCGTGCCGTACCCGTGGACGGTGGCCGGCTCGACCAGGGTCTCGGGCGACAACTACACCGTGCGGAACGTCCTGTTCATTAACCCCTACCAGGCGATGAAGTTCGGGCCGGAGTGGAACGAGCTGCACACAATCCGCGATGTGACGGGGACTCCGCTGAGGACCGGCATCTTCGTGGACACCTGCACCGACATTGGCCGCCTGACGGATGTCCACTTCTCACCGCTCTACTGGCAGACGACCAACCTGTCGGGCAGGTCCGCATCCGATGGGGTCTGGGCACGGCTTCGCCAGCGTCTGCTGAAGGACGCCGTGGGGCTGGACATTGGCCGGAGCGACTGGGAGTACCTCTATGGGGTGCGGATCGGCGGCTACGGCACGGCATTTCGGTTCAGGCCGGGAGCGCAAGGAACGACCAACGCCGTGCTTTATGGCTGCAAGGCCGAAGGCTGCCGTATCGGGCTCGATGTGGTCGAGACCAACGCCGTCGGGCTGTCGGCCACCGAATGTCGCTTTGACGGCCGCGAACACGGGGTGCTGACCCGTTTGACGTTCTCCGGCGTGCTCCAACTGAACGACTGCGAGGTCCTGAGCCAGGGCTTGGCTCTGCTCCATGCTGGGCGTGGAAGCGTCACGGCGTGTCGGTCCCGGTTCATAGGGCATGGCGCACCGGTGGTGGAGGCGCGGTCGGGCACGCTGGCCATGCTGGGCTGTCGGGCATCGGGGCCCGGCCCGCATGTGAAGCTGGGGGCAGCCGTGAAGACCGCCCGAATCGTCGGCTGCGACATATTGCTGCCCAAAGGGGCGAAGGCGCTCCCGGTCACGGTGGAACAGGATGGCCCCGGTGACGTGGTCGTCTCCGCGGGCGCCGTCAAGCTCGATGCGCCCGTCTACCGTCCGAAGTCATGCGCTCTGCCGCGCCCTCAATCGAACGCGCTCGTGAACGCCGCGACGCATGGTGTCAGCCCGGACGCCGCCGACAATACGGCCGCGCTTCAGCGCGCTCTGAACGCGGCAGGCAAGACGGGCGGCACCGTCTATCTGGCTGCAGGTCGCTACCGGATCAATGGCGCGCTGGTCGTGCCATCCGGCGTGGAGCTGCGGGGCAGCTTCGACGTGCCGCATCACACGATCTCGGGAGGGACTGTCCTCCTCGCCACCGGCGGCAGGGGCAAGGAAAACGGCGCGCCGCTCATCAGCCTGAAGCCCGGCTCAGGTGTGCGCGGTTTGACGGTCTGGTATCCCGAGCAGGACCTGACGGCGCCGGTCGCGTACCCGTGGACGATCCGAGCGCTCGGGCCGAAGTGCCGGCTTACCGACGTGACGATCGGCAACGCCTGGCAGGGCGTGGACTTCTTCACGCATCCGAGCACGGGTCACCGCATCCTCTACCTCGCCGGAGGCTATCTGCGCCGCGGGCTGTTCGTGAGCAAGAGCGACGGAGGCGGCCATGTGGAGGACGTGCAGTTCAACCCGCACTACATGGCCCGACTGCCCCAGGGCATGCCCCAGCCGACGTATGCGGGCGATCCTTTCGGCCAGGTCATCGAGTTCCAGCAGGCCAAACTGGAGGGGATTGTGTTCGGGCGATGCAAGGATCAGCAGATACTCCGGACGTTCCTCTATTCGGCGTTGGACGGCCTCAGGTTCGCCAACGACGGCGGCGGCACATCGGGGATCGTGATCAACCACGGTACCGATGCGGGAAGCCGGGCGATCACGTTTGACGCTGTCGGTTCACGCGGGCTTGACCTGCTCAACACGCAGTTGGTGATCCTCGGCAAGAGCCAGGTTGCCTCCATCGTGACGACACCGGGCTTCGCGGGCAAGGTCCGATTCCTGAACACGCAGCTATGGGCAGGCTCGAGAATGGCTCGCCTCGAAGGGAAGGGCAGGGTGACCCTGCAGCAGTTCAACAACCTGACCGGACCGATCGAGGTCGCGCAGGGCACGGCCCGGTTCGACCTTGGCGTCTTCCAGGGCAACTGGAGGCCCGCGATCTCACTCGGCGAAGACGTGGGGGCAGCGCGCGTGGTCGGCTGCATTCAGAGCAAGGGGCTGCTCATCGAAGACCGCACAGGCAAGGCTAGGCGGATCGCCAACTCGGATCCTCCGAAGCCCCGGCCCGGTCCGACGGAGTTCAGGAGCGGCTTTGAGACGGCGGATCCGGCGCCGGAAGCAGATGCTGTGCAAGATCAAGGCGGTGGCATCCGATCGGTGAGCGGCTTGTCGTGCAGACCCGCGCCGGGCATGGGAAGGAACGGCTCCGTGGCCATGCGCCTATCCGGCAACGCCGACGATCCAGCCCACTCCTTCGTCTATTGCCGTCTGTTCAGGTCGGAGGTGATCGTGCAGCCCGACACGGTCTTGAGCTACTGGATCAAGCCGATGAACGGTTTGAGCCGCAAGTCGGGCCTCGACCTGCTCTTTGACGACGGCACGACGCTGCGGGACTCCGGCGCGAGCGACACCGAGCGCCGCGGCGCGCACCCGGGCACGGATCGGGGCGAGGTGGGGGAGTGGCGGCAGATCGTCGTGCCGCTGGGCCACAAGGCCGGCGACGCGATCACGACCATCATGCTTGCATTCGATGGCCGCCCCGGCGGCGGGTCGTTCGAGGTGCTGGTGGATGATGTGGAGGTTCGGCGTCGTTCGAGGAACGAATGAGCAGGGCTACGGCCAGGCGCCGTTGCCGGAGATGCTCCACAGTTCTGCCGACCCCGCCAGCTCGCCGACTTTGACGGCCCTGGTGTGACCGTCGCAGAACGTCGTCATGTTCAGGGACGCCGGATCCGCGGCCTGGGTCAGTTGCGTTTTGCGCGATAGGCCGCCGTGCCGTCCGGCGAGTGCCGCCGTTGCGCCGCCGAGGCCGGATGGGAGATGGTCGAGCGGGCTAAGAGCGAGGGCGGCTCCGGGTAGAGTCCGGCTGGCGGAAAACCAGTCGTAGGTCTCCGTGAGGAGCAAGCATGTTGCCGGGGTGATCACTTCGGCGAGGGACCGTGACCTGAATCCGCCGCAGTACGATGGCGTCCACCAGTTGACGATGTGGTCGCTGATGCCGTAGGACGATATGTTGCCCAGCCGCCAGTCGCCATCGCGAAGATTGCCGCTCCACTCCGGGCAAACAAACACGCGCGACAGCTCATGGATGAGGGCCTGTCCATGTTCGCCGGAGTGGCCGGTCGGTGGTGCAATGTACGGAGATACCAGCTCAGGCCAGTACTTCTGGGCGCCGCTCAACACCACGGCGCCGGTACACCGGTTGCCTTCGGCGTGGTCGAAGTAAGGCGGAAACACCTCGTCATAGTCGCCCGAGTACAGCAGTATGGCGTGGCCGATCTGGCGGCAGTTGCTCAGACACGCGGAACGCCGGGCCATGGCGCGAGCCGAGGACAGGACCGGCAGCAGCAGCGCAGCAAGAATCGCAAGCACGGCAATCACGACCAGCAGCTCAATGAGCGTGAACGCCATGGCCGGGCGTCGAAAGTCAGCGCACGTGGTTGGTTTCATGGCACATACCCCTTCTTCAACGGTCCGATAGTGTGGCGTCGGGAGGGTCATCGTCCCCGATGACCCAGATTCCGGACGGCGAGGACGCCGTCCCTCCCGTGTCGTCCCCGATGACCCACGTCTTGGACGGCGGGGACGCCGTCCCTCCCGCTGCCTGGCGTGAACATGTCGGAAAGGGCCGACGCCGGAGCGGGAAGCTCGATATGGATATGGTCATGGTGACGCCGAGGCTCGTTGCCATACCAGAGCACACGCGGGAAGAACCGCTGCAGCGCCTGGCGAGCCTCGGTGAGTTTGTGGTCCGAATAGACGTCCTGCGAAGCTCGCGCCTCGACAAGGTGGCCTTCCTGAAACAGGAATCCCCGGATGTCCAGTGCGCGGCCCAGTGCGTGGGCGGAGAGCGTTTCCGTATCGCCCCGCTGGAGGCGATCAACATAGGCTCCTATGTGGGCAATGCCCCGGAGGCCGACCTTGGCGTGGGCGTATCGGGCGAATGCACGCAAGCGGTCCGCGAAGGATGGGTGGAGGTGCCGTAGCGGTGTGGGCCGTGTCGGGGCGGTGTAGTAGAAGAAGCGGACCCCGGAGACGGTTGCAGGAACGGTCGCCGTTGCTCCGCGGCCTGCAGCGTCCACGTAGGGGAGGACCCAACCCGCGAGCGGACGCCGGGCCGCTTCAGCCAGTTGAGAGTCGGTGTAGCGATCGCCGAAGAAGTACGCCACCCTACCGAGCGCCTTCAGCCTGCCGCGATTGAGGTCCTCGGATGTGAGGTATCGTCGGGGAGGCGACGGCACAAGCCCGACGAGGATCGCGGACTCGGCGAGATCGAGCTCTTCAGGCCGTTTCCCGAAGTACACTCCGGCCGCCTGTTCGATGCCTCGGCATCCCAGCCCATAGTCCACGCACGAAACGTACATACTCAGTATCCGGCGTTTGGTGAGCCGTCGCTCCAGGGCCAGAGCCAGATACGCCTCCAGTATCTTCCGTCGCAGCGCGCGCTCTGGGCCGAGGAACACGTTCTTGGCCAGTTGCTGGGTAATGGTGCTGCCGCCCTGGACGATGCGCCGTGCCTGAACGTTGCGGCGGAGCGCACGATGGATGGCTTCAAGATCCAGCCCACGGTGCCTGTAGAAACGGCCATCCTCCATGGCGACCGTGGCATCGAGGAATGCCCGAGAGCAGCTCGCGGTGCGGATGGGCTTCGACGCGAGGCGGGCGACCTGCACCTCGGCCCAGACGTAGGTCCCGACAACGCCAAGTGTGCCAAGGCCGCCAAGGGCGATCCCGAGGCGTGATCCGATCCGGCGTGCGCGTGCCGAGCATTGCGTTCGGAGCCAACTCAGGAGACGCAGCAGGCCATCGCCGACGAGCAGCAGCGCGGCAACAAGCCACGGCGCGTGATCCCAATAGGGGAACGGGCGATCCCAAGGGTAGAATAGCCACACACTGGTCTGCCAGACGAGAAGGCCGACACCGGCCGCCGCTGCGGGCCAAAAACTGGTTTCGAGACGTCGAAGGGTCCTCAACGCCATGGTGGGCGATCCCGATCCGGCAGGCAGACGGGGGCTTCAGGCGATGGCGGGGATGACCTGTCGCGTTTCATCACGAACTGCCCCGATCCGCATGGTGATGCCGAGGAGGGACCCGATCAGCATGTTGCCGCATCCGAAGCCGCTCAGGCCGAAAAGCGTGTTGAACATTGCGGCGATAAGGACAGACAGCCAAACCGCGGCGACTCCATCCCTCCATGCCGCTCCCGACTCCTTCAGTGCTCGGCAGACGAACCATGCCAGGCTGACGACCAGTATCCCTCCGACGATGCCCATCTCGGCGAGCCAGAAAAGGATCTGGTTGTGCGGGTCCATCAGTGACACACGTGCCGGCCGGCCGGCTACCTCGATCTTCACGGGCAGCGACAGCCGCCCGACGCCGACACCGTCGAACCAGTGGTGGCGGAACGCCAGTGCAGCGGCCTGCATGAGAACGGCACGCCCCTGCACCGACCGGGCCGACGAGGCGGCGTTGATGGGGCCGCTGCTCCGAACATGGAACACGACAAACAGCAGGCCAAGGGCTGCAGCAAGGATCGCGAACTGATGCCGTTGGGGGACGGTCTTGCGTGCGAGCCACAGCATGGCCCCGAGGCAGGCGGCCACGGCGGACCGTTCCCATGTGAGGACTAACGCCGCCAACAAACACGCAGCGGCGATCATGAAGTACGTCCTCTCTGCCGTTGCCGACGACCTCAGCACACCGCGAATCGCGAGGGGAAGGATGAACACGGCAACGACGGAGAGCTCCGTTGGCGAGCCAAACGACCCGCCGGACCGAATCACCGTGCCGGAGACGAAAGTGTCCACCCCCTGCACTCGGTAGGCAATGGCCAACAGGCTCTGAGTGGCTCCGAAGCCGACAAGGGTCGCGATATAGGTCTCGATGCGGGGCAAGAGACGTGCCGCCGCAAGGCCGGCGGCGTATCCGAGGAGGAGACTGCCTTCGCGCAGCACGATCGCGTCGGGCGACCACGGCGCCAGGATGACGGCAGTGGTCAAACTCAGCCATGCGCCGGTGATCAGCCAGAGGCCGAAGGAACCGTCTCTTCTGGAGGCGATCGGGTAGTAGGAACCGAAGGCAACCGTTGCCAGCGCGATGGCCACCGCGCCAACTCCGCGTGCGCCGCCGAGGCCGAAATAGTGCATGTCAACATTGCGCCACCGGTCGAACCACACGGGCCACGTGTTCGGCAAGAGGTAGGCGCGCACAACGAGCAGCATGATGAGCAGGCCAATAGCTCGGCCGACCAATCGGAAGCGCCGCGACGCCCGGGCGCGAGTGGGCACGCGTTGCACCTCGGTCGGATCATTTCCGCAAGCAGCACCGGCCCCTCTCGGGTTGTTCGACAGGGAGACGCTCAGTGGATCCGCCTCTTCCGCCAGATGATCCAGACAGCCGCGACCACCGCGAGCACACCGAGTCCGACGAATCCGGTATTGACAGGAGACCGGGCCGCCTTGGCGGCTTGCTCCGAGACATCCATGCCTCTCCGGCGCTGCTCTTCCAAGGATCCCTGGCCGGGCTCATACAGGAACGTCCTAACAGAACGCCCTGCCGCGTCTGTCACGTTCGCATGCTGCGACAGGTAGGTGGTCGGATCGTATGCGCCGGGTTCGAGCGGCCGTTCGACGGCCTCCTCGATGTTGTAGGTGACGTCGCGGTGTAGGAGGTTCCCTTTTCCGCTGCTAACCCAATAGTAGCGGTATCTGGCTCTGGTGGCGAGCCAGACGCCGGAGAACCGCTTGTGGCTGAAGTACTCCCAGAGCTCCGAGGGCGCGGGCGCAACATTCTCGAGCGTCACGTACCACAGGACCTTCGGTGCTCCCTCCGCCGGGACTATAGCAGCCAGAACGGGGCGATTAACGAAGTCCGTGCGCGCCGCCCTTCCGTCATAGTAGTAGAAGCCGAGTTCACGTTCCAGATTCGGCGCGCTGTACAGAGACGGTGAGACATACTTGCCTAGCGAGGCCAGCTTTGGCGCGAGCGCGTTCTCCCAGTCTGCAAGGTACTTCGAGGGAATCCCGAAGGTGAACATGGGCACGTTCGGGATTCCGACCCCCGGCAGCGGGCACAACCACAGGCGCTCGAAATCGAAGCCGGGCCGGATCATCGCGATGCGCGAACCTGTTTCGGCTTCATAGGTCTCCTTGCCGTCGTACAACTCCGTGATTGTGTGTCCGTCGGGCAGGTCTCGCCACCGATACAGCAGTCGCTTGCCATCATAGGAGAGCGTCATCCGAACGTTGTACGGCTGTTTGGAGCCGTTGTGGAGCACGCCACGGACCTGCGCTCGATAGGTCAACGTGAACGGCTTGCGAAGCTGGAGCTTCTGAGCTCTTGGGGAGGGAGGTACGATACTGTCGCCGCGTGGAACGGCGCCGCTGCCGCGCTGAGCGTAAGCGGACACGGCGAAACCAATCCCGATCGTGCACAGCAGGACCGAGTGTGGCCATTTCATGTGATTGGAACCTCCTTGCCTGCTTGATGAATCGTTCGCGAGCCGCCGTCGTCCTTGTTCGGTAAGCAGGCTGTGGTTGTAGCGACGTCCGGCACCCGACGGCAGCATTCCAGGCTTGATGGCCGGGCGTGCCGCCGGCCTTGCGGCGGCCCCCGCGGGACCGATCAGTAGTTGCATCTGGTGCCCGGGTCGTTGTACCAGGTCGTGTAGCAGTAGGCAACCTGAGTGCCGGTCTCGTCGCACCTCCAGTTGGTGACATAGTGGCGCGGCAGGTTCCAGCATCCTCCCCCGAGCCCGATGTAGAAGCAGGGGAACTGGAAGTCCTGGATATGCCAGAGATGTTGCGTCCACGGCGACTCGTCGCCCGTGCACCAGAGCGGTGTGGCCGGCGCATCGCACCGTCCCGGCACGCACGAATCGTTGTTGCACTCGATGGCCGAGTTAACGTAGTATTGGTGTGTGCACTGGAAATCGGTATAGCAGTTCGGCGACGGCGTCGCGATTCCGCCGCCGTAGCCGCCCGCGATCCTCTGGGAGCTATAGGCCGTCAAGCACCCGTCAGCCCAAGAGCGATAGAGACGGCGAGAATGAGTACGGCGCAAAGCGCGACAAGTGGTGTGTTCTTCATCTACGGATTCCTCCTTAGGGGTGGCGTGTATTGCACTAGCGGTGTCCGACTGTGTCGTTGGCGGCGCAAGCGCGAGCCGCCGCATTGAGTAGTTCCTCGACGTCTTCAAGCCTCTGGACACGCCGCACGATGGCGCCCGGGCACACCAGCGCAAAAGTCGGCGTCCCTCCGATCCCCAGCCTCTTCGCGATACGAATCGACTCATTGACCCGGCTCATTGCGGCTTGCCCGTCCAGAGGCTCGGTGGTGCACTGTGCCAGAGCTTCTGTTGCTCGCCGCAGCGATGAGGCGTCAATCTTCGCCGAGTACAGCAGATCGTGGATCGCCCAGTAGTCGGCGGCGGTTGCGGCGCGGTTTGCCAGCGTCGCCGCGTGCATGGCCCAAGGATGAATGGTCGTGAGCGGCAGATCGCGGAAGACCAACGCCACGTTGGGCTCGTGCTTCTTTAGCAGCGCCTTCACCCTTGGCTCCATCGCCCGGCACGGACCGCACTCGTAGTCACCGAACTCGACCAGTACATACGGGGCTTGGCTGGGCCCGCGCAGGTGGGGCGCCTTGCCGATCACCTCTTCCGGGCGCGCGTTGTACCGACCTAAGGCGGCAAGCCGCCTTGTCTCTTGCGACCAGCGGTGTTGGATGATCGCTGCAACCGCAAACCCTGTCGCAAGACACATGAAGAGGGCTACGATCGCGTAATCCGCCTTCGATACGGCTCTTGTCTGACACTTCAGCACTGTGCGCTCTCCAAGAACCTCGGTGACCACTGTAGTTGACAGGCGTCCATGCGGTCCATATACAGCTTATCGCTCTGGCGCACCAAAGTGTGACGTTGAGAAGCGCAGACCTCGGGATTGCTTCGGAGTGGGCAACCTGACATGCGCTAGCCGCCGTCGGCCTCGGGGGGGGGGGGCGTCTGCATGGAGGGCGGCTCGAAGCGCAACGAGGGCTCGACGGAGAGCCTGCCGCACGGCGTCCGCGCTGGCGCCCGTCCTCCGGGCGATGTCTGCAGCGCTGAGGCCATCGCGAAAGCGCAGCCGAATCACCGTCTGCTGCCACGTTGTAAGCGTCTTGAGATGCGCCTCGATGGAGGAAGTCAGCAGACGCTGCATGGCTTCCTCGGCGGCGTCCGCTTGCGTCGGTTCATGCAGAGGGAGGGCGTAGACGTCACCAAGGGCGGAAAACGGCGCCTCTCGGGCGAGCGATCGGGTCCAATGTCGCTGCCATGAGATCGCGTGTCTTCTCGATACCACCCGGACGAAAGGGAGGCACTCCAGGCATCCGCGCTGGCTTGGCACAGCCCACATCCCGTCGCGCCAGAGGTGCGCGAGCAGATCCTGTGCGCAGTCATCCACATCGAGGACGCCGCAAGTGCGCGCTGCGCGCCGCCCAGCGAGCGCCAGGCAGGCTGTGCAACGGTTGTGAGTGCAACTCGCTCTTGCCCCTACCATCCCGCTTCTACCTCAGATAGACCCAGTTCCGTCTGTGAGAGCCAAGCATCCCATTGTACACCATACACTCGACGGGCAGCCCACCATCGGACGGGGGCGGGCCGTAACCGGTCAGGTTCCGGTGAGAGCTCTTCTGGGGCGACCGTGCCGGTCCCTCTCAAGCGCGCGACGTAGTGGCGAATCAACCGCAAGGCCAGCGCTGCGCTAGCGAGGACCACGTTCCACGCGGTTGGTTCGCCCTCGCTCGGCAGCGTGCCGACTGCTGGTGGCCGATGCCGGCATCGCCCCGGGCCTGCTCGCCATTCGTAAGCTGCTGCGTCAGGCTGCCATGCTGTGGCACCTGCGGGGTGACGTGCCGAGCGTGGGGGGCGTGGCGGAAGGTCGGGACATGAGAGGAACGTGTGCATCTGGCGGAGAACCAGTGAACGAGCTTCTTCCGAAGGCGGAGCGACAGATGGCAACCGACGATCGTTATATGGCGTTCATGGGTCTCGGCCCGAAGCGTATGCCGCATTGGGAGCACTGGTCATGCCCCGATGCGGAGACGTATTTGACGGGGATTGACTACTATGAGCATCCGCGCCTGTGTCGGCAGAGGCTTGGGGAGCTCTATCCAGAGCTTGGTCTGGGTGTGCCGGAGAGCGACGAGCCCCGGCCGCGGCCCGAGTTGGACCTGGGCGAGCATAGCAGCGCGACCGACGACCGTGGCCGCCACTCGATACGGTGGGGCGATACGACAAGCTGGCATTGGGATTGGGGCAAGACGTTTCGCGACGTGGAGGAGGTGCTGGCCTGGTCGCCATTGGAGCATGCGGACTTCACGGAGGTTCCGGTCGTGGAGTCGCGCGACTACTCGGATGAAGAGAGGTTGTACGAGTCCTACCGGCGGCACTATCCAGCGGAGCACGGCGACCGTGCGCCCGAAGGCTCGACTGCGTCCTGCGGCTTCTACAACACGATGTTCATGTGGCCGCTGCTGACGTTCGGGTGGGAGCTGTTTCTGCAGGCGTGCCTCGATCCGCGCTTCGACCGGGTCATGGAGGAGTTCGCAGAGATCAACCGCCGCGTGTTCCGGACGTTCGCGCGCCTGCCGGTCAACTTCGTCATCTGCCACGACGACATCGTCAACACGCGCGGGCCGGTGTGCTCGCCTAAGTGGATGCGGAAGCACATCTTCCCGCGCTACGAGGAGTTCTGGAGCATCCTCCGCAGCGCCGGCAAGCACGTCATCTTCATGTCGGACGGCAATATGGACGCCTACGCCGACGATGTGCTGGCGTGCGGCGCGCGGGGTATCGTGACCGAGCCCTACACCGACTTCAAGGCCATCGCCCGGAAGCATGAGAACGTGACGCTGGCGGGGGAGGGGGACAACCGAATCCTGACGCGCAACGATCCCGATGAGATCGAAGCCATGGTCCGTTCTATGGTGGAAACGGGGAAGATGACGGGCGGCTATTTCATGTGTATCGGGAATCACATCCCATGGAACGTGACTTCCGAGGGGATCAAACGGTATTTGGACCTGTCGAAGGAGCTGGCATGGAGATGAGGGCATGATCTGCGTAGACATATGCCGGGGCGGCTCCGTGGAGCGGAACGTGGATCCTCGCGCGATATCCGATCTCCTGGCGAACGGACCGGAGCTCATGTGGGTTGATGTCGTGGATCCGACCGAAGAGGACCTGGCCTTGATCGAGGAGCAGTTCGGCTTTCATCCGCTCGCGATGGAGGACGCGCGCAAGCAGAACCAGCGCGCGAAGATGGATGAGTACGACGGCTATCTGTTCGTTACCATGCGCGGCTATCCGGCCCAATCGGGTGAGGAGGCTTCCGGCGAAGAGATTGATGCGTTTCTCGGGCCGCGCTACCTTGTGACAGTCCATGGCGGCGAGTGTGCATCGCTGATGGAGACCCGTAGAAGATGGGAGCAACGGCCAGGGAGGATGCCCGAGGAGCCGGCGTTTCTGCTGTACGTGCTGTTCGATACTGTCGTGGACAGCTACTTCCCCGTGATGGACACTCTCGACGAGGCCATTGACGCGATCGAAGACGCAGCATTCACTCCACAGGCGCGACTTGAAGTTTCGCCTGCTCTGGCGCTCAAACGCCGGTTGCTGCTTCTCCGTCGAACGCTGGCTCCTATGCGCGACCTGGCCAACAGCCTGTTGCGCGCCGACCTGGACCTGATACCCGCTTCGACGCGTGTCTACTTTCAGGACGTGTACGACCACACGCTGCGCCTGCTGGAGCAAGTGGACCTGCATCGTGACATTCTGACGAGTGCGCTGGAAGCGTATCTTGCCCAGACGAGCAACCACCTGAACCAGGTCATGAAGACGTTGACCAGCCTCTCGGCGATTCTGATGAGCCTTGCGCTCATCGCCGGTGTCTACGGCATGAACTTCCGGTACATGCCCGAACTGACGTGGCGCTACGGTTACCCGGGTACCATCGGCATGATGATCCTGATGGCTGTTGCGCTCGCCGCCTATTTCCGCAAGATCAGGTGGCTGTGATCCGCTGACGGGTCTGCGGCGTGCCTCGGCACCAAGCGCCTACGGACGCGCAGATCGCTGCGACTGCCCTCCGGAAACACAACGGCCCCAGCGAATGCTCGTTGGGGCCGTGGTGTTGTATGTATCCTGGCAGCGTCCTATCTTCCCAGAGGCTTGTGCCCCAAGTATTTTCGGCTCCGGCGGTCTTAACTTCCGTGTTCGGAATGGGAACGGGTGGAACCCCGCCGACATGGCCACCAGGAAAGCGGTGAGCTTAGAGCCCAGAGTTTGGAGCCTTCGCCTTTCAGCTTTCGCCTCTCGGCTC
>DYKI01000222.1 GCA_020722705.1 Chthonomonas calidirosea | reverse complement strand
ATCCCGCGCCAGCACCAGGACGTGCTGGTCGAACCCTGGGTGCGCGAGGCGCTGATCCGCCTCAACCCGGAGATTGCCGCTCAGCCCGATCGCGCCGACGAGGTGCTCTACAAGCTGCGCGCCATCGTGCTCTCGGTACACTCCGACGGCCTGATTCGCGCCAACGAGGAATTCACTGCCTGGCTCAGGGGCGAGCGTTCCATGCCCTTTGGCCAGAACAACGAGCATGTGCCGGTTCGCCTGATCGATTTCGACAACCTCGACCAGAACCAGTACGTCGTCACCCAGCAGTTCACCTTCCGTGCCGGCAGCGCCGAGCGTCGCGCCGATCTGGTCCTGCTGGTCAACGGCCTGCCGCTGGTGTTGATCGAGGCCAAGACGCCGACGCGTTCAGCGGTGAGCTGGGTCGATGGCGCCTTGCAGGTGCACGACGACTACGAGAAGCACGTGCCGGAGCTGTTCGTCTGCAATGTGTTCTCGGTGGCCACCGAGGGCAAGGAGTATCGCTACGGCTCGCTCGGCCTGCCCGTCAAGGATTGGGGGCCGTGGAACCTGGAGGATGACGGCGATACGCTCGATCACCCGCTGAAGGGCCTGAAACTGGCCGCCGAGAGCATGCTGCGGCCCCATGTGGTGCTCGACATCCTGGCGAACTTCACCCTGTTCGCCACCAACAAGAAAAAGCAGCGCATCAAGATCATCTGCCGCTATCAGCAGTTTGATGCGGCCAACAAGATCGTCGAGCGGGTGCTGGCCGGCTACCCCAAGAAAGGTTTGATCTGGCATTTCCAGGGGTCAGGCAAATCGCTGCTGATGGTGTTCGCGGCGCAGAAGTTGCGCCTGCATCCGCGCTTGAAGAATCCCACGGTGCTGATCGTGGTTGACCGTGTCGATCTCGACACCCAGATCACCGGCACCTTCACCGGGGCCGATATCCCTAACCTCGAGAAGGCCGATTCCCGCGACAAGCTGCGCCAACTGCTGGCGCAGGACGTGCGCAAGATCATCATCACGACGATCTTCAAATTCGGTGAGGCCGATGGTGTGCTGAATGATCGCGGCAACATCATCGCCCTGGTGGACGAGGCGCACCGTACCCAGGAAGGCGACCTCGGCCGCAAGATGCGTGATGCGTTACCGAATGCCTTCCTGTTTGGCCTGACTGGTACGCCGATCAATCGCTTCGACCGCAACACCTTCTACGCCTTCGGCGCGGAGGAGGATGACAAGGGCTACATGAGTCGCTACGGCTTCGAGGAGTCGATCCGCGACGGCGCGACTCTGAAGCTGCACTTCGAGCCGCGCCTGCTGGAGCTGCACATCGACAAGGCCGCTATCGACGCGGCCTTCAAGGAAATGACCGGCGGCCTCTCCGACCTCGACCGCGATAACCTCGGCAAGACCGCCGCCAAGATGGCGGTGTTGGTGAAGACCCCGGAGCGCATCCGGCGCGTGTGCGAGGACATCGTCCAGCACTTCCAGAGCAAGGTGGAACCGAACGGCTTCAAGGGGCAGATCGTCACCTTCGACCGCGAATCCTGTCTGCTCTACAAACAGGAGCTGGACAAGCTGCTGCCGCCGGAGGCCTCCGACATCGTGATGACGGTGAATGCCAACGAGCCGCAGTACAAGTCCTACGCCCGCACGCGGGATGAGGAAGAGCGGTTGCTCGACCGCTTCCGCGACCCCAACGATCCGCTCAAACTGATCATCGTCACCTCGAAGCTGCTGACCGGCTTCGACGCGCCCATCCTGCAGGCGATGTATCTGGACAAGCCGCTGCGCGACCACACGCTGCTCCAGGCCATCTGCCGGGTGAACCGCACCTACTCCGAGCAGAAGACCCACGGCCTGATCGTGGATTACCTCGGCATCTTCGACGACGTGGCCAAGGCGCTGGAGTTCGACGACAAGAGTGTCACGGCGGTGGTGTCGAACATCCAGGAACTCAAGGACCGGCTGCCGGAGGCGATGCAGAAATGTCTGGCGTTCTTCGCGGGCGTCGATCGCACGGTCGAGGGTTACGAGGGCTTGATCGCGGCCCAGCAGTGCCTGCCCAACAACGAGGTGCGCGACAACTTCGCGGTCGAGTACAGCCTGCTTAATAAGCTCTGGGAGGCCATCTCGCCAGATCCGATCCTCGGTGAGTACGAGAAGGACTACAAGTGGCTCTCGCAGGTGTACCAGTCGGTGCAGCCATCGAGCGGCCACGGCAAGCTGATCTGGCATTCCCTCGGGGCTAAGACCATCGAGCTGATCCACCAGAACGTGCACGTCGACGCCGTGCGCGACGATCTCGATACGCTGGTGCTGGACGCAGATCTGCTCGAGGCGGTGCTCTCGAATCCCGATCCGAAGAAGGCGAAGGAGATCGAGATCAAGGTGGCCCGGCGGCTACGCAAACACCTCGGCAATCCCAAGTTCAAGGCGCTTTCGGAACGCCTGGATGCCCTGCGCGACCGCTTCGAGTCTGGTGTGCTCAACAGCGTCGAGTTTCTCAAGCAACTGCTGCAACTGGCCAAGGAAGTGCTGCAGGCGGAGAAGGAGACACCGCCGGAAGAGGACGAGGACCGTGGCAAGGCGGCGCTGACCGAGCTGTTCAATGAAGTCAAGACCGCCGAGACGCCGATCATGGTCGAGCGGGTGGTGGCGGACATCGACGAGATCGTGCGCTTGGTCCGGTTTCCCGGTTGGCAGGACACCCTCGCTGGCGAGCGCGAGATCAAGAAGGCGCTCAGGAAATCCTTGTTCAAGTACAAGCTGCATGCCGATGAAGAGCTGTTCGAGAAAGCGTACAGCTACATCCGGCAGTATTACTGAGGGAATGAACATGAGCGTCAACGCAAGCCAACCCTGGCCTTACCCCGGCGCACGCTGGTGGAAGTTCGATTTCCATACCCACACGTCGGCTTCCAAGGACACGAGCGCCTGGCAGGCTGCCATCGGCACGCCCGTTGAGCTGACACCGCAAAAATGGCTGCTCAAGTACATGGCCGCCGGGATTGACTGCGTAGCCGTTACCGATCACAACACCGGCGAGTGGATCGACTCGCTCAAGGCGGCCTATGCGCAGATGAAGCGCGAGGCCGACGCCGGCACGCCACCTGACGGGTTCCGTGAGCTACACCTGTTCCCAGGGGTAGAAATCTCGGTGCAAGGCGGCTTTCATCTGCTCGCAATCTTCGACCCGTCCGCCACCAGTCAGACCATCAGCGATCTGCTGGCAAGGGTGGACTACCAAGGCACGCGCGGCGACAGCGATGGCGTCACCCGTCTCGGCGCCGCCCAAGTGGTGGAGCGCATTCTGGCGGCGGGCGGCCTGGCCATTCCGGCACACGTCGAAGGCGACAAGGGGCTGCTACAGGTCGAGCCTGGTACGCGAAAATGCGTGATGGATGCCAATACGGTTAAGGCTGTCTTGCAGGAACCCGGCATCCTGGCACTGGAGTGGACAGTCTCCTCCAGCCCCGCGCCGATGGTGCTGGAGGAGCTGAAACTGCGCTTTGCCAGCGTGGCGGGCAGCGATTGCCATAGCTTCCAAGGTACTGCTGTTCCCGGTTCGCGCTACACCTGGATCAAGATGGCCCGGCCCAGTCTGGAAGGCTTGCGACTTGCGTTGCTCGATGGGCAGGAGGTGTCGGTCAAGCGCAGCGATGAGAGCAACGGCTTTGCGCCGTTCAATACGCCCGAGCATTTCAT
>DYKI01000221.1 GCA_020722705.1 Chthonomonas calidirosea | reverse complement strand
ACGCGCTGCCCGACGCCGTACTCACCCCGGACGATCGCCGCGTGGAGGTCGTTGTAGATTCGCTTGAACTTGGGCGGTCCGCTTGCCGCCATCCGAGTGCCCCTACCAAGATGAACGCGCTTTGATATTACAAATCGCTCAGGCCTACGTTACATTCTAGCCGTTCGTATCGCCGGCGTCAATAGGATACTTATGCCCCGGTTCGGGCGGATCCTTCAAGGTATCGACTGCGGAGGCGGGCGATTTCGAGTACACTTTCCCCCCGGGATCCCGCCGCCTCCTGTCGAGGTGTCGAGTATGTAACCGTTCAGACCCCATCGGTCTGATCTGGTCGTAGTCAACCCCCCCCCTTCAAAAACGCAAGGAAGATTTGACGAGGATTCTCGGTTTTCTGGCCTTTGCGGAACCATCGTCCGATAAAAGGCTTATGGACGACGCGATGCCAACACCCGCCCCCGGCTGTCCCCAATGTGCTCAGTTCGCCAAACTGGTGACGCTGTTGCAGGCGCAGATTCAGCAGCTTCAGGCCCAGGTCGCTCAACTTCAGGCCGAAGTCCGCGAACTCCGCGCCCGGCTCAACACCCATTCCGGGAACTCGTCGCTGCCGCCCTCGGCCAATCCGCCGTCGGCGCCCAAGCCGCCGCCCAAGCCGCCGACGGGTCGAAAGCCGGGCGGGCAACCGGGACATCCGGGACACCATCGCTTCCGCCTTCCACCCGAGCGGGTCAACCGTGTGATTCCCCACGTGCCGGAACGCTGCGAGCGATGCCAAGCCCCGCTGCCCGAGAACGCGGGGCCTGAGGATCCGGAGCCCACGTGGCACCAAGTCGCCGAACTGCCCGAGATCCTCGCGATCATCACCGAGCATCAGGGCCATGCCCGAACCTGTCCTTGCTGTGGTCACGTCACCTGGGGTGCGATCCCGCCCGAGGTTCTGGCTCACGCCTTCGGCCCGAATCTGGCAGCTACGCTCGCCTATCTCAGCGGATGTTGCCACGACAGCAAGCGGACGGTGGAGGAGATCGCCGAGACGCTCTTTGGCGTGCCGCTGTCGTTGGGGAGCGTGTCGAACGTAGAGCAGGAGGTTGCTGCAGCCCTGCAGGAGCCATACCAACAAGCCGAACAGGCGGTGCAGCAGGCACCGGTGAAGAACGCCGACGAGACGGGCTGGGCCTTGGCCGGCAAGCTGTGCTGGTTGTGGCTGGCGGTCACGAACAGCGTGGCGTTCTTCAAGATTTGTCCTGGGCGTGGGCGCGATGCGCTGCGACAACTGTTGGGCAGCGACATCCAGGGCGTGCTGTCGTCGGATCGCTGGGGGGCCTACAAGATCGTTGATCTGGCGTGGCGGCAACTCTGCTGGGCGCACCTGAAGCGGGATTTCCAGAAGTGGGTGGACTGGGGCGGCGAGGCGGAGACAATCGGGCGGGCGGGTTTGGAGGCCGTCAAGAAGGTCTTCGCCTTGTGGAGGGATTTCCGCGAGGGGGTGTTGGACCGGCCGGGGTTGCAAGCGGCCCTCGGACCGGTGTGCATCGAGCTTTATGAGGCGTTGGAGGCGGGGCTTTCGTGCCCGGTGCCGAAGGCGGCGCGGTTCTGCCGGAACCTTCTGGAGGTCTACCCGGCGGTGTGGACGTTCGCGCGGGTCGAGGGAGTGGAGCCGACGAACAACCGCGCGGAGCGGACGCTGCGCCCGGCGGTGCTCTGGCGCAAGATCAGCTTCGGGAACCACAGCGAGGCGGGATGCCGGTTCGCGGAACGCATTCTCACGACGGTTCAGACACTACGGCTGCAGAAGCGGCATGTGCTGGCCTATCTTCGCGAGGCCCTGATCGCCTACCGTGCGGGCCAACCCGCACCGGCGCTGGTCACCATAGGGGTCTGAACGGTTACGAACACCCTAAGGTCATGACAAGGCTGTCCTCGGGTACGCTGTTGCGTACGGTACGGCGTTGTTACACGCCAGCCTTTTTTTGGAGGACAGCCATGATCTACGTTGGGATGGATGTGCACGTTCGCAACTCGTATCTTCACGTAACCGATGAAGCGGGTCAAGTGCTGGCCCGGGGTCGGTGCGGGAACACGTATCGGGAGTTGCTGGAGTTCCTGGAAGGGATGGAGGGAGAGGAGGTCCGGGCCTGCCTGGAGAGCACGACGAACTCGCGGGCGGTGCGGAACCTGGTGTTGCGGTGCGGGGAGAAACTGGGGGCGACGGTGACGGCGGAGGTGCTCGACGCACGGAAGCTTCGGATCATCGGGGAGAGTGTGGCGAAGTGCGACAAGCTGGACGCGAAGGTGATCAACGAGCTGTCGCGGTCGAACCTGCGGCTTCCGACGTGCTACATGCCGGACGACGAGGAGTTTGCGTTGCGGGAGCACCTGCGGGCGCGGAGCGATCTGATCCAGATCCGGACGATGCTGAAGAACCGGGTCCACGCCGTGCTGCACCGGCGGGGCGTCCTGTCCCCGCCGCGTCCGGATCTGTTTTCGCAGATCGGCCGAGTCTTTCTGGCTCAGGTCGAGTTGGACGAGGCGGGCCGGACGATATTGAGCCGGTACTTGTGCCAACTGGACCAGATCGAGGTCACGGTGGCGGAATCCACGCGGTCGCTGAAGGAACTGGCCCGGCGGCCGCGGTGGGCCAAGCCGGCGGCGTTGCTGGAGACGATGCCGGGGATCGGGCTGATCACGTCGCTGACGCTGCTGGCGGAGCTGGGGGACTTCGGGCGGTTCCGCAGCCGAGCCGCCGTCGCGAATTATGCCGGTCTGGTTCCGGTGATCCGAAGCAGTAACGAGAAGCGATATCAAGGCGGGATCACCCACCGGGGATCGAGCCATCTGCGGCAGGTGATGACGGAAGCGGCCTGGGTGGCCGTCTTCCGGGTGCCGGTGTATTCGGATCTGTTCCTGCGGGTGGCCGGACGAAAGGGCAAGGCCGTCGCCATCGTGGCGGTGGCCCGCAGGATGCTGGAGGACGGATGGACGATGATCCGAAAGGACGAGGCGTTCCGTTTTGTGGCTCCGCCGGTCGTGGCGGAGAAAGCGCGTAGCGACCAACGGGTCGCATCGAGCGTTGAAGGCTGAACAGTGGTTGGCCTGAGCCGGGGTCGCGCCCGGCAACAAGGCCGTCACCCTATGTGAGCCGCCGCTCGAATGCGACATCGTGAGCCTCCGCCGTGTGCGGAAGGCTGAATGGATACGTGGAACGGCTGTTCTGTCCGGAACGTTCGAACGGATCGGGATGTCCTGCGCGCGGTCCTCGGGGGCTCCGCCCCCGAACCCCCGGCTTCCAAGCTGGAAAGCGGAAAGAAACGGTAGTATTCCATGCGAGAAACCTCTTGACAGCGACGGCCTTGTCATGGATACCCGGCTTCGCGACCTGCGAGGGCAGTCCGGACGCCGTAGGGATGCCCCCTCGCGTGCGTTCGTTGCAGCCCGTCGCACACCGGCTATGCTCGCGTCATGACATCGGGTCGCCGGCTGCACGCCCTTGCCCTGGTGGCCATCGTGCTCGTGGCCGCGTTCGTGCGATTGTGGCACCTCGACGAGCACGAAACGGGCAACATCTACTACGCCGCCGCCGTCCGCAGCATGGCCTCGAGCTGGCACGCGTTTCTCTACGCCTCGTTCGACCCCGGCGGCTTCCTCGGCCTGGACAAACCGCCCGTCGCCTTCTGGATCCAGGCGGCGACGGTGCGGCTCCTCGGGTTCTCCGGCCTCGTGCTGCACATCCCGCGGGTGATCGAGGGG
>DYKI01000048.1:3558-23453 GCA_020722705.1 Chthonomonas calidirosea | reverse complement strand
GTTGCAAAGCACATCAGCCCCTCACGGGGATTGAAACCGATCGCGGCGCGGCGCTGCACACGATTCGGCAGCGACAACCCCGAGGACCATGCGATGGCTGACAGCGAGCGGATGCGGCTCATGAACCCGATGGGCTTCATCGGCAAGGACGGCATGGGGGCGGCGGCGCAGTGGCGCATTCGCCACGGGGCGACGGAACGACAGTTGTCTCGGGCCGTCCCTGCCATTCGGGCTTGCTTGAAGGCTGCTTCGGCGACGCAATGCCCTGATAGGCGGGCAGTGCCCTATCGAGCCGGCACTTCGGGATTGGTTGAAGGCTGCTTCGGCGGTACGTTCGCCGTTTTGGACCGACATGCGTCTCCGGCCATCCCTATGCTTCTCGCTCTGAGGCTCCAGAGCGGAGGCGCGCAAGCGGGCTGCGCCCTGCCCCGGGTGCAGGACCATGGCGGCGACCGCGGCCTGTCCGAGCGGTTCGCCCGCATTGACCGTATCTGCCGATAGCCCGGAGGGCGTGGGCCGGTCGCCCGATGCGACCACTGGACGAAATAAAGGGAATGGGCGGGAAGGTGTCCGGACTGCTCGGGTGGAACATGACCTTCGGTACCCTGGCATGAGGAACCCACTGTGTCCATAGAGCTTCATGATGTGCTGAGCACGCTCGGTGCGGGCGTTGCGTCGGCGCTTGAGCGGCAGGCGCTCGCGCCGGGTCGGGACCGGGGCGGGGTGGTGCGGCCCGATTGGGGCATCGCCGAGCCGACCGGAACGTCTGGGCTGGTGGCGATCGGCGGCCTGCTTCATATCGCCCGTGAGATGCGGCCAGAGGCGACGCCGCCGCAGCCTGACGGCCCGTCTCTGCTCGAACGCATGTCGCTCGCCCTCGATTACCTTCGGAGGGTCCAGCGGCCGTCGGGGCTGATTGACCTGCGCGACTGCAACTATGACTCGAGTCCCGATGCCGGCTTCGCGGTTCAGGCTCTCTGCCCGGTGATCGAGCTGGGGCGACCGCTGCGAGGAGGCGATGCGGCATGGGACGCGGTTCTGGCCGAGATCGAGGAGTTCGTCCGGCGGTTGACCGTGGGCATGCTGGATGGCGGGTTCCACACGCCCAACCACCGGTGGGTGATGAGCGCGGCGCTGACCTGGGCCGGGTCGCTGTTTCCCGACATTGCGGCGGAGCCCGTTGTGGATGCCTACGTGGCCGAGGGCTGCGATGCCGACGCGGATGGGGCGTTCATCGAGCGGAGCGCCGGGGTCTACGATGCCATCTGCGACCGTTCGCTGCTCATCCTCTGGCGCCATCGGCGCGACGAGGCTGCGCTTCGGGCCGCGCTGGCCAACCTGGAGCTGAACCTCCACATGCTCCATCCCGACGGCACGATTGAGACCGGCGCGTCGCGGCGTCAGGACTCGGGCACGCGGCCCGTGCCGGGCAACATGGCGTCGGCCTATCTCATGGCCAATGACGTTCGTCCCGACAGGCGCTATGCGGCTGCTGCCGACCTTATCTGGCGGCGGAGCCGCGGCGATGCGGCCGGGCTGACGTCGTTCATGCTCATGCGGCGCGATCGTGGCATTGCGCTTGATCCGACGGCGTTCCCGTTCGACTTCCGGAGCCTGTTTCCGGCGATCGGGCTTTGGCGCATGCGCCGCGGTGCGATGTCGGCGACGGCATTCGGCGGGCGGACGCGCCTTCTGACGCTGGTGTTCGGCGAGGCGGAGCTGTCGGCGCTGAAGATCAGCCAGAGCTACTTCGGGACGGGCCGCTTCGTCGGCGACAGCATGGTTGAGACCGAGGATGGGTGCGTCCTGAGGAGCGAGGGGGTGGTGGATGTGCATCGCCCCGGCTACGACCTGCCGCTCGGACGGCCCATCGAGCCGACGCGATGGTTGGAGACGCGCGCCGAGCGGGACTGGCGGCCCCTGCCGCCTTGCGTGAGCGAGCTGCGCTTGACGGAGACCGCGAACGGCCTCGATGCGGCGTACAGGACTCTGGACGGCATGGCGGGCGTCACCGCGCAGATCGCGCTGGACTTTCCTCCGGGCGGCGTCTGGGAGACGGGCGATACCTGCCTGAGACCGGTGGCCGGTCAGGTCATATTCCTGAAGGGGGGCAATGGGGCGATGCGTTACGGCCACGATGTGATCGAGATCGGCCCGGGCGCGGACGCGCACCGAATGTGGGCCATGCGCGATGCAGAGCCCGCTCCGTCGCACGTCCGCATCCTGCTGACGTTCGAGACCCCTGTGAACCACTGCCTGCATCTCCGATGCCGCCGCGAACCGTGATCCCCAGCCGCATCGGCTGACGTTGCGTCCGGGCGCTTGCCGAAGCTCTTCCCGCGCCCTCAACTCCGGTCATGTGCCATAATCGGCAGACGAGTATGTGAGCAAGGCAGGAGGACGAGAGTGTCGGGGCATTCCAAGTGGCACAACATCAGGTTACGGAAGGGCAAGCAGGACGCCGAACGTGGCGCTCGGTTCACCAAGCTGGCCCGTGAGATCATCATTGCCGCCAAGTCGGGCGGCGGCAATCCCGACGCCAATCTGAGGCTCCGGCTGGCGGTTCAGAAGGCGCGTGAAGCTTCCATGCCGCAGGACAAGATCAAGAACGCCATCCAGCGGGGAACAGGCGAGATTGAGGGCGCGGCGATCGAGGAGATGATGTACGAAGCGTATGCTCCCGGCGGCGTCGCGATGATGATCTACTGCGCGACGGACAACCGTAACCGCACGGTGGCCGATGTGCGCAGCATCCTCAACAAGAACAACGGACGCCTGGCCGAGAACGGCGCCGTCAGCTATCTGTTCGGCCCGCCGGTTGGGCTGATCTCGATTCCCCTGAATGGAATCGAGGAGGATGCCGTACTCACGGCTGCGCTCGAGGCCGGCGCCGATGACGTCAAGGCCACCGACGACGGCTACGAGGTCTACACATCGCCGGGCGACCTTGCCGCCATTGCCGAAGCGCTGCGCGAGGCCGGGCTCGAAGTGGAATCCTCGGACATCACCCGCATCCCGACGACGACCGTGCACGTGGAAGGCAAAGAGGCGGAGCAGGTGCTGCGGATGATGGAGCTGCTCGAGGAGCACGACGACGTCCAGCAGGTGTATGCCAACTTCGACATGGCCGACGAGGCGATGGAGGCCGGCCGGTAAGCCGCTGCGACGGCGACAACGGATGCGCGAAGCCAGGCAGGGCCTGACGTGGGTGCCCTACGCCGGCGATGAGCCGGCCGCCACGGCGCCGGGAGTGACGCTGGCGCTGGTTGTGATCTCCCTTGGATGGTTTGGCGCAGTCGCCGCCACGACGTTGATCAGCGGTCCCGATCTGCCTGTGCGCTGGTTCGCCGCACTGGGGCTCACGCCAGGGGCGGTTCGATGGCACTCGCCCTTCACGTACTGGATGCTTCACGAGCACCTGCTGCACCTGTCGGCCAACATGCTGTTCTTGTTCGTGTTCGGCGGGGCCGTCGAAGGGGTGATGGGACGGGCCCGGTACGCCGCACTGTTCCTCGGGTCTGCGGCTCTCACGGGTCTGGCGGAGGTGGGGATGGCCATGGTGTCGCCGCACGCCGAGACCCGCTCGATGGTGATCGGTTCGTCCGGGGCGGCCGCATGCATCCTTGGCGTGTTCGCGGCGCGCTTCTACAGAGCTCGGGTGGGGCTGACCGGCACGCGCATCAGCATTCCCGCGGCAGCTCTGATCGGGGCGATGGCCCTTGGGGAGATGATCTCCATCGTCCGGCACGCGATGAGCTCGCATGGCTACGCATACCCGTCTGCCGCCCACTGGGCGCACATCACGGGCTTTGCGCTCGGGATTGGATGGGCGCATTTGACGGGCATGGTGCGCTCCGCCGAGGCCTCTTATCGTCGGAGGGACGTGCGGCGCAGGATTGAGGAGGGCTCGATGTTCGCCGCGGTGAGGCGATGGGAGGCGGCTGTCGAGACCGACCCATCGGATCGAGATGCCGCACTGCGGCTCATCGAGGCGCTCCAGGAGTGCGGCGAGCGTGACCGTGCTGCCGCTCAGGCTGCGCGGCTCATTGCCGAAGACCTGGCCTCGGGACGGGCCGCACACGCCGCTTCGGTGTTCGACCGAACGCGTGACCTGAATCCGGCAGCATTGCTGAGCGCCGATACGGGCATGGAGCTTGCTTCGGTTCTTGCCGATCGGAAATCGGTGGATGATGCTGTCGCCGTGCTTGACGGCATAGCGGCAAGCGATCCTGACGAGAAAACCCGCCGCACAGCCCGGCTCCGAGCAGCCACAGCACTTCTGCGCAAGGGGGCCGACCGTCTCGATGCCGCCTCGCGCCTGCGGAGGTTCTTGCAGGAGGAGGAGGACGGCGACTGGCGCGCCTATGCGGAGAAGCTGCTGCGGGAGGCCGAGGGCTGAGTGGCGAGGGGCGTCTAGAGGATGCCGGCGAGGACCATCCCGATGATCACAGCCCCGACGACGACGCGATACCAGACGAAGACATAGGTCGGGTGGCGACGCAGGAACTTGATCAGGAGGTCAATGCTCGCCCAGCCCACGATGAACGCCATGATGGTGGCAAGGATGATCGGGCGCGTCATGTCGGCTGCGGCGATGGCCTCGCGATGGCGAATCAGCTCGTAGAGGCCTGCGCCGGTGATTGCCGGCAGGCTCAGCAGGAACGAGAAGCGCGCTGCCGTGGCACGCTCGAGTCCACAGGCAAGGGCTGCGGTGATGGTCGTGCCGCTCCGCGATGCACCGGGCACCAGGGAGAACGCCTGTCCTATCCCAATGGCCAGACCGTCCCAGATGCCGATCGTGTTCAGCCTGCGCCGTTTCAGGGCCTTGCGCTCGACTACAGCCAGGATGATCCCGAAGCTGATCATGCTTCCTGCAATGACATGCAGAGCCCTGAACGGCCCCTCGATGGCGTCTTTGAGGGCGATGCCACAGACAACGACCGGGATCGTGCCGATGACAACCGGCCAGAGCAGGCGCCTGTCGGCCCTGTCGGGATCGGCCTTGCCGGAATCCGCCTCGGCCGGCCCACGCGTGAGCACATCGAGGATGTCACGGCGGAAGTAGACCAGCGCGGCGAGCACCGATCCGAGCTGACTCACGGCCGTGAACGCAACGCCCATGCCCTGGTCGTCGGACAGGCCAAAGAGATGCAAGGCGACCGCGAGATGAGCCGTGCTGCTGATGGGCAGCCACTCGGAGAAGCCCTGAAGAAAGCCGAGGATGATGGCGTGCAGATCAGACATGGTTATGCAGTCCCTGTGTCCGGCGCTTCTTCGTCGCGCACGTACCCGATAAAGTCGCCGTCCTTGAGTTTCGTGTCGCCGGCGGACAGATCGGACGGATGCGACGTATCGGGTTTGTGCGATGGGTCGGATTCCTGCATTCGGCCCACGCGCTTCAAGGGCACCGGCTGAATGGGAATGGGGTCGGGCCTGCCAACCTCGGCGACACGGCGGGCTACATGGGCGTCCATCCGTGCGCCGAGCTCGGACACCACTTCCGGGAATGCTTCCGCGACGTTGCGCTGCTCTTCGGGATCATCAACCAGATGGTAGAGCTCGACCGGCGGGAAGCCATGCGGGTCGGGCTCAAGGGCACGGATGAGCTTCCATGCGGCGGTACGGATGCCGCGCTTCTTCATCCACGTGTTCTCGGTCAGGTGGATCACGTCGCACGTGCCTCGGTCGTAACCCGGGCGAGCGCTTTCAATGAGCGGGACCATGCTGACCCCCTCGCCGGCGGGCGGCTCGATCCCGGCCAGGTCGAGGATCGTCGGCAGCACGTCAAGCGAGCGCACCATGCCGCCTATGCGCGCGCCCGCCGGAACCCTCTCCGGCAGACGCATGATCAGGGGAATGCGCACGTTGGTGTCGTAGAGGCCATGGTGGTCGAACCAGCACCCGTGCTCGTCGAGCTCCTCTCCGTGATCGGCGGTCAGGACGAGCAGGGTGTCGCGGACCAGGTCGAGTTCATCCAGCCGGGTCAGGACACGTGCCAGGCAGCAGTCCATGTAGGCGATTTCTGCGTCGTACTGGGCCTTGGGAAACTCGATATCGGTGACGCCGGGCATCCACTCGTGGAAGTACCACTTGAAGGGTTCGAAAGCCCATACCTCATCCATCGAGCGATTGTCAGGGTCTCTTTCGTCGCTCTGGTAGTACATCCGGTCGAACGGAGCGGGCGGCAGATACGGCGTATGCGGGTCCCAGAAGTGGAGGAACAGGAAGAACGGCTTCGATTGCGATGCCGCGCGTTCGACAACAGCGAGGGATGCCTCGGCGACGGCTTCGCCCTTGCGCCAGTCGCGCTTGGCCGATGTGTCCCAGGAGTAGCTCTCGATGTGATCCATGCCGCGCGTGAACCACTTGCCCAGGTTGTCGGCCGCTGCGGTGAAGTAGCCATTGCGCTGAAGGATCTCTGCGAGCATCGGGATGTCGCGCGGCGGCTCATAGGCGTTCGACTGGCCGGTCACGCCGTGGGCGTACACGTCTCTGCCGGTGAACAGCGTCGTGTGTCCCGGATACGTGGGTATGTGCGGGCTGAAGCAATGCGTGAACAGAGCGCCTTGGGAAGCCACACCGTCTATGTTGGGGCTCGTGGGGCGAAAGTGCCCATAGCATCCAAGTCGGTCGGGGCGCAGGGTATCGAGGCAAGCCAGGACGACGTTCACATGCGTGCTCCGGTAACCACGGCCTTAGGCCACGTGGCATTCAGCCCGGTGCGCGCTATTTCGCTCGGGCTCCATTCAGTGTACCCGATGGACATCCTGGAGGGAGATTCACATGACGGGCGCCCGCTCCGATGGTATCCTATCTGCGAACATCAGAACAGCCGCCGGACCGGAGACGAAACATGCCGCCAACATCGCGCGAGCTTGTGCTTCAGACACTAGAGTTCAGGAAACCGGCGCGTGCGCCGCGTCACCTCTGGGTGCTGCCCTGGGCGCAGGACCACTACCCGGACGAACTGGCCGCCATCCGCCGCGACTTCCCGGACGATATCGGCGGCGTCAGCGGCCACTGGTCGGAACTGCCGCCGACGCAGGGCGATCCTCACATGCCCGGCGAGTACGTTGACGAATGGGGCAGTGTGTTCACGAACATCCAGCCGGGCGTCATCGGCGAGGTGAAGCGCCCGCTGATCGAGGACTGGGATACGGACACGGAGCGCGTGCACTTCCCGCGCGAGTGGCTGAGCATTGACCGGGACGCCATCAACCGCGATTGCGCGGCGACGGACCGTTTCGTGTTGGCCGGCGTCTGTCCGCGCCCGTTTGAGCAGGTGCAGTTTCTGCGCGGCACCGAGAACGTCTACGCCGATCTGGCGGCGGGCGAGCCGCGCCTGGCGGCATTCCTGAAGCGGATGCACGAGCTGTACGTCGAGCTGCTTGAACGTTGGGCCGAGACGGACGTGGACGGGCTGAACTTCATGGACGATTGGGGCGCTCAGCGTGGCCTGCTCATCAGGCCGCAGGTCTGGCGCGAGGTGTTCAAGCCCATGTACCGCGACTACGTCCAGATAGCGCATGCAGCCGGCAAGAAGGCCTTCATGCACTCCGACGGACACATCCTCGCCATCTACCCGGACCTGGTGGAGATAGGTGTGGACGCTGTCAACTCCCAGCTCTTCTGCATGGGCATTGCCGATCTGGAGCCCTTTGCCGGTCGGATCACGTTCTGGGGCGAGATTGACCGGCAGGACTTGCTGCCCAACGGCACTCTCGACGATATCGAGGCGGCTGTCACGGATGTGCACCGTCGCCTATGGCGTGACGGAGGGTGCATAGCCCAGTGCGAGTTCGGAGCGGGAGCCCGTCCGGAGAACGTGCGGCGCGTCTACGAGACGTGGGATCGCCTCACCTCGGCTGAGGGCTGAGAGGCAAGAGGAAGCAGCGGTCCTCCGCTGCGCCGTCAACAGCCGCAGGCATGGTAGACTGCACGCATCGCTTCGGAGGTCCCCTCATGCTCAACGTTCTTGTGCTCCTGCTCCTCATGCCGCCAAGTTCGCCGGCCGGCGCCCTCAGTTCCGACTGGAGCATTCCGGCACGGTTCAAGAGCAAGACCGTCGTGGGGCGCATGAAGGGCTTCCCTGAGAAGATAGTGGCCCTGACGTTCGATGATGGACCCGATCGGCGCAACACCCCGATGGTGCTCGATGCGCTGAAACGGCGCGGTCAGAAGGCAACCTTCTTCCTCATCGGCGAGCAGGTGGCCGCGAATGCCGAGTTGGTCCGGCGGATGGCTGCCGAGGGCCATGCAATCGGCAACCATAGCTGGTCGCACCCCTACAGGCTGTCGAATGCGGAGGGACTGCGGCAGATTCAGCGCTGTGATGCTGCGATCCGGCAGGCGATCGGTCGCACTTCGGCATGCTTCCGCTCACCCGGGGGCTTCACAAACAACGGCATCGCGAACGCCGCACGCTCGCTCGGACTGCCGAACTTCCTCTGGATGGTCAGCTCTGCGGACACGCGGCGCATCGGACCCTCTGCTATAGCCCGAAACGTCACGCGCTCGCTGCACCCCGGCGACATCGTGCTCATGCATGACGGGCCTGGCCATCGCGAGACGGCTCTTGCCGTTCCCGCGATCCTCGCGGAGATGGATCGAAAGGGCTATCGGTCTGTCACGGTGCCTGAGCTTTGCCGCGCCTGGGATCGCTGGCTCACGAAGAAGGGGGTCAGGACCGGGATCAAGCCTCGGGCGACCACCGCTCCGTCGCCAAAGCCCGGAATCCGCTCAGTGCGTCGGCGCCAGTCTGGGCTCGGCCCATACAGCCCAGTCGAAGCCGAAGTCACCCAACGAGTCCGTCACGAGTGTCAGCATGATCTCGCGTCCTCGGTAGGCCGCTAGATCAACCTCGATCGGCATCCATCCCGTGCCGACGCGAATGTCACGGGAGAAGACCGTTTTCCCGTTCACCTCGACGCGGAACCCGACACCGTTGGACTTCGATCCGTCGCGGATACCGATGGCGGTGACTAGTTTCATGGGTGTTGCAGGCAGCACGAGATCGTAGTCAAGCAGCGAGCAGCCCATGTTCGGCGGGTGCAGACTGATGGCGGCACGCTGGATTCCGCCGCATGCCGCAGCGCCCTTGTCCGGCGGGTAGATGGATTGCGGTCCTTCGACGCCTGACTCGGATCGAGTGCGGCCCCGCAGGGGCTGCGTCATGAAGTCCAGCCCTGTCTCGGCCACGCGCAACGGATTTCCGAAGGGCAGCAACAGCACGTTCGGCAGTGTTGTCACAACGCGCGCGGTTCCGTTGCCGCCCATTTCGACCTTCGGCTCTCCGTCGGCCGCGAGCGCTCGCACTGCGGTCGGCAGCCCCGCGAATCGGAGCACGGCAGTCATACGGTTGGCGCGATCGGGGTCGGCGCTGATGGTCGGTTTGGAAAGGCGCCCCCAATCGTAGGACGGGTTTCCGGCGGGACCGGCGTCGGCTTCGATACGCAGAGTGATCGGTCGCCCTCGAAAGCGAGCAAGGTCCAGCTCAACGGGCACCGGCTGGACACCTGTCGCCAGGACGTCAACCGATTGGCGATCCGTGGGCTGGTCGGGCAGCCAGGCGGACACTCGGAAGCGCACGCCGTCCGAGTCGGCTGCTCCGGATCGCAGGTGCGCACCTGCCTGCAGCCGTAGCCCGGCAGCGTCGGGCAGCTCAATGCGGTACTCGGCAAAAGTCAGGGCTGTCCCACGCTTCAGGGCCTGGGTTGGGACGTTCTTGTACGGGGGATGGAAGAAGAGCCCCTCGCCGTCTGGTCGGACCAATCCGCCGCTGGTCTCGTCGAGGAGGGTGAGGCCGACTGCCGATGGCGTGCGTCCTTCGACTGCGATGATGCCGCAACTGACGCGGACGCCCCCGCCTTTCCGGGCGGACAGGGCGGCTTCGTCCCATAGCGGAAGCTCGAATGCGGCATTGCCTCCGTGTGCCGCGAGGCCGATACGCAGCAGGTCGGCATGCTGACCGGAGCGGGTAACGTGCCACCCCGACGGCAGCGACGAGAGGTGCGGCCGGTTCATGTCGTGCGGTTCCGGGGTCCAAACGTAGCGCCGCTTGGGGTGCAGCCCGATGATCCCACGCTCATTGTAGGCCGGCCATCCGGCCACTGAACCCCCGCCTGGGTGCTGTTCGATGCCCTCGAGCCGTCGCTCAAGGATCACCGGTTTGGCGCCGGGCAGGCGCATTTCCAGAGCCGTGCCGCCGCCCTGCCGATATCGAACTCGACCTCCCTGCGGCAAGCGCCACACGAAAATGTCGTCGGGCGACCAGTTGGGCCTGAAGTCGGGCACCAATCCGTAACGCATGAAGAGGCTGCCACGTCGAAGCAGGCGCTCAATCTCCATGGACCCTCTCGCCGCCAACTGCGCCCGCTCCGGCCATGCATAAGTCGGGATGACGCCGAACCGCTCATAGGCGCGTTGCCAGGCGTCGGCCAACTCAGGCGCACGCTCGGGATTGGGCAGGCCCAGGTAGCCGTAGATCGTCGTGTAGGGCGCCAGCACGGCGGAGGCTATGGGGTGGGCCATATTGAGCAAGCGGTCATCCCAGGTCCCACCCACGTGATCCAGTCCGTAGACGTGGCGCTGAGCGAACTCCTCAAAGCGGCAGGTCACTTCATTGAGCCCCTCGCCGCTCAACGCGACATTCGGCAGCGCTCGCTTCAGCTCTCGATGGAGCGCAAGGTTGCCCTCGGCGCACGACATGCCGTCAATCCGTCCGTTTGCGTCATTAAAGATGCACAGCGTCTGATCAAGGTGGAGTGCGTCAATGTCGTACTGGCGGCATAGCGCCGTCATGCGTTCGACAAAGAGCTTCCGCCATTCGCGACTGGCCGGGTTGATGTAGGCGAACTTGATCGGCGGCTCGGCCATCTTCCAGTCCCACCATAGGCGCTCTTTGGTGAACGGGTCGCGCATGTGGAAGCGCCTGAAGCGTTCGTACTCAGGGTTCTTGGGATCACATCCGAAGTAGTTCACATGCGGCATGACCCTGAACCCGAGCTGTTTGGCCGCAGCCACGAAGGGCCCGAAGCCTGGTGCCGGCGTGTAGTCCGGGTAGTTGCGGTCGTATCCGTCACGACGCCAACCAGGCACGTACAGCAGCGTTTGCCTCGGTACCACGCGCCTGGCAAGCAGTCGGATTGTCTCGATGTCCATGCCGACGATCGCTACAAACCGAATGCCGGCGGCCCAGTGCGGCGTTCGATGTATGGCGCCCGGGCCGTCCAGCGGCGACAGCGGCTTCAGGCCGAGGTTCTTCTCGGCCCACGCACGATACATTGCGGCGCCAACCTGCCAGGGGCCTTTGTATGCCCTGATGAGCCACGGCTTGCCCGAGATTCGAGTGCGTTGGTCGAACGGGGCCTCGGACTGAGACATCAGGCGCAGCCTGAAGCCGCCGCGTACACGCTCAACGTCGGCACGTTTGGGTGACATGGTCGGGTCGTTTGCCTGGATCAGCACGCCGCCGCGTGCCCCCTGGATGAGCACGAAGCCGGCCTCCCAGCCCAGAGGGTAGTCGAACGATCGCGTCCCAACGGGTGCGTCCTTGCCGAAACGCTGGCCGCTGTTGCCCGGCACGAGGAGTTCATAGCGGTCAGGGATGATGCCCAGCGACCAGGAGAGGCCGTACAGTCCAGCGGAACCTCCGGCTCCGTCCTGTTTCACCTCAACGGCGCCGTCCGGCAGGGCGCGCAGGCGGGTCGTCAGGCGGTCATCACGGCGCGTCATCCGAATGCGGACACCACTCTTGCCGACGCTCTCATCAGAGGCGTCGTCCGGAGACCACGGCCCCGCTTCGCCCGCTCGATGCAGCTCCGGCGCAAGCCTGGCCCCCGGCAGGCTCTCGGCATAGGTCTCCCCGGTCAGACGATTGGTCAGTCTGCTCACGCCATGCGGTCCGATCTCGACGGTCAGGTTGCCCGTTCGAATCGGACGGGCGTGCGCAACGGTGTGGGCAAGTGTCAAGAGCATTGCGGCACACGCGATCTTCATGGAACTCCCTTGCGCCCAGCGTGGGCGTTTTGACCTCCTGGTTCGATTATCGCACACCTGACGCATCAGTCCTGCAGCACGCGAGCCGAGTGTGTACGGCCATGGTCGTCACCGATGCCGGCGCCTGTCAGGTATCATGGCCCGGCAACCGACATGCGGCAGTACGTCATTGAGTGATCTTGTTCTGGTGGGCATTGCTGTCAGCCTGGCCATGGATGCGTTCGCTGTGGCCGTTGCGTGCAGCGTATCGCTGGGCCGGGTGCGGCCCCGCCAGGCGTTTCGCCTATCGTTCCACTTCGGTCTGTTCCAGGCCATCATGCCGCTTATCGGTTGGATGGCCGGTCGAACGGTGGCAGAAGCGATTGCCGCTTACGATCACTGGCTGGTGTTCGCGCTGCTGGGTTTCGTCGGCGTACGGGCGATACGCTCCGCCATGAGTGACGAGGGCGGCTCCGGAAAGCCGGCGCGCGATCCGACACGAGGATTCAGTCTGGTCGGTCTGTCCGTTGCGACCAGCCTTGACGCCCTTGCCGTCGGGCTGAGCCTGTCATTCCTGCATGTGCATATCTTCACAGCCGTGGCGGTTATCGGAGCGGTTGCAGCGCTCGCAACATTGCTGGGAATGACCGTCGGAAGCCGACTCGGCCTGCGCTACGGGCGCGTCGCCGAGGTTACGGGCGGGGTTGTGCTGATACTGATCGGGTTGCGCATCGTGCTCAGCCATGTCGGGATATGGTGAAACTCAGGGGTTGGTGCCATACTCCATGCGACCGATAGCCGCAAGCGTCGAACGACCGGAGGGGGTGTTGCCGATGAGAGTATCAACTATTGGCATAGTCGCCATTGTCTCGATCGGGCTGTTGGGGGGAACGGCTGCCGGCCAGACTGCAAAGAGGCTGTCAAAGCCCAAGCTCACTGCCGCGCAAGTGATGGATCGTGGGGCCGCCGTGCTGGGTCCCAAAGCGGCGTGGAACCGCATCAAGACCACCATCATGAAGGGCACGTTGGAGGCCAGAGCGCAGGGCCTCAGCGGCACCGTGGTCGTCAAGGCGAAGCGACCGGGCAGGTTCCTCGTGGAGCAGAGCATCAAGGGAGTGGGGGTGACCACCCAGGGCTTCGACGGCAAGGTTGGCTGGTCGAAGGATCCTGCCCAGGGCTTGCGCAAGCTGACCGGCGCCGAACTCCAGGCCGCGCGGAGGGCAGCCATCGGGGCGCACCTTGAGTGGCGCAAGTTCTTCACCAAATGGGAACTGGCCGGGACCAAGAAGGTCGGCGGCAGGGATGCATACGTCGTGAAGCTGTCGCCTCGCATCGGGCGCATGACCATCGAGTACTACGATGCCAGGACGTTCATGCCGGTGCGCACCGACATGGTCACTGAAGTCGCAGGTCTTCCGGTTCCGATTGAGATCTACCCGTCGGACTTCCGGAAAGTGGACGGTGTCTTGATGCCCTTCTCCATGCGCCAGCGTGTCCTGCAGCCGTCGGGAACCGTGGAGATCATCGTGCGCATCAAGTCCATCAAGAACAACGCCGCCATCCCGGACTCGGCGTTCAGAATGCCGAAAAACTGAGGCGTCAGGCGGCGTCTCCGTCGGACCAAACCGCGCGCCGCAGCGCGGCTTTCCACGGCTGCACCTCTTCGAAGGGCGCAACGATGCCCCCGATCCCCGCGTCAATGATCTCGGCCGCAAAGTGGGTTGCATCCGGTCCGACGGCGCAATAGACAGGCACAGCGATCGAACGTGCAGCCGCAAGGGCATCTGCGAGCCATGGGGTGAGGATGGTGGACGCCTGGTCCGGTCTCGAGCCCAGTCGTCCGCCCAGGTCAACGATCAGGCGCTCGATGCGGCACTCGGCAAGCGCCTCCGGGTTGCCCTCACCCTCCGCGATCCAGCCGGCGACGCGCACACGCCCCGTTTCGAAGCCTTCTTCGATCAGGTCCTCGGTTGCCTGCTCGAGATGCTCACCGAAGTCGGTCGCGCGATCCGACGCGCCGCGAACGGGAACGGCAGCAGTGACATCGCCCCACGCAGCGGCTTGAACGAGCGCTTTCTCGCAGCAGCCCTCAGGATGGACGATGAAAAGCACGGGTTTGCCGTGGGCCGACGATACGGCTTCACCGATGACTTCACAATGGCAACCGACGTTCAGCACGAGCAGGTCCGGACCTTGGGCGATTGCGTCATCAAGATCGAGCCTTGACGACGTCGGAACGACGGTTCCGAGACTTACGGGATGGACGCCGTCGCAACGGGCCCCCGGTGCACCGACTTGTATGGATCGTACGGCCGTCATCGGTGCGGCGGTCAGGCCGGCAACCACGATCGGATGCCCGTCCGGTGCCCGAACGGTCTCGTGTGCGCAGTCAACGAAGAAACGTCGGATTGGATTCAGGCCGGTAAGCTTGGCCTGAAAGGCGGACAGGGCGCGGTCGGTAGGATCAACGAGCACCTCGCCCCTCGTGGCATCAACCAGCACCAGGTCGCCATCCCGGATGGACCCGACGGCCCCCCCAAGGCTCTCCACCGACGGCACCCGCGATTTGTTGACCGAAGGAGTGCGGAAGTCCTGTGTCTCCGACAGAAGAGCCACGCAGCCCGGCATATCGGGCGCACCGCCAAGGCTGCAGGCTCGTGGGACGACGAACACCATATCAACATCATCGGATCCAGGCTGTCTCGCGGCCCAGAAGGGCTGCTGCGCGTCGGGGTGACGCAGGGCATCAAGGTCGGCGCGGCTGCGAATGGTCCGGGCAAGACCCATTGCCCTGCCCGGTATTACGCATTGCCCGAGGAGTCGCCGCATGATCCGTACCCGAATCGACGCCGTCTGCAGGCGCTACTTGGGCCGGACAGCGGGAGCGGGCTTCGGCTGCTGCTGCGGCGCCGGCGGTTCCTCCGCGTTCTGTTTCTCAAGCTCCTCCAGACCCGCATCGCCAGGCTTCCGGTTCTTGAACCAGTCTCCAGTGACGTCGAGCGCGCCGGCCGGGAGCTTCCCTTTTGCCGGCTTCGGCGGCTCAGGAGCCGTCCGGTTGATCGGCAGCTTGCCGCCCTTCTTGCGCGCCTCGGCGGACGACTTGATGCTCTGCATCATCTTGGCGCGCGAGGCCTGTTCCTGCTTCATGCGCTCGTTCATCGCTTTCTGCCTTGCTTCGGACTCCTGAGCCGTCGGCGTCTTGGGCGGATCCGGCTTACCGGCACGTTCGACGACCCACGACATGGCGCCCAGAACGACGACGAGCACGCCCAGGATCGCAAAGGTGAACCATCTCGACATACTGACCGCACCTCCATGCTCACGGTGACCCGCATTCTTCGTTGACTATGTTACCGGATTCGGTCGGCTCTGTGTTCCGAGCGTGGGACTTGCGTCCGCCGCCTTGGACCGCTAAAATGGGGTTCATGCCGACGATCACACCCTCGCGCCGTCACTTTCTTGCGATCAGCGCCTTCGGGGCTCTGGGCTTCCTCGCCCGGCAGTCGGCCAGGGAGGAGCGCAAAATGAACGTGATACTGGTGCTGATGGACGACCTTGGGCAGCGCGATCTCGCGTGCTATGGCAGCTCTTTCTACGAGACTCCGGCGGTGGATCAACTCGCACGCGAGGGGATGCTCTTCACGGATGCCTATGCTGCGTGCCCTGTCTGCTCGCCAACGCGCGCCAGCCTGATGACGGGGCGCTATCCGGCACGAATCGGCCTGACGGACTGGCTTGTCGGCAAGCGCCGCGGCAAGATGCTGCCGGCAGAGTACCTCGACCACATGCCGCTGGAGGAGACGACGATTGCCGAGTGCTTGCGCGAGGCCGGCTACACGAGCGCTTCCATCGGCAAATGGCATCTCGGACCGGAACCGTACTACCCGGAGCATCAGGGCTTCGACATCAACATCGGCGGATGTCACCTTGGTCATCCGCCCAGCTACTTCTGGCCGTATGGCGACGCTTCCGTTCGTGTACCGATCACGCCCGGGCAGCCCGACGAGTACCTGACGGATCGGCTGACCGATGAGGCCATCCGGTTCGTCCGTCGGAACGCTGGGAAACCGTTCTTCGTCTACCTTTCCCATTACGCTGTCCACAACCCGCAGCAATCGCGCGACCACTGGACGCGCCACTTTGCCGACAAGGTCCGCTCCATGCCTGAGCAACCCGGACCCGAGTTCGATGACTGGCGAGGCAGGCGGGTCAGGTGCAAGCAGAACCAGCCCGTTTACGCGGGGATGATTGCGAGCGCCGATGAGGGTCTCGCCCGAATCGTTGATGAGCTCAAGCATCAAGGCATCTACGATCAGACGGTGCTGATCTTCATGTCCGACAACGGCGGACTGTCCACCGCCGAGGGAACGCCGACATCGAATCGGCCCCTTGCGGGCGGCAAGGGATGGCTGCATGAAGGGGGCATCCGCGTTCCGCTGATCATCCGCTGGCCAGGCGTGACGCGTCCCGGATCGGTGTGCCGCGTTCCCGTCATCAGCAACGACCTGTTCCCGACGATCCTTCGCATGGCCGGAATGGGTTTGCGTTCGGATCTGCATTGTGACGGGGCCGATCTGACGCCGCTGTTGAGGGGTGGGGACGGGCTTGAGCGCGATGTCCTCTACTGGCACTACCCGCACTACAGCAATCAGGGCTGCACTCCATGCGGAGCGATCAGAGAGGGCAACCTGAAGCTGATCGAGGAGTACGAAAACGGCCGCTGTGAGCTCTATGATCTCGCGGCAGACATCGGCGAGACGCGCGACCTGAGCGACTCCATGCCGCAGGATGTGTTGCGATTGCGCGGCAGACTGGCCAACTGGCGCACGACCGTCGGCGCGAAGATGCCACGCCCCGATCCCGGGGAGACAGCATCGCAAGACATGGCCGCAAGGAGTCAGCCTTGAAGACGCCCCTCAAGGTACTGATTGTCGAGGATCGTGAGCCGGATGCCGATCTGGAGGTCCTCGAACTGCGCCACAAGTTCCAGGTGTCATGGGTTCGTGTCGAGACTGAGGAAGCCTACGTGCGTGAGTTGGCCCGCCGACCCGATGTCGTTATCTCCGATTACGACCTGCCGAGGTTCAGCGGCCTGCGCGCCCTGGAAATCCTGCGAAGGGACGACCAGGTCACTCCATTCATCCTGGTTTCGGGTGTCATACCTGAGGGCGAGGCGGCGGCCACGCTTCTGAAGGGCGCCACCGATTATCTGCTGAAATCGAGTCTGGTGCGGTTGGCGCCCGCCATTGAGCGTGCGCTCGACCAGCGGCGGACTGTTCTGGCCAAGGCCGAGGTCGAGGACCTGTACCATCAGTCCGAGACTCGCTACAAGGCGCTCTTCGAGCAAGCGGTTGAGGCGGTGATCGTCATTGATGCGACGACAGGCGTCGTGCTGGAGGCCAACCCTCGTGCGGCCGAGCTGTTCGGAGTCGGGCTGGACCAGATTGTGGGGCGACATTCCACGTCGCTCTTTCCGGAGGCGATGCGGGAGCGGTGCGCGTCCTGCATGGCAGGGCTGCTTCAAGACGCCTCACCAGATAAGCCGACGCCGACCACGGCCCGTCTGGAGGCGGTGATTGAGCGGCGCGACGGCACGCGCGCTGATGTGGACATATCTGCAGCGCTGGTTCGGGTGGCCGAGAACCGGTCGGTGGTCCAGGCGTTCCTGAGGGATGTGACGGAGCGGAACCGGCTGAGAGATGAACTGGCCGCCCAACGCGATAAGCTCGAGGAGACGGTTGCGACAAGAACTCGGGAACTGCGTGAAGCGGTGACGCAGCTTGAGGCGACGGTGTTGCGGCTTGAGGACGCGAATCGTCACAAGAGCCGGTTTCTGCGGAACATGAGCCATGAACTGCGTACGCCGCTGAACTCGATCCTGGGCTTTACGGACCTGCTGACATCGGGCTTTAGCGGCCATCTGGATGCACAGCAACTGTCGTACATCAAGCAGATTGAGGTGGGCGGCACCCATCTGCTCAACATGATCTCCGATCTGCTTGATGTGGCGCGCATAGACGCAGGGGCGGTTGTCCTGCAGCCGTCCCGCTTCGCCCCGACACAGATTTGCGAGGCGGTGACGCGTCTCCTGACAGCGCAGACGCGCGAGAAGCATTTGCACCTTTCGGTCGAGCACGATCCCGGAGTCGGCGACATCGAGGCTGACCTCCAGAAAGCACGGCAGATCATGCTGAATCTTCTCAGCAACGCCATCAAGTTCACGCCTGACGATGGCCGCATCACCATACGAACGGTACCGGAAGGCGGCGATTGGGTCCGCATCTTCGTTTCGGACACAGGTGTGGGCATAGCGCCCGACCACCTCCCTCACCTGTTCGAGGAGTTCTACCAGTCGAACCGCAGTCGGGATCAGGCGCTCGGCGGCACGGGGATCGGCCTTGCCCTCACGAAGCGGCTGGTGGAGCTGCATGGCGGCACGATTGACGTCGCGAGCGTGCTGGGGGAGGGGACGACGTTCTCCTTCACGCTGCCCATGCGCCCCGCCTCCGGGCGGGCTCCGTCGGGCCGTAAGCTGCAGGGCGACATGCCGGACTACGTCGGGCAGTTGAGGGTGCTCATCGTGTCAGACCGGGGCCTCGAAGCCGAAGTGCTGGAGACCGCTCTGCTTGCGCACCATCATAAGGCTGAACGAGCGCTGAGCGCGAGTGAGGCGCGTGCGCGATGCGCCGTAGATCCTCCGGATGCATTGGTGATGGACCTTTCGAGCTGCGTTGATGAGGGGCTGACGCTGGCGCAGGAGCTTCGCTCGGATGCCAACTGCAGGGCAACCGCCATCATTCTCGTGACTGCGGACACGTCGAGAGAGTTGGCGCGGAGGGCTAAGAGCGCCGGGTGTGACGCATGCCTGAGCAGGCCCGTGCAGCCGAGCATGGTGATTTCGGAGATCGGCAGGCTCGCTGCGCGACGGCTCGGCTCGAACGCTTTGGAGGTGTCCCCGTGAGAGTGGCGATCATCGAGGATGATCCCGGCACCCGCCGGTTCATGGAGGAGACGGTTGCGAACCTGGGCTTTGAGATGAGGTCGGCCGGCGACGGGATTGCAGGGCTGGATCTGATCAGAGACTGGGAGCCCCACGTTGTGTTTCTTGATATCCAACTGCCCCGCCTCGACGGGCTCGATGTCCTCGCCGCGATCCGCGACGAGGGCATGGAGACGATCGTCATCATCAACACGGCGTTCGGGACTGAGGAACACGCTATCCGTGCGCTGCGCCTTCGCGCGAACGACTATCTGCGCAAGCCGGTTCGTCACAGCGACCTCATTCCGATGCTTCGGAAGTTCGAGCAGATCGTCGCTGCGCGTGAACAGCCGTCGGCTCTGCCGGATTTCGTTCGCGAGCGTCGGTGCCGGGTCGTGATGGAAAGCCATTTGGATCAGGTGGCCAGAGTAGCCGACTACCTCGCCAATGAGGCCGAGATGGGGCACAATCGGCCTTTGACGCTGGGAGTTACCCTCGGCCTCGTTGAGCTGCTGAACAATGCCGTTGAACATGGAAACCTGGGCATCGGCGGTGAAGAGAAGGCCATTGCCATGGCCACATCCCCGGGGGCGTACCGGGAACTTGTGGAGACTCGGCTGAGCGATCCCGAGTTCGCGGCGCGGCAGGTGGTTGTCGAGTTGCTCAGCACCAGAGACCGTGCCGAGTGGGTGATTTCCGACCAGGGCCGGGGTTTCGATTGGCGCGCCGTGATGGATGACCTCGATACGCCTGACCCGCTGGCGCTTCATGGTCGGGGCCTCTTCTTGGCAACCTGCTACTTCGATGAGGTGGAGTTCCTTGGGGCGGGCAACGTCGTCCGCGTCCGAAAGTCCAAGAGCCCTGTGTGAGTTGGGTCGCCGCGCGCACAGAAAAGGTTGCATTCGGGAGGGCGAGGCTCCGCCGAGCCGCGTTGGGTCGC
>DYKI01000048.1:0-3458 GCA_020722705.1 Chthonomonas calidirosea | reverse complement strand
CAGAAAAGGTTGCATTCGGGAGGGCGAGGCTCCGCCGAGCCGCGTTGGGTCGCCGCGCGCAGAAAAGATGGGTGATTCCGCGAAAAGCGTTGACTCTCATACGGTGCCCCATGTATAATCGGAAGGTTTTCTCGGCGGAAGATCGCCTGTCCGCTTCGAAACGCCCACAACGTGCATCCAGGAGGCTGCGCAGGGAGACGTTGTACGTCCCTTCGAGTGCTGCTCGATACTGACCGCTTTTCGGAGACGAGTCTGTGAGAGCCCCTCCTCTGCGCGAGAGGGGCTCTTAACATTTCTATGACCTGCCTTGCCGGGCAGGGGAAGGTTCGACAAGGCGGCGCGACCCTGCGTCGTCATCGGAGGTCCAAATGCCGACGATCAACCAGTTGGTGCGAAAGGGGCGCAAAGGCACTCGCAAGAAGAGCGCCGCACCTGCCCTGAAGGGGAACCCGTTTCGACGGGGCGTATGCCTCATCGTGAGAACGATGACGCCCAAGAAGCCGAACTCGGCTCTCAGGAAGATAGCCAGGGTCCGTCTGACGAACGGCGTCGAAGTGACAGCGTACATCCCGGGCATTGGCCACAACCTTCAGGAACACTCGGTCGTCATGGTGCGCGGCGGACGCGTCAAGGACCTTCCGGGCGTGCGCTACCATGTCGTCCGCGGCACGCTGGACGCAGCCGGAACGAGGGATCGTAAATCGAGCCGCTCAAAGTACGGCGCGAAGCGGCCAAAGTAGCAGGAGGAACCGATATGCCACGCAAGGGACCCGCGCGCAAGAGGGCACTCAATCCCGATCCGCTGTTCGGCAATGTCATGGCACAGCGCTTCATCAACAGGCTGATGCTCGACGGCAAGAAGAGCGTTGCCGAGCGCATCTTCTATGGAGCGCTGGAACTGGCAGAACAGAAGTCCGGCAAGCCGGGCCTCGAGGTTTTCGAGCAGGCGCTGAAGAACGTCATGCCGATCATAGAAGTCAAGCCGCGGCGCGTCGGCGGTTCGACGTATCAGGTGCCCGTTGATGTTCGGCCCGATCGCAGAGTCTCGCTCGCAATGCGATGGCTTACGACCTTCGCGCGCAAGCGGGCAGGCCGGACGATGCAGGAAAAGCTTGCTGCCGAGCTCCTCGACGCCATGAATCAGACGGGTGCAAGCATCAAACGACGAGAAGACAACCACCGCATGGCCGAGGCCAACAAAGCCTTCGCACATTACCGCTGGTAGAAAAGGACTTGCAGTAATAGACGGCAACCGGGGCATCCTGCCCCGTTTGCATCATAGACACCCATGGCACGAGAATATCCGCTGGAGAGAATTCGCAACATCGGTATCGCGGCGCACATTGACGCCGGGAAGACAACGACTACCGAGCGGATTCTGTATTACACCGGCCGCACCTACAAGATCGGCGAGGTCCACGAAGGCACCGCCATCATGGACTACATGGAGCAGGAGCAGGAGCGCGGCATCACCATCACGTCTGCCGCGACCACCTGCTTCTGGCGCGATCATCGCGTCAACATCATTGACACTCCCGGACACGTGGATTTCACTGCCGAGGTCGAGCGCTCCATGCGCGTACTCGACGGAGTCGTCGCGCTGTTCTGCGCCGTCGGCGGCGTTCAGCCGCAGTCGGAGACCGTATGGCGGCAAGCCGCAAAGTACCGAGTGCCGCGCCTTGCATTTGTCAACAAGATGGATCGGCTCGGGGCGGACTTCATGACCACCGTCGAGCGCATGAAGACACGGCTTGGCGCCAACGCCGTGCCGATCCAACTGCCGATCGGCTCCGAGGACAACTTCCGAGGGGTCATTGACCTCGTCCGGATGCGGGCGCTGGTCTACTCGGAGACAGACGAGCACGCCTTCGATGAGCAGGACATTCCCGAGGATATGAAGGCTGTCGCTCTCGAGTGGCGCGAGAAGATGATCGAGGCTCTGGCCGACTTCGACGATGCCTTGATGGAGAAGTATCTCGACGGTCACCGCATCACCGCCGAGGAGATCAGGTCCGCGTTGCGGAACGGCACCGTCAGGGGCAGGATCGTGCCTGTGACCTGTGGAGCCGCCTACCGCAACAAGGGGGTGCAGCCCCTCCTCGACGCGATTGTGGACTACCTTCCGTCGCCGCTCGATCTCGAAGCCGTTCCGGGCACGGATCCCAAGACCGGAAACAGGATCACTCGTTCAGCCTGCGACAGCGAGCCATTCAGCGCTCTCGCGTTCAAGCTCGTCACGGACCGGTTTGGCACGTTGACCTTCTTCCGGGTCTACTCCGGGCAGCTCAGCAAGGGTCAGAGCGTCTACAACTCCCTGAAGCAGCGCAAAGAGCGCGTCGGGCGTCTGCTGTTGATGCATGCAGACAAACGGGAGGACGTGGATACCGTATACGCCGGCGATATCGCGGCGGCCGTCGGACTTCAGTACACGACTACCGGCGATACGCTGTGCGATGAACAAGACCCGATCGTGCTCGAGTCCATTCAGTTCCGCGAACCCGTGATCTCTCTCGCCATTGAACCAAAGGCCAAGGCGGACCAAGACAAGCTCGCGGTTGCCCTTCAGAAACTGGCTTCGGAGGACCCAACCTTCCGGATCGGCACGGACCCCGAGACAGGTCAGGCCATCATCTCCGGTGTCGGCGAACTGCACCTCGAGATCATGCTCGATCGTCTGCGCCGCGAGTTCGGGGTGTCGGTCAACAACGGCGCTCCGCAGGTTGCCTATCGGGAGACGATCACCCGGGCCAGCATGGCGCGGGAGCCCTACAAGCGGCAGACCGGCGGGCGTGGCCAGTACGGAGACTGTGAGCTGATCGTCGAGCCGCTCGAACCCGGCACGGGCTTCGAGTTTGTCAATGAGATCGTGGGCGGCGCCATACCGCGCGAGTACATTCCTGCAATCGAGTCCGGCGTCCGTGAGGCGCTTGATGCAGGCATCATCGCGGGATACCCCATCGTTGATGTGCGCGTGCGCGTGGTTGACGGCTCGTTCCATGAGGTCGACTCATCGGAAATGGCGTTCAAGATAGCCGCCTCCATGACGTTCAAGGCGGCATGCAAGAAGGCAGCGCCGATCATCAAAGAGCCGATCATGGCCGTTGAAGTCGTGACGCCCGAGGAGTTCCTGGGCGACGTGATCGGCGATCTGAACGCCCGTCGTGGGCGGGTCGAAGGGATCGAGCCGACACACGGCGGCATGCAGATCATTCGGGCGCAGGTTCCCCTGGCCAACATGTTCGGGTATGTTACGGCGCTGCGATCATTGACGCAGGGACGCGCCGATCCGACAGTCGAACCCTCGCACTACGAGGAAGTCCCGCGATCGTTGTCCGAAAGCATTGTCGGACGCTCTCAGGGGCGTCAGTACATCACGAGTTGAAGTCTCACCGCTGAGCCAAGCGCGGAGGTCTAGGAATGGGCAAGCAGAAGTTTGAGCGATCGAAGCCGCATGTCAA
>DYKI01000220.1 GCA_020722705.1 Chthonomonas calidirosea | reverse complement strand
AGTCTGTGCGCGTGGCCGTTGTCTCTGTCGCCCCTCCCCCTTGCCCCCGCCCGCCCAGGGGGCGGGGGGGACCTTTGCCGAGCCAGTAAACTTGCGGTCGAGGTTGCCAACTGAACCTGCGGTCCAGGCTGTAAACTGAACCTGCGGTCCAGGTCGTAGCAGTACGATACGTTCCACAGAGGAGGTATCTTCGATGTTCATGATAGCTGCCGAAATCACTCCGTCGCCCGCGCCGCCGCCGGTCGTGCGTCTGTGGCCGGGACGTGCTCCCGGCGAAAAGGGCGATGTCGGCCCCGAGCGCGATACGACGCCGAAAGGGGCCGACGGCAAGCCGCAGGACGGCGTGATTCGGCTTGGCGATGTCAGTGAGCCGACGCTGACGATCTGCAGGCCCCCGAAGCGCAAGGATACCGGTGCCGCGGTTGTCGTCTGTCCGGGCGGAGGCTACCACATCCTCGCATGGGACCTCGAAGGCACCGAGATATGCTCATGGCTGAACTCCGTCGGCGTGACCGGCATCCTGCTGAAGTACCGGGTGCCCTCGCACCGCAATACCGAGCGCTGGGACGCGCCGTTTCAGGATGCGCAGCGCGCCATGCGCGTCGTCCGGAGCAGGGCCTCTCAATGGGGCATTGACCCCAAGCGTGTGGGCATGATCGGTTTCTCTGCAGGCGCGAACCTCATCGTCAGGCTCGCATCTGACCCGGATCGGCGCGCATACGAGCGTGTGGACGATGCCGACGATCTCGGTGCGATGCCCAACTTCACCATGCTGATCTACCCGAGCATCCCCGTGGAGTCCAATGACAAGGGCCGCCTTGCTCCGGATGTCCGGGTCGGCCCGACGACACCGCCGGCGTTCCTGGTCATGACACAGGATGATCCTATCGGCGTGGAGGGCGTCTATGCATACTCATCGGCCCTTCGCCTGGCGAAGGTGTCGGCGGAGCTGCACGTCTTCCCCGTCGGGGGGCACGGGTATGGTCTGCGGCCCACGGATCGGGCGGTGACCGGCTGGCCGAAGCTTGCCGCGACCTGGCTCAAGTCCGAAGGGTGGCTGTCGAAGCGGTAGGCGCCGGGGCGCAGATTCAGCGTGAGGTTCCTGCGGCCACGAAGACGACTTCGTCAATGGCGATGTCCAGCCCGGCTCGGTCTCCCGGATCGAGTCGCAGACCGTCGGCAAGCCCGACCCACTTCGGCGATTTGGCCAGGTCCACCTCATAGACATGCCAGCGGCCATCGGCTTCGATGGCGAACGGCAGGCTCGTATCCTCTCGCATGGCGAAGTCCACGGTGGACCAGAACACTTGGCCCGGCATGGTCGGGCACGAGCCATCGGGTGCGGCCGCCTTCATGCGAATGCGGAGTTTGGGAAACCGTGAACACTCCAGGTAGTTTGCGGGCGCCGACACCTGCGGGTCGCCGTTGCGTGTGCGGAACATCATCGCCCCGTGCTCAGTGCGAAGATCGGCCACACCGGTGCCGGTCCAGCCCTGGAGGCCGAAGTCGAAAAGCCAGCGCGACACGGACGGGAGCTTCAGATCAAATACGGGCGCTGGACGATCCAGGTCCCTGGGAGTCAGGTCCCTGTGTGGCCCGGCATTGGGACAGAACACCGACCGCAGGGCATCGAGATAGGCGAAACCATGCTCGACCGATGGCTCCAGGATGCTGCCCTCGCCCCACTCGTTCCATGCCTCGACCATGACCACTCGGTCCGCGTTGACGTGATCCCTGGCCCTTGTCAGCGCGTCGCGAAACAGCTCGGGGGCGCTGTCGGTGCGCACGAGGTCGTTGTCGCGCAGCCACGGGCGGCGATCCCATCCGGGCATCACGGTGGGCCAGAACCTGTGCCCTGTGATCGTGCCCCAGTGCTTCCAAATGCGCTCGCCCTGCTCGGTCATGTGGGCGTAGGTGGCCTCCATGTACTTGCCGGGACCCGTCATGCCCGTGCCCGCATACGGGTAGTTGTACAGCGCGAACCCGCGTATGCCCGCGGCCAAGGCGTCCTTGATCGCCTGCTCTCCCACGATCTCACCCTCGCAGGACATGATGTGCACGCCGGGAAGGCCCGCCTTGCGGCATCTGAGATCGAAATCCGCGAACGCTTTGCGGGCGCCTTCGACGCCGAGGGTCTTGACGAAGCTGTAGCCCGACAGGATGAAAACCACGGGCTTGCCCTCGATGCGCAGGCATGATGGGTGGGTCAGGTACTTCGGAATCACCAGGTCGGCGAACTCGGCGAGGTGCTCGGCCGTCATCGTGGCGGCCGGAGCGTGATTGCACCAGTTCAGGCAGAACTTCATGCGGCCGGCGAGCTTCGATTGGAGGAACCCGTCAATCGCCGACTCGAGCATCTGCGAGCCGTGATGGGTGTAGTAATCGAACGCGAAGAAGCCGACGCCATGCTCGACGGCCCACTTGATGTGCCAGTCGGCCACCTCGGGATCGCCTTCCCGGTAGTAGCCAAGCAGCGGGTGCTGCACCCTGGTGTTGGCGAGCATGCAGTACCAGCGTTCGGCCTGGCTCCAGCCGGGGAAGTAGTAGACGCCGACGAGCATATCGGCTTTCGGAGCGATGGGTGCGGGGATCGCGCGCGGCGCTGCGCCGCACAGTACCGCCGCGACGGCGAGCAGGGTCATGGCATGTCCTCGATGCGTGGCATTCTCCTCTAGCATAACGCATTCCGTGTCCCGGAACGACATCGGCAGGTGAGCGGGTAACCTGATACCATGGGAGTCGCCGATCGTCCACAGGGCCGAATCCGGATCGTCGTTCGGGGCCGGGTCCAGGGAGTCTGGTTTCGCGAAAGCACGAAGCGAACGGCCATTGCCCTCGGCCTGACCGGCTCCGTGCGCAACCTGGAATCTGGCGACGTGGAGATCATCGCCGAGGGACCCCGGAACCGTCTGGATGCGCTCGCCGTGTGGGCCAGGACAGGCCCGGAGATGGCGCGCGTGGATGAGATTGAGGTGGAGTATTCGCCGCCGGCGGGCAATCTGATCGAGTTCCGGATCGTTCGGTGAGACCTGACGGGTAACCCGCGCATGCCTTACTTCGACTCGATCCTGTTTGCCGTGCTGAACCGCGATGCGGCGAATCCGGTGTTCGATGCCGTCTTCCCCTTCCTGACGAGCCTGCATCAGCAGTTGTGGTTTATGGCCGGTGTCGGCTTGGCTGCGCTGCTCGGGCTGATCAGAGGTGACCGGCGCACGCGGATTTGGGTCATCACGGCCATAGTCGCCGTGGGCGCATCCGACCTGCTGTGCAGCAAGGTGATCAAGCGTACGCTCACGCGCGAGAGACCATGCCAATCGGTCGCCAGGGGCATAGCCAAGCCCACCGGGTTTGCCGTTCGGGTGGTGAATCCGAACCGATGCCCGGGCTCCCGGTCTTTCCCGTCGAATCACGCGGCCAACATGATGGCCGCCGGTTCGGTCTGCTGGTGGTTCACGCGACGTCGGGCCCGATGGGCATGGTGGCTGCTTCCGCTAGTCATCGGCTATACCCGCGTGTATCTCGGCTACCACTATCCGACCGATGTGATGGCAGGATGGATTGTGGGCGGGTGCGTCGCGTCCCTGGCACTTCTCGGCGCCCGACATCTGTTGCGCGAGAACACATGACGAGGCCCTCTCCTCCTTGCTCAGCTCAACCCGATCTCCGCATCGGCGAAGCGCAAGGCTCCCCCGCCCCCTTCGGCGGGCGTGGGCAAGGGGAAGGGGGATCGCCGGTACAGCCCTCACCCTGGCCCTCTCCCGCGCACCAAAGCTATCCTGCTGC
>DYKI01000219.1:1366-3878 GCA_020722705.1 Chthonomonas calidirosea | reverse complement strand
GAGCCTCGCCCTCCCACGGCTCGGTGGGAGCGTCGCCCTCCCGCGGCTCGGCGGGAGCGTGGCCCTCGCGCGGCTTGGCGGGAGCCTCGGCCTACCGGGGCGGTGGAGGAACCATGCGTCCGGGCTCAGGGCTTCCGCAGAGCGTACGAGATGAAGTTCGGTGCGCGCCTCTTGTCGGCCGGCTCCATCTTGCGGACGGCGTGGACGCCGTCGCTCCCCGATGGGCCTGGCCCATTCGCGTTGTGTGGCATTCTGGTTGGCTCCTGAGGGCGGTGTGGGACGAATAGGACAGACCGGACGGAATGGACGCATTGCGTTGGGACCTGCCCACTGCCGAAAGGGTACCCTGTGACAGAATCCGCGGCCTTAGCGGGAGCACGCGACGCTGGGTACCATAGGTTGATGACTGAACCCAAAGTGACACGCCGCAGTCTGGTTGCTGCCGGCCTCGCTGCAAGCGCAGGCCTCATATGCCTGGACGCTCGCTCGGACGTCGGCACCGCATCCGCTCCGCAGGAGGTACCCATGCGCCCCAATATCCTCTGGATCAGTTGCGAGGACATCAACCCTGACCTCGGCTGTTATTCGGGTGTCTATCCCGGCGCCGAGTACGCGCGGACGCCGAATCTAGACCGCCTGGCTGGGGATGGGGCTCGGTTCGACATGGCGTTCGCGGTGACTCCCGTCTGCGCTCCGTCCCGTTCAAGCATCATCACCGGCATGTACCCCACAAGTATCGGCACCATGCACATGCGCTCACGGGGAGTGCCTCCGCCGGAGGTGAGGTGCTTTACCGAGTACCTGCGCGAGGCCGGTTACCACTGCACCAACAACGCGAAGACCGACTACAACTTCGACGCGCCGATCACGGCTTGGGACGAAAGCAGCAACCGGGCGCACTGGCGCAGCCGGCCATCGCCCGATACGCCGTTCTTCGCGGTGTTCAACATCCTCGTCACACATGAGTCTCAGATACGCGTGCCCGACGATGTCTATGAGCGCAACATGCGCGATGTGCCTCCCGAGGAGCGACACGATCCGGCCAAAGCACCCCTGCCGCCGTACTATCCGGATACGCCGCTCGTGCGGAAGGACTGGGCGCGGTACAGCGACAACATCACCGCAATGGACAAGCAGGCAGGTGCGATTCTCCGACAGCTCGAAGAGGACGGCCTGGCCGGCAACACCGTCGTGTTCTTCTGGGGCGACCATGGGAGGGGTCTGCCCCGGGCGAAGCGGTGGCCCTACGATAGCGGCTTGCGGGTTCCGCTCATCGTTCGCTGGCCGGGCAAGGTGCCGGCCGGCAGCGTTCGATCGGATCTGGTCACGCTAATGGACCTGAGCGCAACGGTGCTGAGCATAGCCGGTGTCCAGGTACCGAAGCACATGCATGCGCGGCCATTCTACACATCACGCGGAACGATACCGTCGCGACCCCGTACCGTCGTGTTCGGCCACCGCGACCGCATGGACGAGGCTTGCGATACGGTCCGCTCTGTGCGCGACTCGCGCTACCGCTACATCCGCAACCTGCATCCCGATCGTCCGTATGCCCAGCACAACGCCTATGGCGAGGTGACGCCAACCATGCAGGAGTTGCGGCGGCTGCACGCGGAAGAGGCTGCCGATCTGGGCCGCGGCCGGATTCCGAACGCGCTGACGCCTGTTCAGCGGCTCTTCATGGCGGCGTCGAAACCGGATGAGGAGCTGTACGACCTGCAGGCGGATCCGCATGAGGTCCGGAACCTGGCGGGCGATCCTGAGCACGCGAGGATCTTGCGGCGACTTCGGCGGGAGTTGGAACGGTGGCAGCGAGAGTGCGGTGACCTCGGGCTCATCCCTGAGGCGGAGCTGATCGAGCGGTTCCGGCCCGGCGGCGTGTGGCCGGTTACCGATGCCCCGGAGGTGCGTCTGGCCAATGGGCGTTTCACGGCATCATGTTCGACGCCCGGAGCGTCGCTGGCCTATACGTTCGATCCGCCATCGCCCGACGATGATCGCCCGAGGAGCCCGACAGGCGAGCCCACAACAGCCCGCCGATGGCATCTCTACTCCCGGCCCATTGAGGCGCCCGTTGGGCGGACGGTGTGGTTCCGTGCGTGTCGCCTCGGCTATCGCGACAGCTCCGACGTGAAGGTCGGAGCCGAGAGCTGAGGGGAGGACGAGGCTCCTGCCGAGCCGCTGAGAGCGGCTGCAACGCGAATGTCGTGCCCTTATACCGGTTGAAGGTTGCCGATCATGACTTGGCACAGGCCGCCCGTGGCGCGACAGGTGTATCGGTATCACGCACAGGAGGCGGCTGCCATGCGAAACGAGAAGCAGGACGAACTGTACGGAGGCTCCCCTTGAGCCGATGTCGAAACGGCGAAGAGGATACGATTCCGAGGAATGTGTTGGCCGCGGCGATCGGATCGTCCATGGAGACAAATGGCTGGTCGAGAAGCTGGGCAAGGAAGACCTATACCCATGCGGGTCCGGACGCCGCTTTCAAGGCATGCTGCCGGAATGCCGG
>DYKI01000219.1:0-1266 GCA_020722705.1 Chthonomonas calidirosea | reverse complement strand
CCTATACCCATGCGGGTCCGGACGCCGCTTTCAAGGCATGCTGCCGGAATGCCGGCGGGTATGATGGGGTACGGCGTCGTCATTTTTTCCGAGAGTGAACCCACTCGGCCCTCTCGTTGGAGGCGCCAGATGATACCAGGAGGTTGCTGGATGACCAGACGCATCATGGCGGGTTTCGGCCTTGCCTTGCTGGCGACGTGCATTGGTTCAGCCGATGCCAAGCCGGAGTACGCGGCCAAAGAGAAGAAGGACTGCTCGTTCTGCCATATCAACCCCTCTGGAGGCGGAGAGCGCAACAGTCGCGGCCAGTACTATGCCAAGAACAAGTACAGCCTGGTCGGGCTGCCGATCGCGTTCAAGTCGGCATGGAAGCTTGACGCTCCGGCCGGAACGCGCCGCGTGGCCCTTGGCGACGTGATGGGCGACAAGAAGCCACGGGTGCTTGTGCTGGACACGACCGACGAAGCAGCGGTGATGAACATCGCTGAAGGGAAACTGGTCAAGGAGACGGGCATCAAGCTCGGACCCAAGGCCGGCAGCTTCTACGTCGGCAACTTCGAGAAGGGCAAGCCTGCGGTCATTGTGGTGCCCGGTGCCGTCCATTACCGGTCAGGGGATACGTTCGCGAGCAAACCCGCTCCGGATCTGTCCAGCATCACGGGCACGGTCAGGTTCGAGGATGGTGAGGAGTGCGTGTTCGTTTTCGATAGCATGAACGAACCGGCGGTCTTCGGCGTGGACACGACGAAGACGAACCCTCTGACGGTGGGACGCGGGATGGTCCTCCCAGATCAGGGAGCGGGCATCTATGCGAGCGTCGTTGCCAGACTGACGCCGGACATGGTGGCCATGCTCGGATTCCCGGAGCAGGTGCAGCAAGCAGGCATCTTCGGACTCTGGGATCCCCGATCTGACGGGTCGCTCTTCGCGTGGGCTCCGTGGACGGATTCGAGCGGGACGAAACTCGTCTTCCTCGATCCCGCCGTTGTGATGGGCGGCGGCGAGCTGAAGCCGACCTGGCAGAGCGAGAAGCTTGCGGGCAAGATTCTCGATGCCACCATCGGAAAGGACCCGAAGGACGGCAAGACACCCGGCATCCTGCTGCTCATGGCTACGGGCGAGGGCGGAAAGGCGCGGACGCTGGAGTTCCTCGCGCTCGATTGAGTCTCGTCCCGTCGCTGACGGCGGGCTCTATCGCCGGGCGGCTCGGCCGGAGCCTCGCCCTCCCGCGGCTTGGCGGAGCCTCGCCCTCCCGCTCAAGCGCCA
>DYKI01000218.1 GCA_020722705.1 Chthonomonas calidirosea | reverse complement strand
CCCATGTGGTCCGGCCGGGGCGTTCGTCTGCCGACATCGGGGAGCATGTCCGCCATGAGGCTTGGCGTATTTGCGGCAACACCGATCCTAGCCGCACTGATGAGCCTGCTGCCGCCTCGCGAGCAGGTGCGATGGTCGGCCGATCCCCGGCCAGGTCCCGGCGTGAAGGGGGCCATCGTCATGCGCTCGGGCGTTCTCCTCTGCGCGCGCGGCGAAGGCTCTCCCGACGGTGTGCGCGTTGTCTGCATGGAAAGCCGCGACCGTGGCGGCACATGGGCCGTTGCGGGCACGATCGTATCAGGCCCCCACGGCGCGGATATCGGCGACGGATGCCTGATCGAGCTGCCCGGCGACCGTCTCCTATACTCGTACCGCGACAACCGCACCGGTGGGCAGGACCGCCGCTACGCCATCCGGGTTGCCGAGAGTACGGACTCGGGCAAGACCTGGCGCCCACACTCGACCGTGGCGGAGTGCGCCGGGGACAAAGGCGGTCTCTGGTCGTCGTTCCTGTTCAGGACACGGTCGGGAGACCTCCTGTGTATGTACGACGACGAAAGAACGCCCTGGGAGGCCGGCCTGCCGCACCATCAATGGCTGACGATAAAGAGATGGAATCCTGAGAGCAGGACCTGGCATCGGCCTGTCACCGTGAGTCGCGCCCACAACCCGGCGCACCTCAGCCGCGACGGCATGGGCTCGATCATCGAGACCGCCCCGGGGCATCTCCTGTGTGTGTTCGAGACCGTGGACACCGCGCCGCCCCATGCCGGCGTGATCATGTCGGTGACCTCCGACGATGGAGGCAGAACCTGGAGTTGGTCGGCCACGGAGCGTTCGACAGTATATCAGGCTCGTGATCGTAGGTTCGGGGCACACTGCCCGTGGACCGTGCGCGCGCGCGACGGCCGCATCGTGTGCGTGTTTGGCCTCAATGAGGGACGCGACCAACCGATCCGAAGCGGCACACCGCTGCCCGAACTCGGCCTGGATATCGTCGCGGTCGAGAGCAGCGACCAGGGGGTCACCTGGTCGCGTCCCATCAAGCTAGTCGAAGGCACGCACCGCAACGCCCTGCCCGGCATTCTGTCGCTGCCGGGCGGCAGTGGCGACCTTTACGTTCACTGGGTTGACTTCGACCGCGGGTACCTCGCCCTGATCGGCAAGCTCCCGTAGATCGGTTCAGTCTCGCCGAACGGTGATTGTTGCGTCGGCGGGGAGCGCCAGACCGGCCGCGACTTCGATAGCCTTGATGATCCCGGACGGGACAGGGCATGCCGCGTGGGAGCAGTGTTTGGGCGCTGCCTCCATGACCTGAGGCGGGCGGCCGCGCCAACTGATCTCCCGCATGGGATCAACACGGGTCAGTTCACCGCCAAGTGCCTGGATGCCCGGACAGTCGCTGTTGATCGTAAGAACACACTCGTCGCCATCCATTTCAGCATGCACGACGGTGGTGAAGCCGCAGATGCCTGCGCGTATTTCGGTGGTTGCCAAAGCCGACAGTCTCCTGTGATCGCTGCAATCGTGGAAGTATGGCATGTCGGCGGCACTGCAGGTGCGGGGTATACAGAACATCGGCAAACTCACGAGTTGGAGGCGTGCAATGGACATAGGGACGGCAGCATTCATCGGAACCGGGTTGATGGGGTTGCCCATGGCCGGGAACATCATGAAGGCCGGCTATGGGCTTCGCGTGTACAGCCGGACCCGGTCCAAGGCACAGCCGCTGGCAGACGCCGGCGCGACCTGGGCCGACACGCCCGCCGATGCCGCGTCGGGCGCCGATGTCGTGATTACGATGGTTTCGGACACCCCGGATGTGCGCGATGTGCTTCTGGGCGAGAACGGCGTGCGCGCGGGTGCGGCTTCGGGCGCCATCGTTATAGACATGAGCACCATTTCGCCGCGCGCCACTCGGGAGATGGCTGCGCAGCTCGCGGAGATCGGTGTGATTATGCTCGATGCTCCTGTCAGCGGAGGGGTCAAGGGAGCCATCGAAGGCACGCTTTCGATCATGGTCGGAGGTCCCGTGGAAGCGCTTGAGCGTGCGCGCCCTGTCCTGGAGACGATGGGGAAGAACATCGTCCACTGCGGTGATCACGGCCAGGGCCAGATGACCAAACTATGCAACCAGATCGCCGTGGCCAACCATATGGTCGCAGCCGCCGAGGCCATTGTGCTGGCCCGGAAGGCCGGTCTGGATGTCCATGCCATGATCCGGGCCATTGGCGCCGGCGCGGCGGGCAGTTGGGCCATCAACGTGCTGGGGCCGAAGATGGCCGATCACGACTTCGCGCCGGGCTTCATGGTGAAACTGCTGCAGAAAGACCTGCGTCTCGTGCTCGAAGCCGCTTCCGAACTGTCGGTGCCGTTGCCCGGCACGGCCGCGGTTCATCAGTTGTACGCGGCTCTCGAGGCAGAGGGGCGCGGCGATGAGGGAACCCAGGCGCTGATCAGCGTGTTTGAGAGGCTGGCGGGACTGCGGGACTGACGCCCTCAGGGAGAGCCCTGAGGAGTACCCTTGCCCCATCCATAGCGGTCGAACTCGCGCTGCACGCGGATTCGCACATCACGAAGGGCCTGCTCGGGCGTCTTCTCTCCGGCCAGGGCCAGGTCGCGCGCCGAAGCCAGTTCATTGTTGTAGAGGCTTGATACGGGCAGCGCCGGGAAATGCCCCCCTCTGGGACTGTCGGCTGTGTCAAGGAAGATGGCGAACTTGCGCCTGTAGTCTGCGCCCTCCCGGAGGCGTCTGGCTTTGAGCAGCCGGCGTATGTTCGGCACGTTGTTCATCGCGTTGGCGAACATGAGCTGCGCCTCGTCCGTCTGCATCCACACAAGCAGGTCCCACGCCTCGCGCGGGTGCTTGGCATCCTTGGGGATGCAGATCATGTTTCCGCCCAGCCAGGTGACTGGCGGCCCGGTATCTCCGGCTCGAACCGGCGGCAGGGGCGCCACCCCGTAGTCAAGGTTCGGGGCATACCTGTGGCACCAGTAGGGATTCCACTCGCCGTTGAGCATCATGGCCACCTGGCCCGTGAAGAACGGGTTGTTGGTGCCCTGCGCCTGCCCGAACCCCGCCGCGAAGCCGTTGACCTGCTGGTAGCCCCCCATCCGTTCCACAAGCTTGATGTACCATTTCAGCGCGGCGACGCAGCCTGGGTGGTCTGCCGTAACCTTGCCGCTCTCCGGATCGAACAGCTTTCCGCCGAACGCGGTGTTGATGAGGTACATGTCGGACAGCGGCTGCAGCCCGAGGCGGCTGACGTTGCCCCTCTCGGCCTGTGTCAGCCGAACCGCGTACTCGGCAAGCTCATCGAGCGACCTCGGCGGCGACTCGGGGTCCAGGCCGGCGTCGCGAAACGCGGCCTTATTCCACATCAGCGCGGAGCAGTCTATGAGATATGGCATCGCGAAAAGCTTGCCGCCCACGCGGCACTGAGACAACGATGCGTGCGTGAAGTCCTCCTCCTTGAGGGACGACGATGCGAAAAGGGGATCGAGGTTCGTCAGGGCGCCGTTGGCGGCGAGGGGACCCAGATAGAGCGGATCCGCCAGCGTGAACAGGTCGGGCGGAACTCCCGCAATGATCGCGCGCACCGTCTTCGTATCGTCGCGGATCGCGCCGAGGTTCTCGATCTCGATCCCTGGATGGGTCTCCTCGTAGCGCCTCAACACATTCAGGAAGTTGCGCTCTTCAGGCCCTGACCACATGGTCCAGAATGTCAGCCGCACGCGCGACGGCTCCTGCGCCCGTCGGCATCCCGCTGACATGAGCAGGGCCGACGCAAGCAGAGCTGCGACCAGCGATCGGCGATGTGGCAACTTGGCTGTCATGTCGAATGCATAGTTTCGCGGCCCGGTGCGGAAACTCCTGCACGACGCAAACGGCCCTGTGCCGCGGAAGGGACG
>DYKI01000047.1 GCA_020722705.1 Chthonomonas calidirosea | reverse complement strand
GAAGGCGAGGCTCCTGCCGAGCCGTGGGAGGGCCAGGCTCCTGCCGAGCCGTGGGAGGGCGAGGCTCCCGCCGAGCCGGAGCTTCGGCCTCCATGTCTTCATGCTCCCGGCGTTCCTACCGCACGTTCTGCAGCCCATAGCGCCTCAGGCGGCGCTTCGCCGACGGTGTAGAACGAGCCGGTAATCAAGACCAGATCGTCAGGCGACGCGAGGCCGATGCCGTACTTCACAGCTCGGATGACAGGCCGGAGGACCCTGACGTCGCCGCAGTACGCGCTTGCCGCGCCAGCCACAACATCCGCGCTTTCCGCCCGCTTCCAGTCCGGCTCAGTGGCAACGACCACATCGGCAAGCGGAGCCAGCTCTTGCAGGAACGCGTGAGGCTCATGCCCGCGAAGCATGCCCACAACAAGGATCAGCCTGTCGTACCTCAGGGCGCTGATCTCTGCGGCAAGGGCACGTGCCGACATGCCGTTGTGCGCTCCATCGGCGACGACTCGCGGCCTCTCGCTGAGCACCGAGAACCTGCCGGGCAGCGACACCGACGCCAGCGCACTCCGAACCCGTTCGCGCTCAAGGGTCCATTCGTCCCGCACGGCGATCTCTTCGACGGCTGCGACCGCACACGCAGCGTTGAGACGCTGGTAGCGCCCCACCAGGCGCATGGTCAGATCGTCAAACACAGCGCGCGGCGTGACGACCCGGAACCGATCGGGCGCACCGTCCCAATAGGCCCATCGCCCTTCTTCGGTTGGCGGCCCCTCGCAAACGCGGGTCACCGATGCCGTGCGCCGCCCGGCTATGTTTCGGACAACGTCTAGCGCTCCGGCATGGTCAACAGCCGTCACAACCGGTCTGCCGTCCTTGATGATCCCGGCCTTCTCAAAGGCAATCTCCTCATGGGTCCGTCCGAGTACCTCAGTATGATCCAGGCCCACATTGGTGATTACGCTGACAGCCGGCTCGACGACGTTCGTCGCATCCAATCGGCCACCCATGCCCACCTCTATAGCCGCATAGTCCACACCCTCGGATGCGAAGTGCGCGAAACCCACCGCTGTCTTCAGCTCGAACTCGGTAACCTGCCCAAATGATCGCTGCGCAAGCTCGGTCACGATGGGCTCCAGGTCGGTCACGATCCGAGCCATGGCTTCAGGCGGGATGAGCACACCATCCACCTGAACTCGTTCGCGTACGTCATAGACATACGGGGAGAAGTACGAGCCCGTCCGGAAGCCATGAGCGGTCAGTATGGCGGCGATCAGCGCAGTCGTTGATCCCTTCCCCTTCGTACCGGTGACATGAGCAACGCCGTAACGACGGTGCGGGTTGCCGATGCGTTCGAGCAGCTCAGTCATCCGCTCGTTGCCGAGCTTGATGCCGAAGCGGCGCAGACGCGACATGTAGCTGAGGGCTTGGTCGAAGTCCATGGAAAACGAAGAGGTCGGAGGGCCACACCGACGGGTCGCCGATGGACCCGACAGACACGGACCTACGGGATGCTAGTCATATAGATCGCCGAACACGGGCAGGTAGTCGCGCCAGACTTCGTTGCGGCGTCCCACCAGATACTTGGTGAGGCTGATGTAGGGCACATACTTGGGTCTCGTCGGCGCTTTCACGAGCCGCATGTTCGTTTGGTGCAAGAGCTTGTCGCCCTTCTTCATATTGCAGCGCCTGCAAGCCGTAACAACATTGTCCCAGGTTGTCTGCCCACCGTGACGCTTGGGCACTACGTGGTCAATGGTGAGCTCCCGTGCGACGAGGCCACAGTACTGACAGGTGTAGTTGTCTCTGGCGAAAACGGTGCGGCGCGAGAGCTTCAGTTCGGGCAGCGGGCGCTTGACATGGTGCCTGAGGCGGACGACCGACGGCGATGGGTAGGTCCCATGGACCATGGCCAAACCGCGTTCGTGCGCGTGGAGGACGTCCGCCTTCCCGAGGAAGACAAGCGCCAGCGCCCGCCGCGCATGACACACGTTCAGCGGCTCATAGTCACTGTTCAGTACCAGCACTTCCTGGTTCATGGGGCGCATCCAGCCCTCCCTATCCTTCGGCACCTACCCAATATGCAAAGAACCCGCTCGCAGCCTATCGGCTCGGAGCGGGTTCAAGCGCGGCGGCGCCCGATCGCGTGTTGTCGGTGGACATGCTCAAAGCTGTCCGCGAGCAGGCGCAGCCGACGAGAACCCCGGCAAGTGAAGGCCAAACCCAGCCATTCACTGCCGCACTCCCAGCGCGTTATGTTTGATGTGGTCCTGGTCATCGTCGTTCGCCGTATCCGCGAGATGCCTGCGGATAATCGGAGCGATTATATCCTGCGATCGTGCCTGAAGTCAAACGTCTGTCGCCGTTTCCGCGTTCAGCGACCGAACATTATAGCACACAGGAGTTGACGCGAGGACGTAAGTCGTGCCATACTGCGCCCCTGTCGGGTTCCAGAGGAACGCGAGCGGGTTTGTGGTTGGGTGTTTCAAATGGTAATCCGACCGTATGCCCCTTGTCCGAGCTGCATAGGACGGAAAGGACGGCAACTATGACGGACAGACAAAAGGCGCGCCGCTGCATCACCTTGTCGGCGCTTGCGGTGGCCGGCACGCTCGCCACCGTTTGGATGGCGATGGGTACTCGTGCGGTCGCCGACGGTGATCCGATTCTCGAGGCTCCGCTAGTCACGCGCAAACTCGAGGTCGTTGAGCCTATCCGGTTCACCAAGCACATCATCAAGTCATCGGACCTGAGGGTCGGAACCTCCAAGACGGTAAGAACCGGCGTTGACGGCAAGAAGACGGTTGTCTACGAGGTTGTGTATCGGGGCGACATCGAGATCTCCCGCAGGGTCCTAAGCTCAAAGATCACCAGGGAGCCGAAGCCTGAAGTGGTCTATGTTGGCGCGGCGAAGGAGACCGTCGCTCGAGGCCGTTACGCTGCCCGCGGATATTTCGGAGGTCGGCGTGTGGTCACGATGATCGCTACGGGCTACGATCCGAATCCAGCCTCCAACGGAGGTTCAAACCGCACGTCAACCGGCCTCAAAGTGGGTCACGGAGTTGTCGCGGTGGATCCCAAGTTCATACCGATCGGTACCAAGCTCTTTATCGAGGGGTACGGATATGCTGTTGCGGCTGATGTCGGCGGCGCGATCAAGGGCAACCGGATTGATCTCGGACACGACACGGCGCGCGGCGCAAGAAACGTTGGGCGGCGCTTGGTCCGGGTCCATATTCTGAACTGACCATCCTCTCGCCGGTGAGTGCCTGAAGGGGCGGCGTGAACATGGGTACCATGGATCCCGCTGCCCCTTCTGTCGTTCGCGAACTTCTTCGTGAGTTCGGGCTGCGTCCGCGCAAACGGCTCGGACAACACTTCCTGACCGACGGCAATGTCCTCGACCGCATCGCGCGACTGGCGCTCCCAGTCGCCGGCTCGCCCGTTCTCGAAATAGGCGCCGGTCTCGGCGCTCTGACATGCCGCCTTGCGGCACGGGCCTCGCAGGTGACGGCGGTCGAGGTTGATCTCGGGTTTCGACCAATCCTCGAACGCACCGTCGGGGGTCACACTTCGGTTCGGGTTGTCTATGCGGACTTTCTCGATCTCGATCCGCAACGACTGCTGCTGGACGCATTCGGAGATAGGCAGGGAGTCGTCGCAGGCAACATTCCCTATAACATCACATCGCCGATTCTCGATCGGCTGCTGGGCCACTGCGACTTGATACAACGCATCGTACTCCTCGTCCAGCGCGAGGTGGCCGCTCGTCTCTCGGCTCCGCCAGGCTCGAGCGACTACAGCTCACTCTCCGTCTTCGCTCAGTTTCACACTCGCGTCATCCATGAAGGTTCAGTCCCGGCCCACTTGTTTTATCCGCCGCCCGATGTCGGCAGCGCCATCGTGACCCTGCTGCCGCACTCGCTGCCACCGGTACGGCCAATGAACCCGGACCTGTTCCGCAAGGTGGTCCGCGCGGCGTTCGGATACCGTCGCAAGACGATAGCCAATGCGCTTGCCGCCGCAGGCGTCGTTGCCGACAGCTCAATCGCGTCGTCATTACTGACGTCTGCAGGAATCGAGCCGACACGTCGCGGGGAGAGCCTGAGTCTCGTTGAGTTCGGCCGATTGTCAGACACAGTTCACGCCAAGGAGCCCATCGGGTGAGCCAACGCCGTAAGCTTGCCGCCATCCTGTTCGCCGACATTGTCGGATACACGCGTCAGATGAACGACGATGAAGTTCGGGGGCTTGAGCGGCGCAGGCAGTTCGAGAACCTGGCCAAGTCTGTCGCGGCATCCCACTCCGGACGCGTCGTGAAGATGATCGGCGATGCGGCCATGCTGGAGTTCACCAGCGCTGTGGATGCCGTCAGCGCGGCCCTGAGCATGCAGCGCCAGATGGCCGATCTAGGCGGTCGTCTCGGAACAGACGAGAAGCTGCAGGCCCGCGTTGGTGTTCACGTCGGTGATGTCGTTGAAGAGGACGGTGATCTCTTCGGCAACGCAGTGAATATCGCCCAGCGCGTGTATGACACGGCCCAGCCGGGCGGCATCTGCATCACACGAGATGTGTACGTCCAGATCCGCCCCATCATGAAGCTGCGGTGCGAGCCGGCCAGGCGCAAACCGGGCAAACCGATGCCTGAGCCGATCGAGGTGCTTTCGATCATCGCTGATGCGTCGGACACGCTCTCGGCCAACCGCGCCTGTGTTTCCGGTCTGGTGCGCAACTCCAGGCCTCTCGCAGCCATCCTGGCCATTTCGCTGATCGCACTGGCACACATCGCCGTCTACGCATTCGATTACGGGCGCGCACAAGGCATCCAGGCTGCGCTGCCGGCGTTGACTACGGACAGCGATGGCGTGTTCCTGCTCATCGGCAAAGGGCTGGAAGACGTCAGGGTCATGGTTCAGGTAGATGCCGGAGGCCCTGTTGTTGGTGTCCGTACGTTCAAGCCAAACCGCACCACCGAAGCGCGGTGGCTCTCGGGCGCTCCGATGACCGAGGCTGCCATGCGCCTGTCGAAGACCCTTGGCGCCGAACGCGAAACGCTGGCCGTCGTCACCGAGGATTGGATGCGGAATGCCCCCCTGTCGGTTCGTTTGCAGCCACGCAGCACGATCCCCTACCTGGCCGGCCTCCTGCCCCACACAGCGCTTCGCGATCGCGTGCGTGTTGCCGCCGGCCGAACAGAGGAAGCGCCCTCCACTCCGCCGGTGCCGACCAATCGTCCATCATCGCCTGCTGCGGCGGCGCCTGCGGACGCAGTTCCTTTTGCCGTGGCAGGCGGCAGATACGCTCCGGGCGAATCCGTGCCGATCGGTGGTCGGAACCTGGGAACGGATGGGGTCGCCTTTCTTGGCGGCATGCAGATGACGGTACGGCACTGGTCCCATGAGGGGATTGTGGCGGTCGTGCCGCAAAACGCTCAACCCGGAACTCTCCGCATCGTTGTCGTTCCCGAAGACGGCCGTGAGCTGGATGCCGGCACGGTAACGATAGTCCCCGCGCCGGCGCAGAACCCAACGGTGACGGTGCCGCCTGCGCCTCCTGCTCATATTCGGTCGGTCGGTATGCCGGCGGGATACCGCGAACTGCTTGCGGGCGACCTCAATGCCGCTTCCATGAGCACGGCGACGGCGCTCCGTTTGGCTCCGGATGACCTCGGAGCGCTCGCCATGCACGCGATTACGCGCGCTCTATCCGGTGATCTGAAGGGCGCGCGACAGTCAATGGACCGTACAGCTCCGCGATCTCGCAACGCCAGGCCACTGGAGCGCGGACTGGTACTGCTGGCCAGGGCGGTCATCGCCGACAGGAGCAATGCAACGGCGGACGCAGATGCGGCATACCTGGCCGCCATAGACTCGGAACCACGCGTGGCGCTGCCCTACCTGCTCTGGGCTCGGAGCCTCCTCGATCGCCGCGAGATCGTCAGAGCGAGACAGGTGCTGAGGACTGGGGTCCGCAACACCCGCGGCGACGCCTGGGCAAGTCGAGCCTATCGGGACCTCGCGGAACGTCTGGGCCTTGGCAACGGTCAGAGCGGGCCTGGCGTCGGCCCTCGGCAATGATCCTCAGCCGGGCTCCAGAATGACCGTCATGACGTGAGTCAGATCACCTGCATGCCCCGATTGCCGTAGAGCCTGCTCGGCCCCAATGCGCTTCTGTGCCAACCGCGCAGCGTGCTCGCCAGTACAGAGGCACGGCATCCATTCAGGCAGATTCGGGGCTGCGAACTGCCTGTCCCCCGCCTGCCACCGCGCGTCACGTCTCCGTCTCAGTAGCCTCTGCACTGCCGTCCGCGGTGTCGGCGTTCGTCGCCGGCGTCTCCTCGGGAGCGCGCCCTGCATCGCATGCCGCCTTTGCGGCCGCGCCGATGCGCATTGCCAGCAGTTCGGCATCACGCCCTTCGCCGGCGTTGAGGTCTCCGAACTGCGCAGAACCGTCAGCGCCGGTCCACGAGAAGATGATGCGCCCGTTCTTGATATGGGAGAGAAACCCAAGCGCGTGACGGCAGACATCCCTGGCCGCAGATGGCGACGTCACCGAGACCGCAAGGCGGTGGTAGCCCTGCGCCTCGGCTTCCGCATCTTCGGGCGGCTCAACCACCGTACCACGCAGTTTGGGAACAACGCGTTCCTCGAACAACTGCCTGTCGTGATCGCGGATGAAACTCAGCGTAAGTATGAATGACATGGCACTCCTCACTTCCATAGCCGTTTGCCTGCGCGTCCCGCAAGAAGCTCGTGCGCCTCGGCCAGCAAATCCGGGATCGCGAGATTGAGCGGACACCGCGGCAGACACTCGTTGCACCGCGTGCAGAAGTCGCCCTGCGTACCCGGAAACCAGTGAGCCGCCCCGCCTACACGCTCACCGGTCGCCTCGTCATGCCTCGCGAACATGCCGTAACGGTACCGCCCGAACTCGGTCATGTCGTACGCGAGTGCAAGATTGCGCAGCCGGAGTATTTCGGGGATGTGAACGTCCTCAGGGCACGGAAGGCACTCGTGACAGAAGCTGCAGTAGGTGTCCCCAAGGACCTTCATTGCGCCATCCAGCTTGGCCAGAGCTTCCGTTTCGTCCGGACTCAGCGCGCCGTCCCGGCTGACCCCTATCAGATGAGCATCGAACTCCTCCGGCCTTGAAGCGCCGACTGACAGTGTGTGGACCCCGGGTTGAGCAAGCAGCCACCTCTGATTGAGTTCGATCGGGCTATAGGGAGCGCAAACTCCGGCCAGACGCGCGGGCGGGTTGTAGAGCTGCCCACCTTTGTCGGTGGGCGAGATGATGAACACGCCCATGTCCTTGGAGGCAGCCAACTCGACAGCCGGCCGGTTGCGCCGATTGATCAGGTAGTAGTGCAGGTTGACCGACTCGAACTCGTCTGTGCTGATTGCGTCCATGATTACTTCGAGCGGTGCATGGGTCGCAAATCCGAGGTGCCGGACGATGCCCTCGTCCATCGCCTTCCGCGCGGCGCGCATCGTTCCGCGCGGGTTGACGGCCACATCGAGAAGCTCTCGGGTGTTGATGCCATGGATGTCGAGGTTGTCAATGTACGCAACCTTCATCCGCGCCAGGGAGTCGTCAAGTGCGCTTCGAAACTCGTCTGCCGTATCCGCAGGTGTGATCTTGGTGGTCAGGATGAACTCGTCTCGGCGTATGATGCCTTCCTTGATCGCGGCTCCAATCAGCTCTTCGCTGGTGCCATATCCTCTTGCCGTCTCGATGTGATTGATCCCGACATCCAGTGCGCGCCGGAGAGTGGCCATGGCCCGGTCGCGAGCGCTTCCGGGCTCCTCATCGGGGTTGGGCGGAATCCGCATTGCTCCAAACGTGAGCACCGTCGGATGGAGTTCGGTCTTGCCAAATCGTCGTTTGAGCATATTCTCGCTGCCTTCCGTGCCATTCTAGCAGAGGCAGTCTCACGCGTCAACGCGCCGCTTGACGCTGGCGGAGCTTCAGCATAGAATGCTCCTGGTTGCGAGGCTTCGTATCCACACCAAGCAGCCCTCAGGGGTCCAAACATGGCACTCAACATCGTGATGGGCGTCGTCCTCATGTCGGCAAGCTGTGTCGGCGCTCCGGTCGGCGCTTCCAAGACGTGCACGTCCGACGGTACATCCAAAGTGGAAGAGGCGGTGATACGGTTCCGGTCGGTGAGCGGACCGGGCCCTGCCATCGGGCGTGTCGTCCTCTCATCCGACCTGGGGCCAAACTGGAGCAATGCCGATGCTGCCCACGCGTTGACACTCGATATGCCTGCGTCGGGCAGGACAACGGCTGTGTTGGTGCCGGACCCGGTCGGAATCGGCGCTGGTGGCGCCCGAGGTGCGACGGTGTTCATAACCGCCGGCGTCTCAGCGGCAGGGGACGTTCGCGCCACCCTCGGCCGGCATCAGGAACCCATCCGCATCTCGGGTGACTTCCAGGCCAGATTGGCATCCGCCACGCTCGTGTTCGCAGCGCGCGCCAGTGGCGGCTTTCCGATCCGCGTGAAGTTCGCGGGCTCCGAGACCGCATTCGATCGTTTCGCATGGAACGATCGGGTTCATGGAGCTTCGCGCGGCAGTTGGATGCTGAGATACGATCCAAATCCCGACATGCGGGTGCTGTGGTCGTCAGCCGAGCTTACTGTGGTAAGGGCGCATGCACGATATTGCGATGCACAGGGCAGGCAGGCTCCAGGCAATGCCCGCGCAACCTACGACTGGTACATACCTGCGGGTCACCACCAGGCGTTTGTCCAGTCGTTCGCGCAGCAAGACCACCCGACTGCGTGGGACGAGCTGCACCACCTGGAACTCAACTTCCCCGATGCACGCTTCACGCAGTGGGCGGGCGGAGCGCCTGACCAGGCAGGCGACTTCCGGGCCGACAAACGCGGTTGGATGACGCCGTCATGGGGCTGTCTCGTCGCCGGTCGCGAGGCGATTGGGATCATCGGCCAACCGGTGCTGTTCTACGACGGCAGGGGCGACTACGGCACCTACATCCATGGCTCCTGGTCCAAATGGGCATCGGAGCACCGACGCCTGAGCGCCTGGATCTGGATCGGATCGGAGGTGAATCCGGTTGCCACGATCCGCGCAGCCGCAGAGCGTCCCAATGCCGCAGTGATGGCTCTGACAACGCCTGCTCTCCGGGCTGATATCGGGCGGCGTCAGGCGAACCCTTCCACGCGCACGATCGCTTCTGTCGCCGAACGGCTTGAGATGGAAGGAGACCTGCGCTCGGCGGCCAGACTGGTCCGGACCGTCGGAACATCGCGATCCGCGTTGCCGGACGGATGGACGATGGATCGAGCCGGCGATCTGGCGCTGACCCTCCAGCGCACATCCGATGGAGTCGTTGTGCGCAGTCTGTATGATATCGCTCGGTCCGTTGAGCTTGCCGCGCACGGGCAGCCGCCCCTGTTTCGGTTGACGCTCAAACATGCCTCAGAAGGCGAATGCGCTATCACGGCCGACCATGGCTGGACCAGTATCAAGGCAGAGTCCGCCAAGGTCGGTCTCACGCTCCGGTGGTCGAAGCATAGCGACCCGCGGGCTGCAGGCGTGTCGGTCACGGCCATGGCACGCCGTGACCCCAAGCGATCGGCGTATCTGTGGAGCATCAAGGTCGAATGCGCGGCCAGCCGATGCGCCGTACAGAGCGTCGCATTTCCGCAGATCAGCATCGAACCGCCCGGACCCGACGCCCGCGTCATATATCCAACCGGTCCCGGCGTGGAAAGCCTTCTGCAGGCCAACACCTCGATAGATCGGCGCTCGCTGTATCCCAACGGCTGGTGCACCATGCAGCTCATGGCGGTTTACTCACGGGCAAGCCGTACGGGCCTCTATTACGCATGCCATGATCCGTACGCCGCAAGCAAGCACATTGTCCAGCGCCGGGAGGCGGGCGATCCAGGCGTTTTGCTGGCCTTTGACGTGCCCGCGCCTGACATGCACAGGGCCGGAACGCCGTTCACCTGGCCCGGTGTGGCCGTCTGGCAGCGGCTGTCGGGTGACTGGTTCGATGCAGCGCGCATCTACCGAGACTGGGTCACCAGGGAGGCGCACTGGTGGCCGAAGCTCTCTCGCTCCGGTCGTGCTGACACGCCCGAATGGATGCGCAACCTGAGCGCCTGGGCTCAGACGGGCGGGGCTCCGGCCGATTGTGTCGAGCAGGTCAAGCGAATGCAGCGCGCCCTGGGTGTACCGATCGGGTTCCACTGGTACAACTGGCACGAGATACCATTCGACAATGACTACCCTCACTACTTCCCCACAAAACCCGGGGTCGCCGCCGCCGTCGCCGACCTCCAGGCCAACGGCGTCTACGTGATGCCCTACATCAATGGCCGTCTCTGGGACACCCGGGACCGAGGCGGCGAGGATTTCGAGTTTACGTCGCGCGCACTCCCGGCCGCCACAAAGACCGCCGACGGAAAGCCGTTCACCGAGACATACGGCAGCAAGGAGACCGACGGAAGCCCCGTCAGACTGGCCGTCATGTGCCCGACAACCGACCTGTGGCGCTCGACCATCCGGGATACGGTCCTTCGCATCATGAATGAAGTCGGCGCCCGAGGGGTCTACATTGACCAGATTGCCGCTGCCGCGCCGGTCCTCTGCATGGACCCGACGCATGGTCATCCCCTGGGAGGAGGGCACTGGTGGACTAAAGACGGTTACTGGCCGTTCCTCGATGCCATTCAGAGCTCCATTCCGCGCGACTGCATGATCACCACCGAGTGCGCTGCCGAACCGTATGCCAACCGCATAGACGGTTACCTCACATGGGATTGGCAAGGCGACGGCATGGTGCCCATGTTGCCGGCTGTCTATGGCGGCGCTGTCCAGTACTTCGGTCGAAACTATGCCGCGGGTGCAACGACCCGTGACAATGCCCTGTGCATGAAGATGGGCCAACAGCTCGTCTTCGGAGAGCAGATCGGTTGGTGCAGCCCTGCGCTTGCCGACGAACCGATTGCGGGTGCCTTTCTCCGAAGGGTCGTGCATGCGCGCCATGCCAATGTGCGCTTCTTCAATGCCGGCGAAATGGCCAGGCCCCCCAGCGTTTCCGGCGAGATTCCATCGGTGCGAGCGGACTGGGCCTGGTACGGCGAAACATGGGTAACCACTTCGGCCCTTCTGACCGGAGCCTGGTCGCGCCTCCAAGACCGCGAGCTGCTCCTGGTGTTCGCCAATGTGAGTGACACTCCCGTCGTCGGGCAGTTCACATGGAATGCAACGTCCTATGGAATCCCGGCACGAGCCAAGGCCACGTGCTCCGTCACTCGCTACGGAGAAGCGCCCGACTCCACTGAGACAGGGCAGATTCCTGCGAGAACGACACGCCGGCTATCTCTGCCTCCGCGCTCAGTCGAGACCTGGCTGATTCGGTGGCAGCTCCATATCCCTTAGTCCCGGCGGCAGCGACACCGGCAGGCGTCCCTGAGCGGGCCACCGACCCGCCAGAACCTCGGCGAGCGCCTGGATGGAACACGGACGCGAACCGTAGGTGCAGATGGCGGTACCTGCCTCAGGAATGGCAGAGACGTCGTAGGGATCGCGGGCGGCAACGAGGATGACACGATCTCCGAGGACGCGCACCACTTCTCGGACTGACGTTGCCCGTGATCGAGCCACACCGTCCGATTCCGGGCCGAACGCGGTTAAGACCACGACCGCATCGAAACCGGAGAGTCTGGAGAGGGTCTCGACCCAGCCGGAGCCGCTCTGTTCTGTCTTCAGTGCGAACGATCGTGCATGGACCCCCGCGGCATTCAGGCGCGCGGAGACCGTATCGGCAAGATCGTCGAAAGAAGTCACAGCGACTCGCCGGCTTCGGGCTATCGGAATGCCCCCGGCGTTCCGAATCAGTGTGATGGACGATCTGGCGATCTCCAGCTCCAGCGCGGCATGGTCGGACTGGCGCGACGGAGAACGCTCGTCCGGAACGGGCGCACTGAGCCGCGACTTGGCTGAGAGAACCCGGCCGGCTGCCTCCCGGAGTCTCGCCTCGGAGATCACACCGGACCAAACCGCATTCCTCATGGCGCGTATCACTTCGCGCTGTATGTCGAGCGTGTGGCTGACAAGGACCATATCGGCTCCGGCGGCAATGGCTCCAACCGCTCCGGCAGGCGTCCCGATCGTGTCCGATATCGCAGCCATTTCAAGGCAGTCGGTGATCACCAATCCGCTGTAATGCAGGTCCTCTCGCAGAAGGTCGGTGAGAACAGCGCGTGACAGTGTCGCCGGACGTGACGGGTCAATGGCGCTGAACACGATGTGCGTGGTCATGATCGCCGGCACGCCCTCGGCAATGGCGGCTCTGAACGGAACCAGTTCCAACGCTTCCAGCTCAAGCCGAGACGATGCGACGGTAGGCAGGCCGAGATGCGTGTCCACCGCGGTGTTCCCATGTCCGGGGAAGTGCTTGGCGCAGGCAAGCACTCCGCCGTCACGAAACCCTCGTATGGCTGCCGTCCCGAGGCGGGCGACAATGGCGGGATCTTCACCGTATGACCGAACGCCAATGACCGGGTTCAGGGGATTGCTGTTGACATCGAGGACCGGCGCCAGATTCCAGTTCACTCCAATGTCCCTCAGCTCAAGGGCCTGGCAGCGCGCCTGCTGGTAGGCAAAGCCCTCGCCCGGGCCGCCGCACGCCCCGAGAGCCATGTTGCCGGGAAAGGCCGTCAGGGGCGGCCCGAACCGGTTGACCCGTCCGCCCTCCTGGTCAACTGCCACCAGCAACGGGATCGCAGATCTCCGCTGAAGCTCAGCCAACGTCGTTCGCGTGGTCTCGGGTCGCTCCGCATTGCGTCCGAGCAAGATGACGCCGCCAACCCGCATCTCATCAACCAGTTCGACAGCATGGTCATTGGGCGTCGAAGGATCGGTGCCTGACCAGCCGAAACACATCACCTGGCCGATGCACTCGTCCAAGCTCAGTCCGTCGCTCCCAACACGCACACACGCCGATCCGCCCATAGGGACTCCTTCGCCTCACACTGACACGCATCCGGTGCGCCGGACAGTTACCAGCATCGGCCTCCCATCGAGCAGGAGAACCTACGCGGCCGTCGAAGTTGGGTACAGCACACCGCATCTCCGAAAGGATACCAACAATGACCGACAATGCCCCAATCCGCGTGCTCGTCTGGGACGAAGCGCCTGCGCACGCTCCCAAGAGCGTCTATCCCGCCAGCATCAATGGAGCAGTGGCCCAGGGGCTTGAGCAGATGCTCGGGAGCCGGGTGAGCGTGGCGACAGCGAACCTGGATGAATCCCAACAGGGCTGCGCTCAGGACGCCCTCGACGCGGCCGACGTCATTATCTGGTGGGGCCATGCCAGGCACGGCGAGGTCTCTGATGAGACGTGCGCCCGTGTCGTCAAGCGCGTCACCGAGGGTGGGGCCGGCTTCATCGCGCTTCATTCGGCACACTACTCGAAGCCGTTTCAGCGGATCCTCAATGCTCCCGGCCACCTGAAGGGCGGTTGGCGCGAGCTTGATCCGATGGAACCCGAGATGGTCCGCGTGTGCGCGCCATGGCACCCGATTGCGGCCGGAGTGCCGGACTTCACCCTTAACCATGAGGAGATGTACGGTGCGCCGTTCGACGTGCCGCCACCGTTGACGCTCGTTCTTCAATCGCACTTCCCGCACGATGGCAAAACGTTCCCGAGCGGCATCTGCTGGACTGTCGGAGCAGGCAAGACCGACGGGTTCACGTCCGGACCTGGCGGAGGCGTCGGCGAGGGACTCGGCAAGGCGCGAGTGTTCTACTTCCGACCCGGCCACGAGACGGTCCCGACGTACTTCGATCCGAATGTCCGGCTCGTCCTAGCGAACGCAGTCGTCTGGTGCGCCCACCGCACCTGACAACCATTCAGGGGTGGGGCGCGCCCGCCGATCCCTTTGCGCGGCCCCTACCCCAGTGCTTATGAGGTTATCCATGACGAAGAGACAGGTACAGGAGCTTCTGCACAGGTTCCGCGATCTCCGTATCGCCGTCGTCGGCGACTTCTTCCTCGACAAGTATCTCATTCTCGATCCCGCCCTGTCTGAGATCAGCATCGAGACGGGCCTCGAAGCCCGACAAGTCGTCGAGATCCGCTGCTCCCCCGGAGCCGCTGGGACGGTAACCAACAACCTGAGCGCCCTCGGTGTCGGCACGATCGAAGCAGTCGGGATGGTCGGCGAGGATGGCGAGGGTTACGACCTGCTCAAAGGCCTGGAGTCCCGAGGTGTCGGGTGTTCACTCTTGATGCGACTGCCGGATCGCTTCACCCCCACCTACACAAAGCCGATGGTGATGACACCCTCCGGCGAGACCGAAATCGAACGGCTTGACATCAAGAACCGGAAGCCGATCCCCCACCACGTCGAGGACGCCATCATAGCTTCACTGACAGAGATGATCACCAACCGAGACGTTGACGCGATCCTGGTGGCCGATCAAGTGCAGGAGCGCAACTGCGGCGTGATCACCGATCGCGTGCGCGAACACCTTGGACGCCTGAGCGCGACCGAAACGGTCCTGGTCATGGCCGACTCCCGGACACGCATATCGGAGTTTCGCAACGTGATCGTGAAGCCGAACCGCCATGAGGCTGCGGCTGCCATCGGGATGAGCGACAGAGCGGACGCCGACCCGGACCAGGCGCAAGCGATCGGGTGTGCCCTCGCCCGGCGCAACACAAAGCCCGTCTTCATCACGCTCGGGCCGGACGGAATCCTGGCATGCACCGCCGATACCGCAGTCCACGTGCCCGCCCTGCCAGTTCGGGGCGAGATAGACATCGTCGGCGCGGGGGACAGCGTCTTCGCAGGTATCGCATCGTCGCTCGCCGCGGGAGCATCTCCCGAGCAGGCCGCCGAGATCGGCAATCTGTGCGCCAGCGTAACGATCCACAAACTGGGAACCACAGGAACTGCATCACCCGACGAGATACTGGCCCTGGTTCACTGATCGGGCGGCAACGCGGCATCGCGGCAGGGCCGAGGCTCCTCCCGAGCAGTCATGCCCCGGTGTGGTCCTTCCAGTCAGGTAGAATCCCCATCGCAATAGAACTGGAGGGCCCCATGCAGAACCTCGGCGTCAATCCCAGCCACTACGGCCTGGAGAATCATGGAATAAAAGATGCGCTCTTCGTGCACTGGAATCTCGGCACTGCTGCTCTCATAGAGAATGCACTTTCACAACGGGAAGGCCTGTTGGCAGCGGGCGGAGCGCTCGTAGTGCGCACAGGGCTTCACACAGGCCGCTCCCCGAAGGATAAATACGTCGTCCGAACGCCGGATCTGGAAGACGACATCTGGTGGGGGCCGGTGAATCAGCCGATGGCTCCCGAGCGCTTCAACAGCCTCTACAGGCGCGCTCTTGCATACATGCAGGACAAACGCCTCTACGTGCAGGACTGCTACGCCGGCGCCGACCCACGCTACCGCATCCCGATCCGAGTCGTGACCCAGTACGCATGGCACAACCTGTTTGCCCGTCAGTTGTTCGTCAGGCCGGACTGGACCAAGACACAGGATCATGTTCCGGAGTTCGTCATCGTATCGGTTCCCGGGTTTCACGCCGACCCGGAGGTGGACGGCACAAGGTCCGAGGCGTACATCTGTGTGGACTTCTCCAAGCGCATCGTGCTCATCGGAGGAACCGAATACGCAGGCGAGATGAAGAAGTCGGTGTTCACGATCATGAACTACCTGCTCCCTGCTCGCGGGGTCCTCTCCATGCACTGCGCCGCAAACATGGGCAAGGCCGGCGATGTCGCGCTCTTCTTCGGCCTGAGCGGGACCGGCAAGACCACCCTCTCCGCCGATCCGGATCGGATGCTGATCGGGGACGACGAGCATGGATGGAGCGACACCGGCATCTTCAACTTCGAGGGCGGCTGCTATGCGAAGTGCATCAGGCTGTCGCAACAGGCTGAGCCGCAGATCTACAATGCGATCCGTTTCGGTGCGGTCCTCGAAAACGTTGCGGTCAATCTGTCCACGAGGCTGCTTGACTTTGACGACGACACGTTCACCGAGAACACGAGGGCAGCGTATCCGTTGACGTTCGTGGAGAACTCGGTGCGGCCAGGCGTCGCAGGACATCCGTCCAACGTCTTCTTCCTCACGTGCGATGCGTTCGGAGTGCTCCCTCCGATCTCGCGCCTGACGCCCGAGCAGGCACGCTATCATTTCATCTCCGGCTACACCGCCAAGATCGCCGGTACCGAGGCAGGCGTCCAGGAGCCCACGGCAACGTTCAGCACCTGCTTTGGCGCTCCATTCCTGCCGCTGATGCCCACCGTGTACTCCAAGATGCTTGGCGAGAGGCTCGCCGAGCACCGTGCGCAGACCTGGCTCATCAACACCGGCTGGACCGGTGGACCCCACGGAGTGGGCCATCGCATGACGATCCAGCATACGCGTGCCATGATCTCGGCGGCACTGAGCGGCGCGCTGAATGGGGTACGCCATCGCAAGGATCCCCTCTTCGGGATTGAGGTGCCCGAGGAGTGCCCCGGTGTTCCGCGCGGGGTCCTCTGGCCGCGCGACACCTGGCACGATAAGAGAGTCTACGATCAGACCGCCCAGCATGTGGCGAACCTCTTTGCCGAGAACTTCGAGCAGTTCCGGGCCAACGCCATGCCGGACACGATCGCCGCTGGGCCGCACATCACCTGATGCAGGCCGAGGTCCGCTCGGATGGTGGGCTTAACCGGATCGAGCACGTCTCGCGGTTCGACACCATCATCTCCCAGGCTCAGATCCTGGATGGAACGGGAGCCCCCGCGTTCCGCGCGGATGTGGGCATCAAAGCCGGGCGGATCGCCGCGATCGGCTCGCTGCCGCACATTGAAGCGGACACGGCAATCGCTGCGCACAACTTGACGCTGACGCCGGGCTTCATAGACATCCACGCTCACGCGGACATCGCGATGGTCGCGTCCCCTGACCACGAGTACAAGGTCAGGCAGGGCGTGACCACCGAGGTCTTCAGCAACTGCGGCATCGGGTTCGCTCCCGTCACCGACAGCGCCATGGCCGATATGCGCTCGGCTTTCGGCGGGCTGTTCACCCACGACAGCGGCGTGACCTGGGACTGGCGCACCGTTGCCCAGTATCTCGACACGCTCGACACCGCCCGCCCGGCAGCGAATGTCGCCTATCTCGTTCCGCACGCGGCACTTCGCGCTTCGACAATGGGCATGGAAGGACGCGTCGCCACGACCGACGAGGTTGCTCGCATGGCGGTCATGCTAAGGCAGGCCCTCGACGAAGGCGCTATCGGCATGTCCACCGGCCCAGGATACGCACCCGTGAGTTTCGCAGATCATGCAGAGGTGACCTTTCTCGCATCGGTCGCCGGCTTCTGCGCAGTCCATCAGCGCGACTATCGGAATGACCTCCTCGCAAGCACTCGCGAAACCATTGCCTATGCTCGGGATTCGGGCGCACGCTTCCAACTGTCACATCTGCAGACATCCGGTCCGTCGGCGGAAGGCAAGTCAGGCGCTGCGATAGGCTTGCTGGCCGATGCGGTCAGCGATGGAGTGGACATCGCCTGCGACATGTATCCGTACACCGCCGGGTCCACGGTACTGCCCGCCATCCTGCCGGCTTGGGCGCTTGATGGCGGCCCGAAGGCGACTCTTTCGAGGCTTGCCGACCCGGCATCGCGATCGCGGATCATAGACGACCTGCACGCACTCGATCGGTACTGGGGCAGCATGGTTCTTGTTTCCGTGAACGGCGGCCAGAATCGCCCATACCTCGGCATGCCGTTCCCGGATATCGCGGCAGCGAAGAACACCTCGGTGGGAGAGTTGGTCTGCACTCTGCTCGAAGAGGAGCAGATGCAGGTGTGCTACATCGTCCACCACATGCAGGAAGAGGACCTGGCGACGATCCTGTCATGGGACAGGACCCTAATCGGCAGCGACGGCCTCCACCTGCGCAGCGGCGGGCATCCAAGGGTGGCGGGCACGTTCCCGCGCTGGCTGGGCCGTTACGCGCGTGATCGCCGGTTGGTCACCATGCCGGAGGCAATCCGGAAGGTCACCTCGGCTCCAGCCGACCGCCTCGGCATCAAAGACCGTGGCCGCATCGCGAAGGGCTTCAAGGCCGACCTCGTGCTTTTCGACGCTTCTCGCATCGCCGATCAAGCCGCCTACGAAAGCCCGGGCCTTCCACCCGTCGGCATCGAAGCGGTACTGGTCAACGGCTTGCCGATTGTGCTTTCCGGCAAGCCAACGCCTGCCCGGCCCGGGGAGGTGATTCGCACCGTCTCATAGAATGATGTGGTGGAGGGATACCCATGAGCCATCAGATGACCCGTCGCGAGTTCGTTGAGCGTGCCGCCCTTGCGGGCAGCCTCGCATCTCTCGGAGGTGTATGGTCAGGAACGCCGGCTCGCGCGTCGCTGTCGCCCAACGAGGCGCTCGCCGTTGCGTCCATCGGCTGCGGCGGAATGGGCGCCAGTGATCTCAACAGCATCGCCTCGTGCGAGGGGGTCCGAATCGTCGCCCTGTGCGACGTAGATGCGGTCCGAGCCGCAGAGGCATTCAAGCGCTTCCCTGACGTGCCCCACTATCAGGACTTCCGCCGCATGCTTGACAAGGAAGGCAAGCGCATAGACGCCGTACACGTCAGCACCCCTGACCACGTTCATGCCGTCGCGTCCTCGATGGCAATGAAGATGGGCAAGCATGTCTACTGCCAGAAGCCGCTTACCCGTACGGTCTCCGAGGCGCGCAGCCTCATGATGACTGCGAGGCGTGAGAAGGTCGTGACCCAGATGGGCACCCAAGCGCATCCGGCGTACACACGACTGGTCGAAATCGTGGAGTCCGGCGTCGTCGGCCCGATTCGCGAGGTCCATGTGATGACCGACAGGCCCATATGGCCTCAGGGCATTCAGAGGCCCACCGACACGCCTCCCCCGCCCGACACTCTGGCCTGGGACCTCTGGCTCGGCCCGGCACGCTCGCGTCCGTATCACCCGGCTTACCTGCCGTTCGTCTGGAGGGGTTGGTGGGACTTCGGCACAGGGGCGCTCGGCGATATGGCGTGCCATCTCATGGACGGGGCGTTCTGGGCGCTGAAGCTCCAGTACCCGACAGCCGTTGAAGCCGAAGGCGAACCGCTGCTGCCCGACTCCGCCCCCAAGTGGAGCATCATACGCTATGAGTTTCCGGCACGTGGCGGCATGCCGCCCGTCAAGCTGATCTGGTACGACGGCGGCAAGCTGATTCCGGACGAGGTGCTGCAAGGGGCGAAGATTGATACCGGCTTCAATGGGTCTGTGTTTGTCGGTGACCGAGGAACACTCTTGGTGCCCCACGGATCAGACCCCAAGCTCTTGCCCGAAAGCCGCTTCCGCGACTACGAGCCGCCGAAACCGTATCTGCCCCGGTCGCCCGGGCACTATCAGGAATGGGTCACCGCCTGCAAACAAGGCGGGACACCCGCGAGCAACTTCGACTATGCCGCGCCGATGACGGAGAGCATCCTCCTCGGCAATGTGGCGTTCCGGGTCGGGAAGCGGATTGAATACGACTGGAAGAGAATGACCTGTCCGAACTGCAGAGAGGCGGACCGGTACATCCGGCACTCCTATAGAAGAGGCTGGCGTCTCTAGACCGCATCCTCAAGCGGTTGGGCCGCCTTGGCCGACAGCCGATCCGCAAGGCAGCGTCACGCCTGCCTCGGGCGTGACGCTGCCTTCAGGTCCGATGCTGCTTGCGTCCCCTGTCGCTAAGGCGTCGTATCAGTTCCGTCTCGCCAGGATCGTAAGGCGTTCCGTCCGGACGGAACAGGTCATGGAACCACGGGTTTGGTTCGGGGCCGCCTCCCGGTGAACGCCACGGGTAGATCGTCTGCGTTTTGCCTGAGACAAGGCCCCACATCATGCACCCGACTCCCTCCTTCTTGAAGATCGGCAGATGCGTTGCCACCGTACTGCCCGGACGAGCCATCCATTCGGTGCAGACGAGCGGCCTCCCAAGCTTGCGAAGCGACCGGATATGGAACATCAGCTCCTCTGTACCGTTGTAGTTGTGGAAGGTGACCACATCCGAGTGCGCCAACTGCAGCTCATTCAGTTCAGGCAGATCAGCCCAGACCCCCGCCGTCAGCGGCTGGTTCGGTCGTGCTGCACGCGCCCACTCGAAGGCCGCCTTGACCAGCGGCAGTGACGCGCTGCCCCGGTCGCTGTTGCCCGGCTCGTTGTACAGGTCCCACATGAGGATGCGGCGATCAGAGCGCAGGGCACCAACAACACCCTGCACGTACCGTCTCAGGCGTGGCCACGAAAGCACATCGTTGGCGGCTCTCTCCCCCGGGCTCTGGAACCAACGCGAGTTGTGAACACCGGGCGCCGGCGGCTCTTGCGGACCAAGCTTCGGGTCCGAGTTCCAGCAGTCGTCGAACAGAACGAATACGATCCCGATCCTGTGCCTTGCGGCGATCCTCAGGAACTCCCGAATGCGGGCGATGAAGCCCCGGGGATCGGCTTCCCACAACAGATCGTGCAGATAGACTCTGGCCGCGTTCATGCCGATCGAGCCCGCCCATCCAAGCTCACGGTCTATGGTGACCGGATCGAACGTCTCGGCCTGCCACATCTCAAGCTGATTGCAGGCAGTGCTCGGAATGAAGTTGCACCCGACCAACCAGCCGACACGCGCAGCCCAGGACATGGCGTCTTCCCGGCTCCAGCCGTCGCCCGCGCTCACCCCGGAGATGCCGCCAACGAACCGCAGCGTCCCGAACCGATCCGGCACGTGAAAGTCGGCAGGGCGCTTGAGCGTAGGCGACCATGCACAGAAGGCATTCCGGTCGCCACGGTCAATGCGATACAGGTTCATGCGCCACTCGGCTCCAACGTCGGGTGGGCCGTCAAGCCCGAGCGACACGAACGGGATGGCCGCCTCGGCAGTCCAGCGACTCGATGGCTCGCTGGCGCTCTGTGGCGTTCCTGAACCGCCGCTTGGCACCGGAGAGACCGGATAGCCGCCACGGTGTGTGCCGGTGTTTGCTCGCCGACGGGGAGGGAGCGAATGCACCTGGCCGCTCACCTCTACATGGCTGGTGAGTCCCAGGCAGTCCCACGACAGATCCGTCGCCATCGTAGCCCGATCGCGATCGGGGTTGTGAATCGCGGCGTCAAACACGACGTTGCGAGGGCTGACTTCAAGCTCGAAGTAGTGCCGCGCATCCCCGGTTGGACACAGAAAGACCTCCACGACCTCCTCGTCGTACAGGGGATCGTCACGCTCGGTATACGTGCCCCAGATGTCGGTGTCCTCGCTTTCGAACCGGATGAACAGATGCGAATCGTCCCAGCACAGCCGAACCGCCGTATGGGGTACCGGTCGCTGCGTACCCGTCGCATCCACGAGAAACGCAACCGGCACCGTCCGCCACACGGCCTCGTCGAGCCTTCCGTCAGGCATCACCGATGGCGATATCCGTGGGCAGTCATACACGGGCAGTGGCGGTCCGATCATGGCCTGTCTCCCGCACCTTGTTGCTTCGGATGGCGTCGTCTCTCGGCGAGGTACTCAAAGAACTCACGACCTTCTCTGAGGCGCCTGTAGATCATCCGATGATCTCCGATCATCTCGCGCACGAGCCTCAGTATAGGCTTCGCGCGGAAATAGAACCGTCGGTACATCCGCTCGACCGCCTCCTCCATCTCCTCAGGCGTGAGATGGGGATACCTCATCGGCGCGGCCTGAATGCCCCGCTCGGTCAGGAGGGCGGTTCGGTCCAGCCAGCCATTGTCAACAGCCTGACGGTAGAGCTCCGTGCCAGGATAGGGCGCCGCGATAGACACCTGGATAGTGTGCGGATCCAGCTCCTGAGCAAAGCGAATGGTCTCCTCGATGGTTTCCTGCGTTTCGATCGGCAGTCCGATGATGAACGTCCCATGCACTTTGATGCCCAGCTTGCGGCAGTTGGCCATGAACTCGCGCGCCATGTCCAGTTTCAGGCCCTTGCGAATGCGGTCGAGGATCACCTGATTTCCGCTCTCGAATCCGACGAGCAGCAAACGCAGGCCGCACTCCTTCAGCGTCCGCAGGGTGTCGTAGTCCACGTGTGCCCGAGCGTTGCACGACCAGGTGAGCCCCAGTTTTCGGATGCCCTGTGCCACTGCGACGGCACGATGCCGGTCTATGGTGAACGTATCATCGTCGAACATCCACTCCCGAACCTCAGGAAAGAGGGCGCGCCCCTCCTCAAGCTCGGCAATCACCTTCTCAGGGGACTTGCTGCGGTACCGATGGCCGCCGATCGTTTGTGGCCACAGACAGAACGTGCACTTGGCCGTGCACCCACGCCCGGTATAGAAGCTGATGTACGGATGCAGCAGGTAACCGATCGAGTAGCGCCGGATATCGAGATCGCGCCGGTAGATGGGCAGCACGCTCGGCATCGTGTCCCAGTCCATCACGGGCTCTCGGTCGGGATTGTGCCGGATCGAGCCGTCGGATTGTCTGTAGCTCAGGCCGGCGATTTCCACATACGGGCGGCCCTGTGCCAACTCCAGGCATGTCAGATCGAACTCGGCCCTGCATACGAAGTCGAGCGCAGGACTGGCCAGCAGGGTCTCCTCGGGCAAGACGGCCGGATGCGCGCCGATGAACCCGATCTCAATCGAGGGGTGCTCCGCTTTGATCGCCTCAGCGCATCGGATGTCGTTGGCCAGCGACGGAGTGCTCGTGTGCATGATGATCATGTCGTAGGCCGAACACATTGAGAGGACCTCAGACACGGTCATTCCATGCGGGGGCGCATCAACAAGCCGACTGCCTGGAACGAGCGCTGCCGGCTGGGCGAGCCAGGTCGGATACCAGAACGAGGTGATCTCCCGGCGCGCCTGATACCGCGAACCTGCCCCTCCATCGAAGCCCTCGAAGGAAGGTGGGGCAAGGAAAAGGACGCGTTTCATAGGGCCCAAGCACCTCCCATCACGAGGCCCCGGCCCCACTGAGGAACCTTTACCATCGAATGGGCTCCACGCGGCACGGGGTGCCCCCATTTCGGATAGACCACGCCCCGGCGCACCCCGCGGCCACGCTCATGCGCCCGGCGATCGGCGTCGCAATCGGTTCCTTGCCGTCCATCACCATGTCAACGAAGTCCTGGCAGATGACCGGATCGGCGCCACCGTGCCCGCCTGCAGCCGGCTTTATGATGTACTCCCGGTCGGCAAGTTCGCGGTACGTGTTGGAGCGCCGCGTCTTCACCCAAACGCGCATATCGGGCTCGGAGTTCTCGAGGCGCCCCTCCGTACCGATGAACACATAGTTCCGATGGTAGTCCGGCGTGAAGTGGCACTGCAGGTAAGAGGCCTTGATTCCACCCTCGAGTTCCATGATAAGCACCTGATTGTCCTCGACGTCCACCTCCTCCCGGAACGCGCACTGACGGCGCGAGCTCCGGGGCTGCGCCTCTACGCACGTGCCGACATCCGGGCACGCGTCGCACGTCAGCTCGTTCGGTCGTGTTCCGCCGAAGTAGTCCAGTCCGCCAAATCCCGCCACCTTCTCGGTATAGGCACCGCTGATCCAGTGGATCATATCCAGATCATGTGAGCCCTTCTGCAGGAGAAGGCTGGTTGCGTTCGCTCGCGTTGCATGCCAGTCATGGTAGTAGAAGTCGCCGCCATGCCCGACGAAGTGGCGCACCCATACGGCGCGAATCTCCCCGATCGCGCCGCTGTCCACGATCTCCTTCATCACGCGGAAGATGTTCATATACCGCATGTTGAAGCCGATCATCATGCGCTTGCCCGACGCCTTCCACGCGGCCAGCACACGATCACATCCCTCGACCGTGATGGCCATGGGCTTCTCCAAGAACAGGTGCTTGCCTGCATTGAGAACCGCAAGTGCGTGCTCTTCGTGGCAGAAGTCGGGAGAGCAGACGGCGACCGCGTCAACATCGTCGCGCTCCAGCATCTCCCGATAGTCCTCGGTGGTGTATGGGGCTCCCCCGTGGTCGCGCCTGAACTTATCCAGTGCCTCGTTGCTGACATCCGCCCCGGCCACGACGATCGAACGCCCGTCGTTGGGCCTGTGCCAGTGCTTCCAGAGTCCGCCTCGACCGCCGACGGCTATCATCCCTATGCGCAGTTGATCCACTCGCATCCCCTTCCATACTCGCGTGCTCGCCTTGCCGGCATCGGCTCCCACCGAGCCGTCCCATCCGTACGATCCGTCATTTCAGCCTTCAGCCTTCAGCCTTCAGCCTTCAGCCTTCAGCCTTCAGCCTTCAG
>DYKI01000007.1:43621-83053 GCA_020722705.1 Chthonomonas calidirosea | reverse complement strand
CCTTTGCCATCCACCGAGTGTGGCGCGCGGTAGAGGTTGGGTGAGGGCGGGTTCGGTGCCTACGCCTCCAGTTGGGTCGCAAGCTCCTTCAGGAAGAACTCGCAATCGGTGACAAGCCCGAATGCCTGGTGCGTTCCCCGATCCATCAGCTTGATCACGGTGTCGGCAGCGCTGTCCACGCAGATCGTGGTCACCGTGGCCGGCAGCAGGTTGCCCGTTGCGACCGAATGCAGCGTCGTAGCGACCATGATGGCCATGCCGATGCCGCGCACAGCCTCGCGCATGGCCTCTTGCGCCTCCACCGTATCGGTGATGACCTCCGGCAATGGGCCGTCATCCCGAATGCTCCCCGCGAGGATCGTCTTGACGCCCTTCTGAACGCACGCATGCATCACACCCGATTTCAGGATGCCCTGGCGAACCGCCTCAGCGATGCCCCCGCACTTGCGGATCGTGTTGATGGCGCGGAGGTGATGCTCATGGCCGTGCGCTACCGCCAGCCCGGTGCGCAGGTCAACGCCGAGCGACGTCCCGTACAGGGCGTTCTCGATATCGTGCGTGGCCAGCGCGTTGCCTGCGAAGATCACGTCAACCCATCCGGCACGGACCAGCGCCTCGAGGTACACGCCGGCGCCGGTGTGCACGATGGCGGGTCCGCCGACGATGAGAATGCCTCGACCCGCTTGGCGCGTCTCGCGCATCGCACGGGCCACCGCTGCAACGACGATTTCCTTGCGGCGCTCGGATGAGACGCCGCTTCCCATGAAGTGGAACGCGCTGCTCGGTTCGACGCGGGGAAGCGGCCTGACCCGCACTCCCGTGTCGCCGACGACCACCATGTCGCCCTGCTTGATCCGGCCAATGGGCACGCACGCCGCCGTCGGAGAACCGGCTATCCAATCCAGGACGATGCCGCAGTCCATTTCGATGTTCTGCACCGGCACCCATCGGCCGTCCGCGAAGACGTCGGTCTCGAGGTTGGTCGTCGAGTAGAAGCCATCCGGAAAAACGCCATCGCGCGGGGCAGGGGCCGTTGCTGCCGGCATCTGCTCGCGCCGAACCGCGCCAAGCTGTCCGATATCGTGGAGGATACGATCGAGCGTTGGACCGTCGGGAGCCGATACGATGATCTCGGCTCGGCTGGGTTCCTCTTTGGTTCGGCCCATGCGGAAGCCGCTCACCTCATAGGCCCCATCCAGCATCAGAACGGTATCCAGCACGCGCGAGAGCGTAAGGGAATCGACGATATGGCCTTCCAGCACGACGGTTTCGGAATGCACGGATTGCAGCTCCTTTATTTGGATGGATCGGCAGTGGGACGCGCTCGCCTCACTGACGCCGTCAAGAGGCAGCTCATGCGAAACGGAGGTACGCGAACAGACTCCGGGCGGTCGGACGACAACTCGGCCTCAACGCGACGACCGTCGCAGATGACGCCAGGATTCCGGCCGACCAGGCCAGGCACGGACACGGCGATGCCTTCAGCCGGGCTATCGTCGAGATTGACGAGATGCACAACGATGCGCCCGCGCCCCCGCTTTGTGACACAGGTTACCGTATGTGGCGCCCCGATGAGCCGGGCATTGCCTGCGTCGAGCGGCAAGAGACCCTCGACTGTATTCCGGGCCTGCTCAAGGATCGCGTCATGCTCGACAGTCTGTTTGCGCCACATCACCATCGGCGGCGTGTCGCCGGCAGCGGCATCCAGTTTCAGCGTGCCCGCGTAAATCCGGCCGTAATCCTGAATGCGCATTGCGAACGGCAGGGGATTCGCGAATCGGTTGCCGCGCTCGTCCTCACGAGGTCCTTCGCCTGCGACGATCAGTCTGGTTGAATCCCGAAGACGACCGAGGGACTCCATGGCCTTGCGGCTCGCGATCTCGGCCGAGGGCAAGAGCACCCACTTGCAGCGCAGGCCGCGGCCATGCTCGATCTCGCAGAAGGTTACCACATCCACCGTACGGTGCATGGCCTGAAGGAGCCTGTACCAGCCCATAAACGAGGCTGCGGCGCGGCCCCGTTGGTCTTCAGTGCCCGGAACGCCGGGCATGATCGGCAGGATGATGGCGCCGTCGGGAACCACGTCGAGATCATGTGACCGCTCCAGTTGATGGACGGCGCCGCCTGCCATGGCTTCGAGTTCCGAAAGGGGCCAATCCGGATGGAAGTTGAAGTCCTTGGCGCCATTCCAGCAGCAGTAATAGAGCGCCGAAGCGCCGTGCTGAATGGCGATCTGCGTTGCCCGTTCATGAACCATCCGACCGGCCTTGACGCCATCAGTGAAATCGAGCAGGTCCAGGACGTCCATTGGCTTCCGGTACTTGCGCGCGATGTCGAGTCCCACTGCGATGCGAAATGCATCACACCATGCGGCAGGAAGCTGCATACCGGTTTCCGCTATGTCGCGGGTGCGCCCTTACGTGACCGGTCCGCGGCCGTCAGTGCGAAGCGTGGCGATGCAGTGGCTGCGGAACGTCCATGTGTCGCCGCTTTCATTGGCGGGCACCATGGCGTTGCCGTCGCAGAACAGGAGTTCGAATACAGGCGTCGAACTATCACCTGTGATCCGCACATTGCATATGCCTGCGTATCCGACCAGGAGATTAATCATGCGTTACGGCTTGGTGCTTGCTGTGCCGGCGCTTTTCTGCGCGTCGGTGATGGCGCAGGACAATGTGGCGCTGCCGGCAGAAGTTTATCAGACTCCGGGTCCCCACGTCGTCGTCAATGGTGTGCTCCTGAAGGCGCCGGTTCGCGAGGTCGGGGGCTCTCTGTTTCTGCCCATGCGCGCCGTCTTCGAGGCTCTGCAGGCCGAAGTGAAGTGGTTTCCGGCTGCCCAGCAGATCGAGGCAAAGCGAGGTGCGACGGTTGTCCAGCTATGGATCAAGCGTCCCGTGGCGATCGTCAACGGCCAGGAGGTGAGGCTCTCTGCGCCGCCTGCTCTGATGGACGGGACCACCTACGTCCCGCTCCGATTTCCGGCCGAAGCGTTCGGCGGGGAGGTCAAGTGGCTGGGGGCGGTCCGCACAGCCGCCATCACCATCGCACCGCTCAAGACCGACACGGCCGAGCCTTCGGAGACCGGCGCTCGCACGGAGCCTGCACCCGTTCCCCAAACCGGCGCTCTCGAAGGGGTTATCGTCACCAAAGTGACCACAGGGGTGACTGCCCTGGTGATCCGGAATGCCAAAGGCGAGACAACACTGGTGGAGATAGCCTCTGGAGCGGTCGTCACCCGAGCCAACATTGATGGAACGCCCCAACCGGCCACGTTTGCCTCCCTCGAGTTGGGCGACAAGGTGAACATCGTGCGCGACGCTTCGGGCAAAGCCTCGAAGGTCGAGGCCAGATACGCACTCGTCAAAGGCGTCGCTGCGGCCATCGCCAACAACCGGCTGCTCCTCGAAGATGGGACGCTGTACCAGTTGCAGCCCGACATCCGCGTAGTGCATCCCGACGGCAAGGACGCACCACTGGCCCAAGTCGTGAAGGGTACCCCTGTTACCCTCGATCTTACGCCCGACACGACCAATGTGTGGCGGATTACCATTCCCGAGAGCGTCGCCCAGACACGGCCCAAGCCGGCGGGCGATGCCCAGCACATCCTGACCGTGGCGGCCGTTGGCTACACCAAGCCGCTTAAGGCCGGAGAAAAGCTGACGATCCAGGTCACGGGCACACCGAATGCCGAACGGGTGACGGCCAGCGTCGGTGATGTCCTTCGTAATCTGCGGCTTACCGAGACGGCACCGGGCTCCTACACGCGCGAGGTTACGATCGGTGCCAACACCAACGTCACTGCAGTGCCCATCGTCGCGGTCATGCGGGTGGACGGCAAAGACACGACACCCGTGAAGAGCCCAACACCGGTTACGATTGACACTCGCCCTCCGAGCTTCGACGCGCTGATACCGGGCGACGCTTCGCGTGTCCTGGACCGAAACCCGACCGTGGAGGCGGCCTATTCCGATCCCGGCGGCAGCGGCGTGGATGCCGCATCCGTGCGAATCCGTGTGAACGGCAGAAACGTGACCAAGCAGGCCACGGTGACCGACGCAAGGGTGCGCTACCGGTCGAACAACCTTGCGCTTGGCAACGCGACCATCGAGATCGGCATATCGGACCTGGCCGGTAACGCCGCTGCGGCCCAGTGGTCCATCGTTGTGGCCGACGCACCGGGAACCGGGGTGCGTTACGTCAGGCATGACGCGTCGAAGCCGCTCGTGGCCGGCCAGAAACTGACCATCGCCGCCAGAATCCCGTCGAATCCCCAGAAGATCGAGTGGTATCTCGGCAACAAGCTCGTCAGTCGAAGCATGACAAGAGACGCCGCGGCAGACGAGTATCGCGCGACCTATACGATCGCAGCAGAGGATGCTGCGGGCGAGTACTCGGTGAGCGCTCGGGTCTACATGGACGACGACCAGGGACAGGTCCTCTTCGCGACGGACCCGGTGACCGTCGTTGCCAAGCAGCGCGCCTTCCGCATAACAGCGCCGGCAGACAAGTCCAGGGCTCCCAGCCCCCTTGTCATTTCGGGCGAGGCAACGCCCGGCACCGAAGTTCGCGTGACCGTGGACTACGAGAGCCGCGTTGCATTCCTGCCCGTCAAGGGCCGGCTCTTCAGCGGAGTGGTGAAGGCAGATTCCAGGGGCATATGGTCAACGGATTCCATCGAAACCGGAGGCATGCTCATCCGCCCTGATACGTATACCGTCACGGCCGAAAGCCTTGATGCGAAGGGGGACGTTATCCATACTGCGCGGATCACCCTGACTCGGCGCTGAGTTCGTACCGATGCTCGTGCGGCCCGTCGGCGATGCCCTGGCATCGGTTCAGGGAACGAAGGCAATGCACCGTGGGGCGTCGGCACAGGACACCTGCTGCCAACCGAGAATCAGGAGAGCTAAGACGATGTATTCGATTCGACACATGCCCGCACGAGCCGTCATCCTGTGCGTTTCCCTGCTTGCCCTGACGTGCTCCTGTGGCCCGCGAACCCGGACTGCGCCCAACTCCAGCACCTCGTTTGATGACGACCCGGGCTGCTGCTCCAAATACGTTTCCCATCGTGATCTTGTGGCCCGGGAGGAGCTCGACCACTTGAGTGAGGAGGTCATTCGCAAGGCTCAGATTAGAGGTAGGCGGATGCTTGGCAGCGATATCTGCCGTGCGCTCGATCAAAGGCTCGGCACGGGATGGGCTCTCGTCCGTCGCGAGGTGGTTGACGGGTCTCATTTCATCACCTTGCGCCCGGATGCGCTCCGCAATCCATTGGCAGGCATCGCGGTGCTGGGACCCGACCTCAGCCCGGTCCTGATTGTAGACAACGTTGCTGGGGGTCCTCGGCTCGAGGGCATGCATGACCTCGATGGTGACGACAACCCCGAGGCGCTGGTGAGCACGTGGAGCGGTGGAGCACACTGCTGTATCACATGCTATTACGTGCGTCTCGGATCGTCTCCGCGGCTGCTGGGCGGCTTCTATGGACGCAACAGCGAGTGCGGCGAGGCGAAGGACCTGGACGGCGACAAGAGGCTCGAAATGGTGACGGTGGACGACGTGTTTGCTTTCTTCGACTCCAGCTTCGGAGCCTCGCCGCGCCTGCCTTTCATCTATGGCTATCGCAACGGGAGGTTCGTGGATCGCACCCGCGAGTTGTACAGCGCCGAACTGCTGCGTATCTCCGAACAGGCCCGAGCCGATGCGCTCATGGAAAAGCGGACAAACACCATGTTTTTCTCGACCAGATTGGTGGTCGAGTGGTATGGAGCGGCCGAACTGGCCGGCCACGGCGATCAGGCGCTGAGGGAGATGAAATCCATCCTTCCTCCCGGGAGATGGAACTCGTTCCGACGCGATCTCCCGCGCATCCGCGAGCTGCTTGCCGAAAGGGGACGCCGGATATGGACCGGCGCGCCGCCTCCCAATCTGGACTATTAGGCAGGCACCCATATCCGGCCGCCGGCCGGCGACCGCTCGCGCAACTATCTTCCCAATCGTATCCCTGCAAGGCAGGAAAACCCGATCCGGTTGCGGAACATGATGCCATAGCTGCGCGCCCGACCACCCAAGCGCAGCATCCGGGGAGGCAACCTTATGCGTAAGGGACTGCTATTGGGCATCTATGCCGTCTTCGGTGCGACGGCCTTTGTGGCGCTTCTGGCCGTTGCCGCAGGGGTCGGCGCAGCCCAGACCAAGCCGACGCAACCCAAACCGAAGCCGATGCCAGACGCGATGTGCGTCAACTGCCACAAAATGACGACGCCCGGCATCGTTCAGGACTACACCCTGAGCAAGCATCGGCAAGTCATGGTCGGCTGCTCGACCTGCCACGGCTCCGAGCACAACGGGCCATCGAACGTGGAAAAGGCCAGGATACCGACGCCGGACACATGCGCCCAGTGCCATGCTGAACGCGTCGCGGAGTTCAAGAAGGGCAAGCATGCTCTTGCCTGGGCTGCCATGAAGGCCATGCCGACAATGCACTACCAGCCCATGGCCCTGACGGAAGGCATGAAGGGCTGTGGGGGATGCCACAAGATCGGCCTCAAGACCGAAGAGGAAATCAAGCAGCTCAAGGAAGACGGGCAGGGCTATGGCCGCGCATCGTGCGATTCTTGCCACACGCGCCATACCTTCTCCGTCGTTGAAGCCCGCCAGCCCCAGGCATGTCGGACATGCCACATGGGCTTCGATCACGCACAGTGGGAGATGTACTCCGCATCCAAGCACGGTGTGCGCCACCTGCTGAAGCAGAACAAGACGCTGCACCAGGGTGTCGCGGCGCCGACCTGCCAAACGTGTCATATGCCCGACGGCAACCATACGAACGAAACCGCCTGGGGCTTCCTTGCCGTGCGGCTCCCCATGCCTGAGGATCAGAAGTGGGCCGCCGACCGCGCAACGGTGCTGCAAGGCCTCGGCGTATTGGATCCCGCCGGCAATCCGACACCGCGACTCGACGTTGTCAAGGCGGCGAATGTCGCCAAGCTCACGCAGGAATCATGGCAAGCAAAGCGCGACGAGATGATCGGTGTATGCAGCAAGTGCCATTCGAGGAAGTTCGCCGCCGGTGAGCTCAAGAAGGGCGACGACATGATCCGCGAGGCCGACAAGCTCATGGCTCAGGGCATCCGGATTGTGGCCGGTCTCTACAAGGACGGAACGATCAAGAAGCCCGAGAACTATGCGCATGCGTTCCCTGACCTCCTGGCGTTCCACGATGCGACCACCGAGATTGAGCAGATTCTTTTCAAGATGTTCCTTGAGCACCGGATGCGCGCGTTCCAGGGAACGTTCCACGCGAATCCCGACTACGCGCTCTGGTACGGTTGGAGCGAAATGGTCCAGGACCTGACCAAGATCAAGGAGAAAGCCGCGGATATGCGGAGGGCTGCCGGCAAGCCTGCCGAGTAGAGATACCCGTTCTCAAGGATCGTAACGCCGACCGTCGGGCCGTGGCCGGCAGCCATGGCCATCGGTCGGCGTCGCCCGCTACGGGGCGACTGCCCCCGCAGCGTGCCTGTTGGTTCGGAGGTCACCGTTGAGGCAAGAGAGGAAATCGTCGGGAGGATCTCGGCGAGACATGCGCAAGGACCTGGCCCTGGGGCTCTACTTCGGCGCGCTGGCCTGGATGTCGCTCACCATTACGAGCGTCCCCAAGGCGCTGCTGGAGTTTGACCGCTGGTGGGGCATCTTCGCGTTCAGCGGGGTCTGCGCATTCGTGTACACAAGCCGCCTGCGGCCGCTCGTATGGCTCGCCGGAGGCATCGGCATCTTGCTGTTTGTCGCGGCAGTCGCAACGCCGATCCTGCCCATGGCGGCCCGGAGCCTGATCCGCGAGGACCCGATCGAGAAGGCCGATGCCGTGGTTGTTCTTTCATCTGCGACAACTCGCGAGCGGAGACTTGACGACTACGGGTTCGCTCGCATTGTTGAGGCCATGCGTCTGGTCCACGATGGCTGGGCGCCGACACTGGTGCGCACCGAGGTCGGCGGAGATTTCCCAAAGCCTGTGAGCGATGTGGCGGAACTTGCCCGGCTGTGCGGTCGTCCAGAGATTCAGGTTGTCGGCCCGGTCTACAGCACGCGGGATGAGGCGGTCGGATGTGCCGATCTCGCGCGTGTGCACGGGTGGAGCAAGGTGATATTGGTGACCTCGCCCTGCCACAGCGCCAGAGCTGCGGCCTCATTCGAGAGGGTCGGTGTCAAAGTCGTGTCGCGGCCATGTCCCGAACGGGAGTTCGCTCCGAGCGATCCTCGGAGCGTCCGTGAGCGTCTGGCCGTATTGCGTTGGTGGTTGTATGAGCAGATCCGGTGGGGGCTGTACCGGGTCCGTGGCTGGGTCTGAAGTGTTCTATTTCTGCTCAGATCGGTTAAGCGTGGATTATCTACTTGACAAGCAGGCGAGGGTGTTGTAGTCTAGATAGTAACCGAAGTTGTCATTGCCTCGCGTAGATAGTCCTAACGCCGCAGTGATAGGGCGGTGCGGGTCTGCGTCGAAGCGATGTGCGGCATGTACCGGTATTGCCGGCTCTTGGCCGCAAGACGGATCGTGGTGTAGTTGCGCCAGGCCGCAAGTCCTTTTCTCGGAGGGAGGAGCAACTGATGAACCATCGTGAACGATCGGGATTTACCTTGATCGAACTGCTCGTAGTGATCGCGATAATCGCGATCCTGGCCGCAATCCTGTTCCCCGTGTTCGCTCAAGCGCGCGAGAAGGCCCGGCAGACCTCCTGCCTTGCCAACTCCAAGCAAATCGGCTTGAGCGTCCTGATGTATGTTCAAGACTATGACGAAGTCGTCCCGTTGGTGTACGACCTGAACACCCTGGGTTCCTGGACCGACCGGGTTCAACCCTACATCAAGAACTGGGACCTGATGTTCTGTCCCTCGGGCGGAAGCAAGCGCCTGCCGGCGACACTCAACGTCTCCGCCAATCGAAACTGGACCTGGTGGAGGTACTTCACCCAGTACGGTTTCAATGCGACCTACCTGAACCGCGCCAACTACGGCTGCGGCAATATCATGGTCAACGGCAACGCGTTCGGTCCCCCGCAGCCCGTCGCTGCCGCCTCGAAGCCCGCTGAGACGGTGATGATCACCGAGACCGGCCAGATCGGTACCGACTACAACGTCGGTTCGCACGTTGTGTATGCCCCCGGCGGCCTCAGGGCCAACGATGTGTGCACCTATGGCGACTGGGGCCAGCCCAACGGCGGTGTCTGGTTCGCCATGATAGGCCGGACGGAGATGGGCTTCTTCCTGCCGCGCCACAGCGACGGCGGCAATGTGGGCTTCCTGGACGGACATTCGAAGCATCTGAAGCCGGGCGCTCTTGCAGCAGGCACCAACTGGACGCCTACCACGGCCTACGGTTCAGTTCAGATCATAGACCGAACGACCTACATCTGGGATCTCGACTGACGATCTGAGGTCAGGTTCGATCGCAGTGCTCCTCCGGCGTGAGCAGTCAGCGCCGGAAGGATCGCGGTAGCGCACGACATCGCCCGGCGGGGATCGCTGTTCAGCGTCCCCGCCGGGCGTGTTTCAGGTTGCCGGTGCCCCGAATCCCAGTACCCTGTCGGCAATCGTCTGGGCGGCATAGGGGCGCCCCAGGGCTTGGGCGGCGTTTCGCATCCGCGTGAGCTCGTCCGGCGATGCCAGGATCTCCTCGACCTTGCGCCGCAGGGCTTCCGGGGCCGCAGCCACGACGCCGCATTTGGCCTCTTGTACGAACCGCGCGTTACCGTCCTCCTGACCGGGAATGAGCAACGGCGCATAGACCACCATCGGCGTCCCGACAGCGAGGCACTCTGCCATCGTTAGCCCTCCCGGCTTCCCAACGAGCAGGTCGGCCCCGGCCAGGTGGGCGGCGAAGACCTCTTGATCTACGTAGCCGAGCACAAGCAGACGGGACTTCTCGTGTGTCGGCAGCGCCTCGGCCACCCGCCGGCAGGCACGGTGCGCATGCACGTTCCTGCCGCATATAACGGTCACGTTGGCATTCGCCCGGATGGACATGAGCAAGCGCAGGGCCTCGGCCATCGGACCGGCGCCGATGCCGCCGGCCGCCAGCAGGATGCTGTGCGCGTTCGGCAGCGGCGCCGGCGGCACCCTGCGAGACGTCGGAGCGAATGCTCTGTGTATGGGAATCCCGGTGACTTCAGTCCGGCGTCCGATGCCGGGGCGCCGAGCCTCCATGGCCGCTCTCGTGCATTCGGCGGGAACGAAGTAGAGGTCGGCGTTGCCTCGCAGCCAGACCCTGTGCGGGTGCGTGTCGGTGATCACCACCGCAATCGCCGGCGATCGGCCCGTTTTGGCCAGTCTCGCAAGCCTGGGCAGCGGGAGCGCCTGGGTGCAGATGATCCAGTCGGGGCGCTCGGCCGCTACGAGGCCATCGAGCCGCGCGAGAAACACGTCATCCATGAACGTCTGGACCGCGTAGGGAAGGGATGGGCGATCGGACCAGTGGTACAGCAGTCCCCAGAGGTCCTTCCAGTGTCGGACCAGCCCCTCGTAGCCGCCGCAGAACCACAGGCGGAAGAGCCTCGGCGCACAGTCGAGGGCATCAACCACGCGGACGTCGGCTCCTCGATCCAGGAACGCTCCTTCGAGCGCTCTTGCGGCGCTCAGGTGGCCGTCCCCGGCTGAGGCGGAGAGAATGAGCGCCCTCATGTGTCAGGCATGTCGTGCGGAACGCAGCGGGCGCTGCCGGACCTTACGCATCAGGCCGGCGATCCGAACCCTGTGTTGCCTCTGAAGAAGGGCGCAGACGATGTTGAGACCGAAAAGGACAACGACGAAGAGCAGGCCTCCAATGTGGCCGGAGCGGGCAAACGCCACGGCGAACGGCACGTGCAGAAGCGTTCCGAACAGGTGAGTCAACTCCGCCGTGCGGGTCTGCGCGTCAAATGCCGCCAGTCCGCTGCGTCCCCCGACGACGTTCCTGAGTGACGCACCTTCGGCGTCGAGCGGCGCCGAGAGACGGATGAGTGTCATCACGAAGCGGCGGAAGGCTTCGACGCCCAGTACCGCATAGAGCCGTTCGGTCTCGCATGCGAATGGACCGAAGTAGAATAGGACGCCGGTATCCGGGGAAGCGTGAGGCGCTAAACGGTCGGGCTGGATCGGCTCGGCAGTAGCCTCGCCCTCCCGAACCGACGGGGCCGCGCCCATTGGGCTGCCGGCAGTGGAGGAAGGCTCCATGCCGCATTGCGACCGCTTGTAGCGCTCGAGCATGACGGCGAGGATGTGGGGAACCAGCAGGGCCAGCGCGTACAGGATCAGCGGCGTGCTGGATGCGCTCCAAGCCAGAAAGGCGAGCGGCAGTTGCGCGGCGATGCTCATCAAGTTGATCAGCTCGTGGTACCGCGCACGCAAGCAGACCTGTCGTGGGTCGAAGGAAGTGCGTCGGTCCGACCGAGGAAGCTCTTCGCCGAAGAGCCGTGCAATGAGCTCGAAGACAGGAACGAGGCCGAACGCAGCGTAGATGCGCCCATCCCGCTCGATTGGACGGAGGCGGTACCACCGATCCAGGAGAGACGCGAGTCCGCCACGGCTGCGGCCGCGATGCTCCATGGGCCGGGCCGTTGTCACACTCATCTCCTGCCGATCACAGGCTCTCGGTCAGCTCGAGCGCCGGCAACTGATAGGGATCGCCGACGAACCGTTCGGCTACGTCGTCCCAGAAGACGAGTTCCAGACGCCCATCCCAGTGCTCGACGAGCGCCGAGCAATGCGACACCCAGTCGCCGGTATTGGCGTACAACGCCCCGCACTCATGTCTGGCGATGAGGGGGCCATGCACATGCCCGCAGATGACCCCGTCGAAGCCTTGACGCTGGGCATCAACGGTGATGCGCTCCTGAAAGTTCGTGAAGTACTCGAAGAAGCTCTTGAGGCGCTTCTTTGCGCCGGCCGCCAGGTCCATGTGCCCCACGCCGCGCCCACCGAACACGGCATTGAGCCATGCGCCGGTCACGGTCAGGAACTCGTAGCACCATGCGCCAACCCACGCCAGAGGCTTGAACGCCGTTACAGTTCTGTCGTAGAAATCCCCATGGACGACCAGCAGGCGCTTCCCGTCGGCGGTCGTATGCACGAAAGAATGATCCACCAGGATGTTGCCCAGTTCGGCGCCGCACAGCTTTCGGAACAGCCCGTCGTGGTTGCCCGGCGTGTAGCGAACCTGGCAGCCGCCCTTGGCCTTACCCAGAACTGTCCGGATGACGTTGGTGTGCGCCTGTTTCCATTTCCACGACTGCGCTCCGACCCACACATCAACAATGTCGCCCACGAGGTAGAGGTTTTCGCAATCGGTGTGGTATAGGAACCTGCGGATGCGCTCGGCGTGACATGCGGCCGAGCCCAGGTGCAGGTCGGAGATGAACACGGTTCGGAAAGACAGTCTGTCCATGACCACGAGCAGCCCTCCATGCCCCTGAAGAGGTTGAGATACGCTTCGCACTCAACCACCGGGTCGGTCTCTGCCCCGGAACAGCCGAACGATCCATGGCGGCCCGTTCAACTGTCCCTAACGGATCATACTCTACCCGCACAGCCCGCGCTCATGCTATGTGAGTGCAGCATCGAACCGCTCGCCCTCTGCTCATGAGAGCTTCATCTGCCCGCAATGCCGGCCGATGACGGGGCGCGTGAGATGCGGCCCGACAAGGAGGTGTACCATGCATCCATTCGATGTTCGCCAACTGATCACCCTCGTCGTGATCGGCATTTCCGTATCGTGTGCAATGGCGGCGGCGACCCAGCGCAAAGAGCCCATCCGGCTCGTTGGCTCCAGGGCTGACCGAATCCGGCCCTACGCAGCGAACCCGAGGTACTGGCAATACAAGGGTAAGCCGGTCCTGCTCCTCGGCGGCAGCAAGGACGACAACCTGTTCCAGATACCCGGCCTGCGCGAGCATCTCGATCAGATGAGCAAGGTCGGGGCCAACTACATCCGCAACACGATGAGCGACCGCCCGGATTTCGGCTTCGAAGTCTATCCGTTCCTGAAGCGAGCGGACGGCAAGTACGACCTCGAACAGTGGAATCCCGAATACTGGCGACGCTTCTCCGAGATGCTGAAGCTCACGTATGAGCGCGGCATCGTGGTTCAGATCGAGGTATGGGACCGGTTCGACTACAGTCAGGCGCGCTGGCCTATCCATCCCTACAACCCGAAGAACAACGTCAACTACACTGCCGAGCAGTCCGGTCTCAAGGACGCGTACCCGAACCATCCCGGAGCCAACGACCAGCCTTTCTTCTTCACCACCCCTGACCAGCGCGACAACAAGGTGGTGTTTCGCTATCAGCAGCGCGCCGTGGACGAAATGCTGCGCCGTTCACTGCCGTATCCCAACATCCTCTACTGCATGGACAACGAGACCTCGGGCGACGAGAAGTGGGGAGCGTTCTGGGCGAGGTACATCAAGCAGAAAGCGGGCGCCTTGGGTGTTGAAGCATTGGTGACGGAAATGTGGGACGACTGGGACATCACGTCGAACACCCACCTTCGGACACTCGACCATCCGGATCTGTATGGCTTCGCAGACGTGTCGCAGAACAACCAGAACAGGGGCGAGACCCACTGGGAGCGGTTCCAGAGGGTCCGCGACTACATTGCCAGGCGTCCGAGGCCCATCAACACGGTCAAGACGTACGGAGCCGACGGCGGCCCGTTCGGCGCCACCTCAGACGGTCTTGGGCGCTGGTGGAGGCATCTGATCGGCGGGGCCGCGGCTGTCCGATTCCATCGCCCACCATCGGGGCTTGGCCTGTCGGAACTCGCGATGGCCTCCATTCGAGCGGGTCGCCTGCTGGAATCGCGCGTCAAGCCCTGGCTCACCGCGCCGGCCAACCACTTGCTGAACGACCGCGATCCGGACGAAGCTTATCTCACAGCCAGGCCGGGCGACCTTTACGCCATCTTCTTTCCGCGTGCAGGCAGTGTTGGACTCAACCTTTCGGGCGTCAAGGGCAGCTTCACGCTGCGCTGGATTGACGTGACCAGGGGCGTATGGGGTCCGTCCGCCGGCGTGGTGGCCGGATCCGTTGTGCCGATTTCAACGCCTGGAGACGGCATGTGGGCGGCAACGATCACGAAGCGCGATCCCGGAAGCAGGCGTTCCTCAGGGGGTTAGTCGCTGCCGCCAGGATTCACCATCGGATTGGCCGCGAAACGCGCGGCTCCGCCACCTCCGCGTAGGTCTCGTCGAAGATGCGTATGGAGGACTGGCGGACGAACTTCAGCCTCTCTTCTTCGATCTTCTGTCGGTTAAGGGGTATGCCTTTGAGCAGCAGGGCGCCAAGCCTGGCGTCCTCATGAACTTTGTCGAGCGGAAGTGTCGTCGCGGGCCACCTGGCACTGCACCTGACGAGCCACCACTTGCGCGCGGCTCGGACCGGGCCGATGCGCTCGCCGGGGCGCATGCCGAACACGGCGGCCTCCGTGATAGGGTCGGTGGCGAATACGGACTCGCCGCGCGCGAAAGGCACCATCAATCCATCAAGGTCGCGGCTGGCATCAACGCTGTATCGGGCGACCACGTTGCTCCACGATACGCCGGCGACGAGCTCGTTCAGCGCCTGCCGTGCCGCCTCGGCCGATTGGGTCCCTATGACGCTGACCTGGACGCGGTCGGGCGTGTGGAATCGAGCCCCCGGGTTGGCCGGGTCAATGTTGCGCCGGTAGAACGCTCGAACCTCCGATGGCGTGACTTCCAGCCCCCTGGTCAGGAGCTTCACCTCGGCCAGCTCCAGCCTGAGAGTGTCGCGAAACTCCTCATCGGTCATGCCGGATGCCGAGAGCTTGTCGAGATAGTCCGGTCTTTCACGCGCCAGGTCGTGCAGTTTGCGCACTTCGTCATCGTCCGGCCAGCAGGACTTTGAGATTGCGAACTGACGCGTCAGTTCGTCGGCAACGAACCTCTTGACTTCATGGAGACCGTAAATGCGCTCACATCGAAACCGGAGTTCATCGCGCCTCAGGGGAACGCCGTTGACCGTCACCACCATCGGCGTGGCCGACCGGTGGTAGTAAGAGCGTGCCGCAAGTGCGCCGGTTACGCCGCCGATTCCGAACGCCGCGATCACGGCAAAGGCAACTCCCCAGAATCGTCGCTGTGGCTCTGCAACCCACTCGCCGGGACCAATCCGACGCAGGCGGTAGCCCGGCGGCGCCTCACCCGCAGGCAGGTCATCCGACGGCCTGAACGGGTCCGCATTGCGTCTGCGCAACAACATCGTGTTCCCTCCATGGTCCGAACCCCGGCCAAACAATGCTCCCGGGCGCCTCATCAGGACGAATGAGTACACGTTCCGGCACACCTCGCGACCTCTCCCCTGTCTCAGGCACATTGCCGGATACGCGGTGATAGCCCAACAGCAAGGCCGGACCGACTCCATGATACACCGGAGGGCCATGCGGGGACCACAGCGCTTGCGAGTCGAACAGGATTGTGATATTGTGATATAATGATATAGTTAGCTAGACATCATTGCGACTTTGTCTGATAGTCTCCGCCTGGTCGCTTACAGGGCCAGGCAGCGACTTGGATGCAAGGATAGAGAGGAGGCATGGCGGTCAACGATGACCCCAACGAGTAGTGCCGGTATATGACCGTTGCGGCGCTTTGGGGCGCCTTGCGGCTGTCTCGGCGGCCATCCTGGCCGGGTGCACTGGCGCTCACGCCCAGTCTCCGAACTACAACTACCTCTACCGGGTCTCCAACTTCGTAAGTGTTGTTGGTCCTTCTCCGTACAATGATCCAACCAAAGGCGATCGGTACTTCACGTCGTGCGGATTCCAGGGCCTGTCGTTCACGATGAACAGCAGCAACGTCAGTCAGTTCAACGACGGCCAGCTTCGCTGGGACGCATATGGCTCATATCCGGCGCGCACGTACAACTGGAACGATCTGGTACCGGCCGACCTTGGCGGAACGGACAACAGCCCGTGGGATCCCGACCGAGGAGACACCGGCACGCCTTATGCCAACGAGCCGGGCTTCGCGCGCCTGGGTGACATCTTCTCCGGCGGCAACATCAACCGGATACTCGATGGGGAGCGCAACGTTGCCAACGCCTACGTTGACCTGTATTTCGGGAACGGCAAGTTCGTTCAATCAGATGGCAACGGGGAAACGCCCGAGCTCGTGCTGCTGGAGCGCGGGGGCAACAGCGGCGTCTACTTGCGTGCCATTCGCAGCGACGGAACCTACTCGAACGAGCTCGCGGTGAACCTGAGGTCTGGAACGAGAACCACCAGAGATCCCCATACACACCGCAGAATCGCCATGGTTGGAGGATCCTGTGGCTTCTCGCTGGATTCGATGGAGATCGGCTCAGCAGAGCCAGTATATGGGACCGGCATAGACCTGTTGGCGTTCGGCGATGTCGGCACAGGCGACAAGATCATCGGGTACCAAATCTGGTTCGAGAAAGGCAATGGCTTTTGCGATGGGCCGGACCTGCACGGGTTTATCCTATCGAAGGAGGCGTCGGAGGTGCCGGAGGCCTCTACCCTCGCGGGCCTGGCCATGATGCTCGGCAGTGGCGGCGGTCTGGCAGCACAGGCGTCGGGCCTGACACTGGTTCAGGACACGCCTCCCACACGACCGGCGTATCAGCGACAGCTATCGTGGCGCCTCAGATACGTTGGGGTGCGCGACCTCGGCGTATCGTTCATCGAGTACCATGATGGAGGCCCTCTCGACGAACGCTCGCCGCTCAGCGGCAACCCGTTGCGCATTGCGCAGCGCCCCGATCTCAATGCGGGCGCCCATCTCGGCATCGCGCCTGGCCTGATCGAAGGGCACGACGGACGCCGGCCACTTGCGCAGGCACCGAACGATCCACCACCTGCCGTTCGCCATCAGTATAGGCGAGCGCTCGCCCTCCCGGAGTCGGAACACTGCGGCTTCGGCTGCCGGATCGCGAGCGAAGGGCGAACCGCCACGTTCGATGGGGTCCAGGAGCCCTGCGATTGAACGGGACGGATCTACGCTGTACCGGGCTACTACCTTCTGCCACGGTTGGTCGCGCATCAGGTCAGTCAACGCCTTCCGAGCGGATTGCGCCGTCCGGGCAACGATGACGGCCACCTGCATCCGCTCGGGGGTCCGGAACTGCGCCCGAACGTTCCGCGGATCGGTGTTGCGCACGTAGAAATACCGTACATCGGCCTCCGATGCCGTGACGCCCTGAACGATCAAGTTCACTTCAGCCAATCGGAAACGCAGCCGCTCCTTGTACTCAGCCTCGGTCACATCGGATGCGGCCAACTGCTCCAGAAAGCCGGGCCTGCGGGACTCTTTGGCGTAGCGTTCCGTCACCTGAGCCTCTGTGGGCCAACAATGGCGTGAGCGGGCAAACTGCCGCAGCAGCTCGTCGGACACCATCCGGCGAATGTACTCGCGTCCGTAACGCCACTCGAGGTCGCTGTACATTCTGTCGCGCCGTATCGCGTGACCGTTGACAATCACGACGGCCTGTTGTGCCCGGCGCAGGTGATAGATGCGCATGGCCTGGATCGAGACAGCCGACGAGAGGAAGCAAGCAAGCGCGGCAATGCCCCAGATGCGCCATCGAACCGAAAACGGTTCGGCAACCCACTGTCCGGTGCCTATTCGCTTCAGGCGGTACCCCGGCGGGACCTCGACCCGATCGGGACGCCGATCCTGAACCTTCAGGGCATCAGGTATGGGCTCACGACGCAGCACTGGCAACCTCCTTGACCGACGGAGCGTCTCGTTTGGACCATCCGGCGGCTGCCGCCCCGGCAACCCATCCTGTCGAGAACGCTGCCTGAAGGTTATAGCCGCCAGTTTCCGCATCCAGGTCGAGGACCTCTCCGGCGAAGAAGAGGCCGGCGACCTTGCGCGACATCATCGTCCGCGGGTCAACCTCGTTCAGCGCCACCCCGCCGGCCGTGACGATGGCCTCTTCCACAGGCGCAAGACCGCGCACTGTCAGCCGGATACCCTTAAGCGCGTCAACAATGGTGCGGCGTTCGGAGGCGGTCACCTGGTTCAACGAGCGGGATGCATCGAGCCCCAACACGCCGACCAGTGCATCCGCCAACGCGTGCGGCATCAGCTTGCGAAGGTATGGTCCCAGTTTGCCGATCCTTGCGAAGTCGCGAATCAGCCGTTGGTGCAGCTCTTCACGGCTGATGGCCGGTTTCAAGTCGAGCTCAATAAAGGTGCGGGATCCCGACCCCGGTGGAGGCACGCAGCGGCTGACGGTGAGGATGATGGGGCCGGACACGCCGGTATGCGTGAAGAGCATTTCTCCGAACTCGCACGCCAGCGCTGTAGGCGGATCACCGAGCATCAGCCGCACGGCTACGTTCCTGAGAGCGAGGCCGCTGAGATCTCCGACCCATGGTTCGGCGATCAGAATGGGAGCCAACGCAGGACGCGGAGATACGATCGAGTGGCCGGCCTGCTGCGCCAGCACGTATCCGTCACCGGTCGAGCCCGTGCCAGGATACGATAGGCCGCCCGTGGCGACGATCACGGCTGCGGCATCAACGGTGCCGTGATAGAGCGCAACCCCGGCCATCTCGCCTGTGTCGGAGATGAGAAGAGCCTTGGCGCGAGCGTTCGTTCTCACTTCGACGCCAAGTTCCGACACGCGGCGCTCAAGGGCACCCGCGACGTCCAGCGCAGAATCGGATGCGGGAAACACACGTCCGCCCCTCTCGGCTTTGGTCGGCACGCCCATACGGTCAAGAATGGCGATGATGTCGTCTCGGAAGAAGCGCGAAAACGCGCCGTACATGAACCTGCCGTTCGGCCCAAACGCCTGAACAAATCGCTCCACGCCCGCGGTGTTGGTGATGTTGCAGCGCCCCTTGCCCGTGAGCCGAAGTTTCCGGCCGGTCTTGGGGCCCCGTTCCAGAATCGTCACACGGGCACCCGACTGAGCTGCCGAGATAGCCGCCAGCAGGCCCGCGGGTCCCCCGCCGACGATCAAGACTCGGCGTCTCGGTTTCACTGCCGGGGCGCAACCCAATCGAGAGGAGACGCCGGGTTTGACCACTCGAATGCGCCGTACCCCTCGATGCCGGCCAGCTCGGGATGCTCGGGCGAGACTGCGGCCTGACGGAGTATTGCGAGGTCCTGCATCGCTTCGGCCCATACCTCCCAGCGCACCGAGGCGATGGGTCCATCGGGACCAGGGTAGACGACGAACGGATCGCCGTAAGGCCATCGGGGCCAGACGCCTCCAGCGGACTCGGCATATGGATCAATCAGCTCGCGCGATTGCGAGCGATACCAGTAGTTGTAGCCCCAGTGGAGGAAGCCCTGGGCGCCGAGTCTGTGCATCAAGCGGCCGGACATGCGAATCTTGGCGAGAGGGGTGTCGAGGAGCCGATTGAGATAGCGGCCACGCGGTCCGCAGCAGAAGTACGTCCATGCCGGGATACCCGCCTCCGCATACTTGTGGGCCGCCCCAATGCTCGGGATCGGGATGTCGGTGAGCCCCAGGCGGCCGAACTCGATCTCGCTGAGCGCATCGCAGACCTTCATCCACGGCGCAAGCTCCCGCAGCATCTCGCGGGCGGCCCTGTAGTTCTCGATGTGCTGGAGACCCGGCTCATCGGACACATGGAAGAAGCTGCAGTTAAGTGCCCCCTCCTCTTCAAGGAACGCGCGCAGCTCAGGCAGCAAGGCCTGGAGGAACTCGCGATAGATCGGCGCCGTTGCCGGCGTATCGGGCGCCCAGAGAAGGGAGTCCTCGTTGGCGTTCGACTCGTAGACGCGGATGGCATGTTCCACGCCCCATTGTGTGAACAGGTGGGGCCACTCGTAGAACTGCGCGCCGCATTGGCGGGCAATCTGGAGCCACCGCTTGACGTCGGCGAAGTCAAACGCATAGCTGCCGTCGCTCCGCCTGCGGACGCCCAGCAACTGTGTGGGGCGCTTGATGCCGTCGGTCGGTGGCGTGAACAGCGGTACATACTGGCATGTTCCATAGTGCCCAACCAGGTCCTGCATGAAGCGCTCGGCGACGGGCCAGAACGAGGATTCGAACGCTTCCAGGCCATACCAGTCGCACAGCGCGTCGGCGTAGAACCAGTGGGTGATCGGGAAGTCACTTAGCGGTTCGACGGTGAGGTCGGCCACGCGAACCGAGGCATCGAGCGTACGCTTGGGGCCATCATCCGCTTCCAAAGACACCTGGACATTGTGCAGCCCGGCAGGCGTGTCGGAGCCGGTCCGCAGGCTGATCCAGAACGCCTGCGTCTCGAAGGGGCCGAGCGTTGTCTCGTGATTGTCCAGAAGCGGGTCGGGCACAAACCCGGGCACGTGCCCGACCCCGTCAAGCTCGTCCATGGGGGTTGCCGTGTTGTGGTGCGGCATAGGCACCAGTCCGACAAGCCGAAGGCGGGTGCCCAGCTCCCCGTCGGCGCTGACGGAAGCCGACACTCGAACGGCTTCGGCGCCCGGATTGTGGATCGCCACCTGGAATGAGGCAATGCCATTGCGCGGAATGAGAATGGCCTCGGGGTTTTCGACATCCTCGAGTTTCGTGCGGGGATAGATGCGGCGCAGGCTGTCTGTGAGGGCGATCTCGATGTCAGGCAAAGGACTGTCTCCGTACGAGGTCGGGGTTGGCATTGACATGCGCGATGGGCCCTGTTGGACCGGTGGGACGCATGGGCTGGGCTCGAGTTGGGTCGGGCGGGGTTATCACACGAGCCCCTGCGCCATCATGGCGCGAGCGACCTTGACGAAACCGGCCGCGTTGGCCCCAAGCACCAGGTTGCCTGGCTCGCCGAAGTCATCCGCAGCCTCCGCACACTGATCGTAGATGCCGTTCATGATGCTGTGCAGCTTGTTGTCCACCTCGTCGAAGGTCCACTGAAGTCGCTGGGAGTTCTGGGCCATCTCCAGCAGGCTTGTGGCGACGCCTCCTGCGTTGGCGGCCTTGCCGGGGCCGAAGCTCAACGCGGCCGCTTGAATGGCGCGCACCGCCTCGGGCGTGCAGGGCATGTTGGCGCCTTCGGCCACGACTTTGCATCCGTTGGCGATCAGCGCTTGTGCGCCATCGCCATCAAGTTCGTTCTGCGTTGCACACGGCAAGGCGACATCGCATGGCACCGACCAGATGCCCGTGCATCCGGCATGGTACTCCACACCGGTCCGCTCGGCGGCATAGGCGCTGATACGAGCGCGGCGATCCTCCTTCACGGAACGCATCAGGCCGATGTCTATCCCATTCGGGTCGTAGATGTATCCCCCGCTGTCCGACATGGCAACCACGCGCGCACCCAGCCGCTGGGCCTTCTCGGCAGCGTAGATGGCCACATTGCCGGAGCCTGACACAACAACGCGAAGGCCGTGCCATTCCATGCGCCGTGCCGCAAGCATTCGCGTCGCAAAGTAGACGAGCCCGTAGCCGGTGGCTTGCTTGCGAGCCAACGATCCGCCCCACAGCAGCCCCTTGCCGGTCAGAACGCCGGTGAACGCAATGGCCAGCCGCTTGTACTGGCCGAACAGATACCCGATCTCCCGTTCGCCCACGCCGATGTCGCCTGCAGGGACGTCGGTGTCCGCTCCGACGTGTCGGAAGAGCTCCATCATGAAGGACTGACAGAAACGCATCACTTCGTTATCGCTCCGCCCATGGGGATCGAAGTCGCTGCCGCCTTTGGCGCCGCCGATCGGCAGACCGGTCAGAGCGTTCTTGAATATCTGTTCAAAGCCCAGGAACTTGATGGTCCCAAGCTTCACCGACGGGTGGAACCTCAAACCGCCTTTGTAGGGTCCGAGGACGTTGTTGAACTGAATGCGGAAACCGCGATTCACCTGCGGCACACCTGCGTCGTCGAACCAGGCGACACGGAACATGATCTGCCGATCCGGCTCAATCAGCCTGTCAAGGATGCGTGCAGTAACGAACTCAGGGTATTTCTCCAGGACCGGACTGATCGAGTCGAGCACCTCATGGGCTGCCTGATGGAACTCGCTCTCTCCAGGGTTGCGGGCTATCAGACCCGCCATCGCCTGTTCAACTGCTGGATGGGGCATGTGCTGTCTCCTTTGACAGTTTAGGGCATCGCCTTGGCCTGACACCTCCGGCGCTCCCGAATGCACAGGTTCGCCGGTGGGGGGCAGCTTTCCTTCCGGAACTCCTGCCGTGGCATGGACCCGTTGTTGCCCTCACTGCACCCTCTCCCGCGCAGCCAGCGAACCTGATATGTCACGCGAGCACGCGTAAGAGAGTGGATGCGGCTCCGACGCGGCGGACCGGGCGTTCGCACTCGGAAGGACTCCGGGCGATTGAGGCCGAAAACGTGCTCCATGGACGACGAAACTGCCGGCAGGCAAGGACATGATGGCAATGGCGGTCCACGCCTGTACCTGTGCGTGAAGGGGATCATCCGCGATCCGAAGGGCCGGGTATTGCTCCTCAAGCGGACGTGCGAGACGCTCGTTGATCCCGGCAAGTGGGACCTTCCCGGCGGCAAGCTCGACCCCGGGGAGCTCTTCGACGATGCGTTCCGACGCGAGGTCCGCGAGGAGACGGGCCTCGATGTCACGATCGTCGGCATCGCGGGCGCATGGGACTGGCGCACGCAAGACAGGCATGTGGCCTACCTGTTCATCGAGGCGACCAGCGGCCACTGCGGCGTTGCCCTCAGCAGCGAGCATACAGACTGGATGTGGATCGAACCGCACCGCGCCGCCGACCTTGACGTAGCCCCTCAGTTCGCTCGGCTCTTCACCGCTTGAGCCGACCTGAAGCAATAGACTGCGCCGTCGGTGGTCCCGACGACGAGCCGTCCGTAGGCAATCGCGGGAGATGCTCTGATCTCGGCGCCCGCGACGAACTGCCAGAGCAGACGGCCTGTGTGTATGTTGAGCGCCACGAGCCTGCCGTCATCCGAGCCGGCAAAGACCACGTTGCCCGCGATGACCGGCGACGCATTCACCTGCCCCTTGGTTCGGTAGGTCCATATTCCCGTGCCGATTGAGGCATTCACGCAGAAGACGCGGGAGCTCCGTGATGCAAACACGGCACGATCACCAAACACAGCGGCCCCGGCGTATGCGGCGGCGCCGTCTTCCTGCTCGCGCATCTTCCAGAGGACCTTGCCGTCGCTCAAGCGTACCCTCACGTAGATGCCCGACATGGATCCGACCAGAGCCGAGGCGCCATAGGCTGCCGGCGGCGCGCCGAAGTTGGTGTCCACACGCGCCGAGGCCCGCTGGCGGCCGTTGGATAGAGCAAGCACGCGGACAACCCCATCGCACCCCGCGATGACAACCTTGTCTCCCACCACGCATGGCGTGCAGTGGACCTGCGCATCGGCCTTGAAACGCCACATCAGCTTGCCGTCTTTGCGTCGGAAGCAGTACAGATGGTTGTCGTAGCTGCCCACGAGGATGACTCCCGGAGCAGGCACAGCCGACGATATGATCCGATCGTCGGTGGTTTTCTTCCAGACCGGCTTGCCGGTGGCGGCGTTGAGCGCATAGAACGTGCCGCCCTCGTCGCCGATGAAGACCTTGCCATCGGCCACACACGGAGACGCGCTGAACGCATCGCGGGAGCGGATCGTCCACAGCGGCTTACCGTCGCTTAGGCGCAACGCTGTCAATCGGCCCGTCATCGTACCGACGTACACCGTGCCCTTGACGATCGCCGCAGTGCCCTCCACCGAACCTCCGGCCTCATAGGTCCAGACGCGCTTGAGGGGCACCTGCAGCGCCTCGGCGGCCACCCCGCTGTTGGAGGCCGTTCGCCGATGCATGGGCCAATCGGCACGAGCGACACCAAGCGCCAGGGACAGAGCCGCAAGAGCCAGGAGCCGCGCGCCGCGAGCTGCGGCCTGTGCAGCGTTCATTCGCCATCTATCCCGGCGGCCAGCCCAGGATTCGTCCCCCCAGGATGTGCCAGTGAACATGCATCACCTCCTGCCCGCCGTCTGCTCCGTAGTTCGCGACAAGCCTGTAGCCGGTCTTCTCAATGTTCAGGGCGCGCGCCGTGGCGACTGCAGCCAGGATGAGCCTTCCGTGCTCTTGTGCGTCGGTCATGTCCGCCAGCGTCGCGCAATGGCGTTTTGGTATGAGTACGGCATGCAAAGGCGCCGCCGGATGGATGTCGCGAAACGCCAGGTGATCGGCATCTTCGTAGATGATATCTGCCGGAATCTGTCCGGCGGCGATCCGGCAGAATATGCAGTCGCTCATGTGCTCCTCCGTGCTTTGACCGGTACGCGTCACTGTGATTACGTTGAAGCGGGTCCGTCCATCATCGTCCGCGTGGAGCCCCGGGGTAGTTCGGGCTGTAGAGCATGGTGCGCCGACGCGTGCGAGGAGCCCCATCGCGGACCCACTCGTCACCCCTCTCGGCCAGGTGCTGAGCCATTCGACCCCGCCATTCCCTCAAGAGCGCCGCCGATGCCCGATCCGAGGCAAGATCGCGGAGTTCGCCGGGATCCCGCTTGAGGTCGAACAACTGCTCCTCACCGGTCATGCTCCAGTGGACGTACTTGCGGATACCGTCGGTGAGGCCGGTCCAGTCACTGCCCGGCCAGTAGCTGCGGCTGTGCTCCAGGTCCATGATCCTTGGCCTGTCCGGCTCCGACACGAGGCTAAGCATGCTGATTCCGTCCATCTCGTACGGCCTGATCCCGATTCCGGCCGCGTCCATCAAGGTCGGCAGGATGTCGCGGAGCTCGACGGGTGTCCTGACGGTCATGGTTCCGGCATTGCGAAGGCGGTCAGGCCACTTCACGAGCATGGGAATGCGGGCCGATCCCTCGTAGGGGTACGTCTTCCGCCAGAGGTAGTGGTCGCCAACCATGTCGCCGTGGTCGGAGGTGAAGATAACGAGTGTCCGGTTGGTCTCGCCTCGCCTGTCGAGCTCGGCCAATATCCTCCCTATCTGCTCGTCAATGAACGAGATGGCGCCGTAGTATCCTTGCCTGGAGCGCCGGACCTGATCGGCGCCCAGATCGCCCCACCAAGCGCTCGCGGGCAGTTTCTCTCCACGATGGGCGAACCGCTCGGCCCATTTGCCCACAACGGCGTCGGGCAGATCGGCATCTTCGTACATGCGCCAGAATCGCTCCGGCGGGTCGTAGGGGCTGTGGGGCCTGGCAAATGAGACCTTCAGGAACCAGGGCGACGCCTCACGATAGGCGGAGAGAAACTCGACCGCGCGGTCCCCGGTCCACTGCGTGGGATGGAGACGCTCCGGCAGAGCGTACGGCTTTGCCGCATAGTCGTTCCATCCGAGGCCGGTGGCATCCGGGCTCTGATCTGGAGCTTGCTCACGGAACCACTGCCGGTAGTCGCTCACGAAACCCGGCGTTTCGGAGCGGCCGGACTCGTCAACGAGCGTGCGGTGGAAACCGTGCAGGTTCCGCTGAGGGAACCAGTGCATCTTCCCGATGCCCATGGTGTAGTAGCCCGCTTGGCGCAGGATGCGCGGCATCTCGTTGGCATAGCGTTCGGCCACGCGGCCATACCCGAGCATGCCGTGACGCCACGGAGCCCAGCCGGTGAGCAGTCCGGCCCGCGCAGGAGTGCATGATGGGGTCGTCGAGTACGCATGCGGGAACACGACGCCGTCGCGCGCGATGTGGTCGAGGTTCGGCGTACGGATAGCCCGATTGCCAAGGGCGCCGACGCAATCTCCCCGACACTGATCGGCCATCAGCAGCAGGATGTTTGGTCTCTCACCGCTCATAGATGCCTCCCCGTCGGCTCAATGGCGGACGCGATGCCGGCACGACCCCGCGCATGCGCTATTCGGCGGCAGGATAGGACCCGAGGACGGTCAGGAAAAGGGTCTGCTCTTTGAGCTGCTTCAGGGCGCGGGCAACGTTGTCATCGCGCACGTGACCCTGAACGTCCACATAGAACACGTATTCCCAGACCGCCATCTTGGCGGGTCTCGATTCGATCATGGTCAGGTTCACGTCGTACTTCTCGAAGGCGGCCATGGCCCGGAACAGTGCGCCGGATCTGTGATGGACCGAGAACATGACGGAGGTCTTGTCACGTCCCGTGGGCTCGGGCTCGTTATAGCCCAACACCAGGAAGCGTGTCCTGTTGCTGGGGTTGTCTTCGGTGTGTTCGACCAGAATGGGCAACCCGGTGATCTCGGCTGCCAGTGCCGGACACAATGCCGCCGCTTGTTCGTCCGCCGAGGCCGACTCCGCCGCCCGAACGGTGCTGCCCGCCTCGATGATCTCCACCGACGGCAGGTGGGCGCGCAGCCATTGCCGGCACTGTGCCAGCGGCTGCGGGTGCGTATGCAGCCTCTTCACTTGCTCGAGCTTTGTGCACCGCGTTGCCAGATTGTGTACGATGGGCACGAACAGCTCGGAGACCACGCGCACGTTGCTCTGCATGAACGTGTCAAGCGTTTCCGGTATCACGCCCGCCAGAGAGTTCTCAACGGGCGCGACACCGTAATCGGTCCCGCCTCGCTCCACCTCCGCGAAGATGTCCGGTATGGCGTCGCATGGACACAGGATGGAGGAAGTGCCGAACCTGCTGATGGCCGCTTGATGCGAGAACGTGCCGGGAGGGCCGAGGTAGGCGATGGACAGCGGCTTTTCGAGGGCAAGGCAAGCCGAGATGATTTCCCTGTAGATCGCCCGGAGCGCTTCCGGCGGAAGCGGCCCCTTGCTGACTGCCATCAGGCGCTTGACGACCGCCCGCTCCCTTTCAGGGGTAAAATACGGCGACTTCGAGTGGGCCTTGTGCCGCCCTATCTCATGGGCGATCTCGGCACGCCGATTCAACAGCTCTATGATGCGCTCATCAACGCGGTCAATCTCTTTGCGCAAGTCACTGACCGACATGGCAATCGCGGCTCCCTTCTCATCGGTGAGCTTCATGTTACCACGCCGGTCGGTCCATCTCCATTTGCCTGGTGCAGGCCGATGAACCCGGGAGGATGGTTCGGCCGGCGCGGCCGAGGGCGAGAGATGGAGTCCGTGCCCGATGGCGTTGCCAGCAAGTGCCAGGCTTGCGACGAGATTCTGTTCGTCCGCGAGCTGGAGCGCAACCTGCAGGTGTGTCCCAAATGCGGCCATCATCATCGCTTGCGCGTCGCCGAGCGACTGGCCATTACGCTTGACGAAGGCTCGTTTGTGGAGATGGACGGCGACCTCGTCTCCGGCGACCCGATCGGGTTTCCCGGGTATTCGGAGAAGCTCACGGCAGCCAGGAGTGCAACCGGGCTCAATGAAGCGATCGTCACCGGTCGCGGCGTCATTGATGGAATGCCGCTGATCATCGGAGTTGCCGACTTTGCGTTCATGGGCGGCTCCATGGGATCGGTGTTCGGAGAGAAGATCGCCCGTGCATTCGAGCGGGCTGCCGAGGAGGTCCTGCCGATCGTCATCTTCAGCGCATCGGGCGGCGCTCGCATGCAGGAGGGCCTCGTCGCCCTGATGCAGATGGCGAAGACCTCGGCTGCGGCGAAGCGAGCCGCTCTGGCGGGCGTTCCGTTCATCAGCGTCCTGACCGATCCGACGACGGGAGGGGTGCTCGCCAGTTATGCATCGCTAGGAGACGTGATCCTCGCGGAGCCGGGAGCGGTGGTTGGCTTTGCGGGCCGGCGCGTCGGGCGACAGGAGCTGGGCGGTCACCTGCCGCCGAACTTCCAGACGAGCGAGTTCCAGGCTGAGCACGGCTTCATTGACCGCGTCGTGCATCGGAAAGATATGAGGATCGTGCTGAGCTGCCTGCTGAGGTTCTTTGGCTCGGAACCCATCGGGGAGGATGACGAGATCCGGGAGCGCGCCAATGGCCGGTAACGTGCTGGACTTCGAGCGCCCTATCCTCGAGCTGGAGAGCCTCCTTGAGGAACTGCGCAAACCTGAAAAACGCGCAGAAGCGCGCGAGACCGGCATAGACCTCGACGCTGAAGTCGCCAGGCTCGAGGCCGAGCTCCGGCGGGCCGTCGAGCAAGTCTACGCCAGCCTGTCTCCATGGGAAGAAACCCTCCTGGCCCGGCACAAGAACCGCCCATATGCGCTGGACTATGTGCGCCTGGTATTTGACCGGTACATGGAGATGGCGGGAGATCGGCTGTCGGCCAACGACGAGGCCGTGATCGGCGGACCTGCGTTCCTGGGCAAGCGTCCTGTGATGGTGATCGGGCAGCAGAAAGGACGCGATCTTCGCGAGCGGCAGCGGCGCAACTTCGGCAGCGCGCGCGGCCCCGGGTTTCGGAAGGCGCTCCGCCTCGCCCGCATGGCCGAGCGCTTTCGGCGACCCATCGTCGCCTTCGTGGACACATCGGCTGCCGCCGCGGACCTGCGGGCCGAGGAGACGGGCGTCAGTGAGGCCATTGCGCGCAACATGGCCGAGTTCGCCTTCCTGCGCACGCCGATCCTGGTTGTGGTCATCGGCGAGGGCGGCTCGGGCGGCGCCATGGGCATGGCCGTCGGCGACAGGGTGATCATGCTCGAACATGCGGTGTTCTCCGTGATCCCGCCGGAAGGATGCGCCGCCATCCTGTGGCGCGACAAGGAGAAGGCAGCAGATGCTGCAGCCGCCCTGAAGCTCACCGCCAAAGACGCGCACGCTCTCGGCATCGTGGAGCACGTCCTTAAGGAGCCGCTTGGAGGGGCCCATCGCGACCCGCAGGCGATGGCTGCCGAGATCAGATCGGCGGTCGTGAGCACTCTGGATGAGCTTGATGGGGTTGAGCTCGACCGGCTCTTGGAACAGCGATACCGGCGCTACCGCCGGATCGGCATTGGCACCTGAGGCCAACAAGCCCCTCACCCGACCTCTCCCGCGAACGGTACGGTGCAGCTTCTCGGCAGGCTCGGCATCGCGGGAGAGGAGAGCCTGGACGCATGGAGACAGATGGCCAAGCCCCTCACCCGACCTCTCCCGCGAACGGTACGGTGCAGCTTCTCGGCAGGCTCGGCATCGCGGGAGAGGAGAGCCTGGACGCATGGAGACAGATGGCCAAGCCCCTCACCCGACCTCTCCCGCGAACGGTACGGTGCAGCTTCTCGGCAGGTTCGGCATCGCGGGAGAGGAGTCACATAGCGGCAGGCGAGCCGAATCTCCTCTCCCGCGCACGCTCGCCCAACGCCCAAGGCAACGCTCCGCGCGCGGGAGAGGTTGGGTGAGGGCAAGAAAGCGACCGGACGTGATGATCTGCGCGGAATGCTGCACGCTCGATGATCCGCTCCGGCATGCCATGGCAGGCGGAGCGCGGCGCATACGATGGTTTGTGGCCGCCCTGGCCATGTGCTCGGCGTCCGTGGCCGCATGCGTACGGGCCGTTCCCTCGGAGGACAGGATCGGGTTCGGGCAGACTCTGCCGGGGGGCAGCCATGGCGGACCTCCGGTACTCAGCCGGGTAAGGCAGCCGGGCGGGTTCGCCCATTGCCCAGGTGGCAGCCGACCGCGATTCCTTGCCAAACGAGCGGCAAGCGGCTAGAATAGATGGTTCATGGGCCGCCACGGGCGCCCGAGGGAAGGTACGGAGCATGTACTGCATCGAGTGTGGCACCCGGAATCCGGACGAAGCCAAGTTCTGCAAACATTGCGGACGCCGCATGGAGACGCCCGAGTCCGCCGAAGCGCCAAAGCCGCAGTCCGACGCTGGGGCGGCGCCCGAATCGGAGGCGATGCCCGATCCGGTCGCGCGCTACAAGGAGCTGCTTGCTCTCGCGTTCCGCCACTACGACAATGGCGAGTATGAAGCCGCCAAGGTGGCATGCTCGGGGGCCCTTGCCATCAAGCCGGACAGCACCGATGCGCACGCCCTGCTGAGCACCGTCTATGAGCGCCTTGGTGATCGCGACACGGCGATTGCCGAACGGGAGAAGGTCCTCGAACTGAACCCGGCCAGCATCGCCGATCGGGAGAAGCTCGAGGCACTGCGCTCCGGCATTGCCCAGGTCGCACCTCGCAGGATACTCTCGGCTCATCGGTCCGATCCGACCTTCTGGGACACGCCTGCTGGGGCGGCCGTTGCCGCTGTGGCGGTGACCTTGATCGTGGTCATTGTGGGCTACGCAGTGACGCTCTATCGAGAGAGGAGCGCACGACCGGCTCCGCCGATCCAGCCCGGCGTCGGCGCATCATCGGGTGCCGAACGGCCACCCGCCCAGGAGCCGCCGCCGGCTATGGGCGCCAGCCCCGTCATCACCCAGAACGCGCCCCAGCAGCAACAGCAGCAGCCCCGGAATCCAGCGCCTGCTCCCGGCTTCCCGGCTGCCCAGCCGTCAAGCGGAAATGCGCCGGCCGGCCTCGAACCGTTGCCGGTTCGTCCCAACACGCCTCCTTTGGGGGAAGGTCCAAGCAACGCTGCCCGACGAAGCGACAACGGTTTCTTCGATGCAGGAACCGACCGTGCGGCAGGGCAGCCTGCATCGAACCCCGCCGGAGACCCTCACCCACCTGCGAATCCGGGGCGTATCGAAATCGTCGTCCAGCCGCCCGGCGGGTCATCCCTTCCTCCAACGTCGGGAGGTTCCGACGGAGCACGAATGGAGTCGCGAAACCACGCCGAAGTGGCGATGGACCTGCAGATGAAGGGCGACTACAAGCGGGCAGCCCAGGCGTGGGAACGGGCGCTTGATGGGGCGGGTGACAATCGCGCTGCCATTCATCAGAAGGCGGCCATGTGCTATCAGCGCCTGAACGACCGGCAAGCAGCGCGACGGCACTTCACCGAGGCCATCCGCGGCTTCAAAGAGCAGATCGAGGCGGGGAAGGACGTTGACCGGGCCAGAGCCGCCATTCAGGCATGTGAGGCCGCACTGGGTGGCAGCCGATGAATGCTCCCCGGCTCTTCCGTTCCATCCGTCCGATCGAGTACCGTGCGTTGCTGCGCTCGGTCCTCATCGCACTCGCGGCCGCTGCCGCAATCTGTGCTTCTCCTGTTCAATCTTCGGCCCTCAGCCTTCAGTCTTCAGCCTTCACGTCGGCCCAGAACACCGCCGGAAGAAACGACAAGCCGCTTCTGATGGTCGTGTCGCAGCCCGGCCCTACCGATCGGCGAGCCGAGTTCGTGGACATGGGGTACTTCCTTGCGCGATCGGTGCAGGAAGCCGGGCGCTACACGGTGGTCCTCTACAGCCCCGAGGAAGCGCGCGTCAAGGCGGCGCTGGAAGCTGGACGGCTGACCAGGGATGACGTTGCGGCATACCTGTCGGATGCGGCAGCTCGGAAGGTCGCCGAGGCGATCGGTGCGGTGTACTTGGTGCAGGTGACGGCGAGTCGCACTCGCGAAGGCATCGGCGCCCAGGCCGGGATGCACGTGCGCATCGGAAACTCGGCGTGGAGTACCTTCTTCAATGCGGCGCTGGTCCCATACAAGTCGCGTGACCGCAAGTCGCAGTTGTTGGAAGCGATCCATGCCCATGTTGGAGCGCTGGTGCCGAGAATCATGGCCGCACCGCCCGTTGCTCCGGCCAATGTGGCCAAGTCAGGCGAGCCCAAGTCCGAACCGGCCAAGGCCGACCAGAAGCCTCAGCAGCCGACGAACCCTGCCGATCAGAACGCGCCGACGGCCGCCGACATACTTGTGGACCGTTTCAGACGTTCGGGCGACACGGCCAACCTCATCCTGACGCTGCGCAAGGCGATCACGGAACGACCCAGGGAGGCGAAACTCAGGCGTGAACTGGTTGTGGCTCTGCGCCTGCGCGGCTGGACCGAGTCGGCCAGAGACGAAGCCGCGCGAGCGCTCCTGATCTGTCCCGCCGATGCCGGGCTTCGCCGCCTTCTGGGCGACGGTTACCTCGACATGGGGCAGGTTGCAGAGGCGCTGGACGCGTACAGGGAGGCTATCCGACTGGAGCCGGGCAACCCGGCCAATCACGTAGCCCTTGGTGATGCCTACTGGAGCCAGACCAGGACCGCCGAGGCCGAGGCAGCCTACAAAGCGGCTCAGGATGCCGACCCGAAGAACCCGCTGCCTCGGCTCAGGATGGCCCGGATGCGGGCGCAAGCGCTTCGCTGCTCCGATGTCGCTGCCGAAATGACCGAAGCCCACAAGCTCGTCGGCGGCGGCGATGAGACGCTCTATGCGTCTGCCTATGCCGAGGTGTGCGCGTTGCTCGACGCCGGAGCGCGCGATATCGTAGGACGGCTGATCGTCATACGCCGCGACATGCTGAACGGGACACGGAGTCGTGAGGAGAGCCACAAGGCGGCCGATGCCTGCCGTACGAGCGCTGTGGCGATCGCCGATTGCCTGACCGCCACTCCGATCCCCTCCCGCTACGCGGCAGTGCAGAACTCCATGCTGCAGGCCGCCTCCCTTCTCGCCCAAGCCGCGGCAGCGTACCTGAGCCACCTGGAGACCCAGGCCGAATCGGACGACAAGGAGGCTTCGCTGCTTCGCCAGGAGGCCGTGCGTCAGTTCGACGAGGCAGCCCGGAAACTCGATGCACTGAAAGCGCCATCGCCGTCCCCGTAAGCGGGAGGACGGCGGCCAGCCCCGGCCGGTGGACAGGGCGGCGCAGCCTTCAGCCTTCAGTTGCCGCGCCGTCTAAAGCGTCACTTACCCTTGAAGACCGGTGCGCGAACCGTGCATGATCCGGAGAACGGCACGCCCGCCTTGGTCACTCCTTCGAGGCTCATTGTCGCTGTAGGTGGACCGACGGTCGGCCCAACGGCGCCCTCAGGGAACTCGCCGACCAGTTCACCCCGGTCGTCGGCAGAACATCCCGAAGCGGGAACGCCATTCAACGTGACCGTCGCGGTGTCCACGACGCTGTAGGGAATGCCCACGTGAGCGGTGACGCTCCCGCTCCGGACCGCTCCAATCTGGAGCGCCGAAGGTGCGACCTGCAGCGTTACGGTCTCCGAGCGAGCCGCAACGGCGAAGGCGGCAACCGCCGGCAACGCCACGAGGCACAGTGCGCCAAGTTGGCTCCTTCATGCTCCCACGATCGTCCTACAATGGTGTCCTTCACTGGCTTATTCTGGTGTGTGGGCGGACGGAGGGCATATGTCGAGGACGACATTCGCACCTGCGGGTTCGGGCGTCAGTTTCACGGGATTCGCGATCCCGGCAGCCATAGGCTGAAACATGCGCCGCGGCCTGGGCCATCGGACTCGCCCCACAGGAGGCCGCCATGAGACTCGACCACGCGGCGAACGCCGGCCAGTCCAAGGCCCGAGCCGGGCTCGGACCGGTGCAGACGTTCGAAGGGCAGGAAGAGTCTCTCCTTCGCATGCGGCTCGAAACCCGCACCGTTGTCCTTGACCCACACCACATACTGCTGTGCGGAGGCTATCGCTTCCGATGGTATGCGTATGTGCGCGGTCTCCCGAGCGATAGCATCCCAGCCCACAGTCACCTGGGGCTCGGACTGGTTCCCTGTGTACTTGGACGCGTTCTCCAGCAGGTTTTGGAAGACCCTGACCAGCTCCCGTCGTCGTCCCGGAATCCACAGGGGAGCCTCACTGACGTTGACAGACACACCGTGCTCCAATAAGAGAGAGCCGACCACGTCGAGCGCTTCGCTGACCAACTGTTGAAGCGGCGTCTCGACGACGGGCTCCGTGCTTCGGCCGAGGTTCCAGTAGTCGAGAAGATCGTCAAGGAGACGGAGCATGCGGTCGGTTGCGCCCTCAATGAGATCAAGGTCATTGAGCATGGCCGACCGATCGGGCGAAAGCGCGTCCTCCTTGAGCAGGGATGCGAACCCCTTGATCGTCAACAGGGGACTGCGCATATCGTGGGAGATGGTCCGGACGAGCGCCTCGATCTCCTGGTTGCGCGCGACGAGACGTTCCTCGATCCGACGGCGCGCGGTGATATCGCGGAACGACCAGACTCTGCCTGCCGGCACGCCGTCGAGAAACATGGGGGCCGAATACCGCTCGAACACCCGTCCGTCTCGGAACTCCAGCGTATCCCAGGATTCGTCAGAACTGTCGTACAGCTCGCGAACGCGCCGGAGAAACGCTTCGGGTTCCCGGAGCTGCTCCAAGACAAAGCTGAGCAGGGTGTCGTCGTCGCCGGCATCAACCAGCTCGCGCGGGATGCGCCACAGTTCTGCGAATCGCGGACTGGTGTGCATGATGCGCCCCTGCCGGTCCACCGCGAGTATGCCGTCGGCCGTTGCGGCAAGGATCGTCTCAACCTGCGTCTGCTCGTGCCGATGCGCCTCTTCGATGCGCTTCATCTCGGTGATATCTACAACGTGCGTCAGAAAACACACGGGCCGACCGGCCTCGTCACGATGGACGCGCGTGTTGACGAGTCCCCATACGATGTTCCCCTGCTTGGATAGATACCGCTTCTCGAACCTCGAGCACTCCTGGGCTCCGCCCAACAGGTCGCGAACGCAGGCGTCACTCGATGCCAGATCATCGTGGAATGTGATGTCGGCGTAGTTGCGCCCCTCCAGCTCGTGCGGTTCGTACCCGAGCATATGCGCAAAGGCCCGGTTGACGTGCGCCAGCCGGCCGTCGGGCAGGGTAACGCTCTGGCCGACGGGCGACTCGGTGAAACAGGCTCGCAGCAGGGCGTCCTCATCGAGACCGAGTGAGGCCAATATCCCTCCCGATCCGGCAAGTCCGTTCATCGTTGTTCCTCCCAGGGCCGAGCCATCTTCAATCTGCTATCTCGCCCTTCCGCCGGGCGGCTCAAGCGGCGCCTTCCGCAGTTCCCTTGACATTCGGGCGATTGCGTCGCCAACCGCGGCTTTCACTCGGAGCACTCGGTCAGGTTCCGGCAGGATGCGTGTCGAATAGCGACCGATCTCGCACGGCGAGCTGACCAGCTCCGCAGCCTCTCGCAGCGCACTCTCGCCTGCAGCCACGGATGTGCCTTTCCGTCGGCCCTCGTCCACAAGGCTGCGCAGGATGCTTAGGTACTCCCAGTCCTCGACGCCTTCGCGAGCCTGTTCGAGCCGTATGGATGTGACGGCATGCCGAAGCTTCACTGGACCCGGAGGATAGGCCAGGAAGCCGTCTCCGTTGGGGTAGCGAACGTATTGCCTGGCCTGGCCGGGACCGAAGTCGTGCGGCAGGAAGCCGTGCCAACCGTACTGATAGGGATCGTAGGTCAGCCAGTCCACACCCCAGAACTCGTAGCCCTCGGCCCCGTACTTGAAGGCATAGTGGGGCAAGAGGCGCTCGATGGCGCAGTAGGGCGTATCGGTGCACATCTGCCCGTCTGTGGTCCACCACATGCGGGCTCCGCCTTCGCGGATGGCGCGCATCTTCTCGACCGGTACGATGCCGTAGTGCCCGATTCCCCAAATGTCGAGCTTGCCGTCCCATTCGGGTTGGTGATGCCACGTGCTGCAGTAGATGGGTATGGCACGATCCACCTCGTGGATCATGTCGCACAGCGCCTTCATCTGAGCGACGATGCCGGGCATGTGGTCGTGGGGCTCATCCGATATATACAGGACGACCCGGTCTGCCCATCCTTTCGATTTCACATGCTCCCAGAAGAGCCTCAGGCAGGCCTGGTAGGCCCGACGGTACTCGGGCCGAAGCTTGGTGCGGTCCACTCCCTCGTAAGGATACGCGCCTTCGTAGGGCTGGAAGCCGAACTTGTCGCCGGGCAGATGACCCCAGCCGAAAAGATAGAAATGCCACGGCGTATAGGCGTGGGGGAACTTGAGCTCGTCGAAATACACCGTCGCGGCGCGGTCGAACTGTGTGAAGTCCGCGGTGGCCACCCCATTGGCGAAGCTGAATGTCGGCTCGGGCTTGACGGTGTCGGGACAGAGCCTTCGCTCTGCCATGAATCGCCAGAAGGCCTCGCGGGCTTCCTGTTCGGTCATGCCTTCGACTTGCCACATCGGGCCCGACTGACGGCAATCGTAGATGGCCCGGAACCTGGTGTGCTTCGGCAGGTCGAAGCCAAGGACCCGCACATGGACGGGGACTGCGGCAAGGGGCTTCGATCGCGATACGATGCGGACTGATCCCTTGTAGACACCGGGGCGAGCGCCCGCGGGCACGTGGAACGTGACCCAGATGGGCTGGGTTACGTTGGCGCGCAGGTGCAGCCTGTCGGTTGGGTGGATCGGATCGGGCCACCATCCGGCCCATCCGTCGGAACCGGCCGGGCCGGTCGGCACCCTACGGTAGTAGCTCGGGGTGGTGCTGCTGTAGTAGTTCGTGGGGGCGTCCACAGGCACGTAGCCGACCACACCCACCTGGACATTGCGCAGGATGGCTCCCGTCGTTGATCGCGGCAGATCCACTGTGATACGGGCGTCCCGGATGTCGCGGCTCGAGCGCACAGCGAGTTGGACGGGCTCGTATTCGTTGCCCGCACACACCGCCTCCCAGGGCTTGACCCTGGCGCTCGGAGGGAGATCCTCACGGAACACCTTCACGATGGGGTTGACGGGCCACATGGCCACACCGTCCGCCGAGCGAGCACGCGTCTGCATGGCGAGCGTCTCAGCCTCGCCGACTTCAGCAAGCAGCACTCCATCGTGCCAGATGGTGCCCGTCGCGAGCATCGTCAGGTGCATCTGGAATACGCTGCAGTCGTCTGGTGTCCGGAACGTGCCGGACAGGAGTGTCCAGCCGGTCGTGCCGGAGATGGCCGGGCCTGCGCTTACCATGGCGTTGTGCTGCACCAGGTCACCCGTCTTGGTCCGGAGGTGGGCATGCAGTTGGGCGCCGCCCCGAAGGTCATCGCTGCGCAGCCAGGCTGCGAAGAGATAGGAGCGGCCGGGCTTGACCGGAACGTCCTGCCGCCAACCGGTCCAGGCCGGCCTGGACGTATGTGGGACGTACACCCTGACACACCGCTTGCCGAACAGGCCGCCCCCGACGACACCCATCTCTGTATTGGCCGGGCGCTCGCCTTCGGCTCCGCCGATCCAGTTTGCCGGAAGGTCGCCGCCTTGTTCGAAAGCCGGATTGCGCGCAAGATTGTGCGGTCCGGACATGAGCGCTGCATAGGCTGCCGGAGCGACGTGCGCCGACGCGCGGTTCATGCCTCCGGGCACCGCAGGATTGGGAGCGTACTCGACAGGCGGACGCGCGGACGCGGCCTCGCGTTGGCGTGAGGGCCCATGCGTCGGGTAGGCATATGTCGTCAACGATGAACGAGCAGGCACGGACACCTCGAACAGCAGGCTGCCGCCAATCTGGTATGAGGACAGCGTACTGCTTCCTCGGCGCACCGCAACCGAGGGGCTGGACATGCGTCCTTGCAGACGGCCAAGCACATGGGACGCTTCGACCGAAACGAGACCCTTTCGAGGGCTGTCGCCCAGGTTCACAACACGGATTGGAGTTCGGTACGTTGGATGATCGCCGTTGATCTTGTCAGGCCACGGATCGGAGGCGCCCGCGTAGGACAGCGAGAGGCGCTCCGGCGCGAAGGTGCGAATGCTGTATGGTTCGCCGCCGTCAAGGCGCTCAAGCGACACGTCGTCGAACCATGCCGTGCCGGTTCCTCGCAAGACCGTTCCCAGGTCGGCCCTGTCGGCGCCCTGAGGAACCGTGAACTCCAGCGACACGGACTTCCACCCGAAGGTGCCGTCCCCTGCGCTGAGCATGGGCGCCTCCATCATCGTGTTCATCGCGTTGCCGATGTGGATGTACCATCCGGCGTACCCGATCACGCCCTCGGCCTTGACCCATGCGGTCATGCGGTACCGCCCGCCGGCAGAGAGATGGGTGCCGCTCTGACGTGTCGAGATCCACGTATGCTCGGCGCCGCGGGCCACACTCAGCTTGAGTGAGCGCCGTCCGGAGTGAGATTCGTCCGATGCCCATGACGCCACATGCATCGCATCGGCGGCATCATGCACCCAGCCGGTAGGCGTGTCACCCTTCCCGAGTTCCACACCGCCGTTGCGCAGTTCGGCGGTGCCTTCCAAATGGTCAGGGGGAGCCCATGCCGACGGATTGTCGAAATAGACAAAGTACCGCGCCTCGGCCCCCGGCCGGCACTCGACGGGTATTGTCAGGCTCATCCCGGTCTTGAGGACCCCGCTCCGGATGGGGGCGCCTTCGCGGTCGGCTGCCGCATAAAGCATCTCCACGCCGCGCTCGTCGCAGACCCGCAGCGCGGCGACCGACGCTCCGGCGATGTCGAGACTGCCGGGTTCGGCGCCAACCTTGATGCTGACTGTGGTTCCCAACATTGCCTGAGCGCCGCCATTGCGGACAGCCACCGACGCCCGTTGGCGCCACATGCCTCCATTGCCAAGGTACAGCGGGTGGTGCCACGGGACGGGCGTCGCCCGGCTCCTGGACGCAGCCCGATCTTCGCTCCGGCCGTGTCCCACGGATGCGGTGGTGCAGTTGCCGGGGAGGCTCGGCATGGCGGGTGGGGGGAAGCACAGTGCCGGTAGGGCAAGCCATAGGACCATTCGCATGTTCGCCCGGCCTTTCCGTGATCTGCAGGTAGTGCGACAGAACATATAGAGTATTGGCCGCCGATGCGTCAGAATCCTTCTGGGGCCGGGGTTTCGATATGGTTCTGGATGGGACGGATGGGACGGATGGGACGGATGGGGGCGCGGTTTCGGTGCGTCTAACGTCAGGTCGCCTGATCTGTCCTTGCGGAGGCTCGGAGGAACTATGAAAAGTCGTGGACGTCTGCTCGTTTCCTGCTCGGATAGGCCTGGCATCGTGGCTGCCATCGCGAGGTTTCTGTTTGAGTGCGGAGCGAACATCGTCCACTCCGACCAGCACTCCACCGATCCGTGGGGCGGACAGTTCCTCATGCGGGTTGACTTCGAGCTGCCCGGGTTCGCCGATCGTGCCGATGATCTCCGGGTGCGCTTTGCCGAGCGCGTGGCTGCACCATTCGATATGGTCTGGAGGCTGGAACCGGCCTCGCGCAGGAAACGCCTGGCTGTGTTCGTCTCGCGTGAGGATCATTGTCTCCTGGAGCTTCTCTGGCAGCAACGCTCAGGCGACCTTCGTGCCGACGTCGCCATGGTGATCGGCAACCATCCGGAGCTTGAGGCTGTCGCCACGCAGTGGGGCGTACCCTTCCATCACGTCCCCGTGTCGCCGGGACGCCACCATGAAGCCGAAGAGAGGCATCGCGAGATCCTTAAGAACGGCATTGACGCCGTGATCCTGGCCCGTTACATGCAGATTCTCTCGCCGGCCTTCGTTGCGGAATGGCGCAACCGGATCATCAACATCCACCATAGCTTCCTGCCTGCGTTCGTCGGGGCCAAGCCGTACAATCAAGCACACGATCGGGGCGTCAAGCTGATCGGAGCCACGGCGCATTACGTCACCGAGCAGCTCGATGCCGGTCCGATCATCGAGCAGGATGTGCAGCGCGTTGACCATCGTCAGGAGGTTGCGGACCTCAGGCGCATTGGGCGCCAGATCGAGCGGACCGTCCTTGCGAGAGCCGTTCGGTGGCATGTCGAAGACCGCATCCTCGTGCATGGCAACAAGACCGTCGTCTTCGCCTGATACGACCGTATGGGCTCTTCGATACCGCCGCCCC
>DYKI01000007.1:19045-43521 GCA_020722705.1 Chthonomonas calidirosea | reverse complement strand
GCCCCTCGTTCCATCCGTGGGAGGGCGAGGCTCCCGCCGAGCCGCACGCCTGTCGCTCCTTGCTGCGACCCTGCGCGCGGCACGATTGCGCCGACGGCCCGGTTCGGCTATGATAGCCGTGAAATGCCGACCATGCACGACGGTTCGCTCATATCACTCCGCCGCGTCGAGAAGGTCTACGGAACCGGCGAGGTCGCGGTGCACGCGCTGCAGAATGTCAGCCTCGAACTTCCGAGCGGCGAGTTCATGGTGTTCGTCGGCCCGAGCGGCTCGGGCAAGACGACACTGCTGAACATCATCGGGGGACTCGATCAGCCGACCTCCGGCCAGGCGGTCGTGGCGGGATACGATCTCGGCAAGCTGACCGACACCGGCCTCACGCGATACCGCCGCGATACTGTCGGATTCGTCTTTCAGTTCTTCAACCTTGTGCCGACGCTGACGGCGCTGGAGAATGTGGAACTGGTCGCCGACCTTGTCTCGGACCCTCTTGATCCACGTTATGTGCTCGAGGCCGTCGGCCTTGGCGAGCACATGCGGCGCTTCCCGTCGGCGTTGAGCGGCGGGGAGCAGCAGCGCGTCGCTCTGGCGCGTGCCCTCGTCAAGCGCCCTGCGCTCGTGCTGGCGGACGAGCCCACGGGAAGCCTGGACTATGAGACCGGCATTCGCGTGCTCTCGGTCATGCGGCAGGTCACCCGCGAGCTGGGCCACAGCGTTCTTCTGGTCACACACAACAGCGAGATCACCCGCATGGCCGACAGGGTGGTTCACCTCCGCAGCGGTCGTGTAGCCGAGATCGAGGTCAACCCGGAGCCGGCTGCGCCCGAGGAGCTTCGTTGGTGACCGGGCCCGGATCCCATTGCCGCAGGGCCGCAGCATGCTGCAGCCGGAATACGGCTCGGCGGGAGCCTCGCCCTCCCAGGGAGCCTCGGCCTCCCGAGGAGATTCGACCTCCCGCGGATGAGGACATTGGGCGATGTCGCGTCTGACGCTGAAGCTCATTCGCGACCTTGCCCACGCCCGATGGCAGTTCGCGGCCATCACCCTTGTGACAGCGCTGGGAGTAGCGCTCTATCACGGCTCGATGATCTCCTATGAGACCCAGAAGGCTTCATACGAACTGAGCTACAACCGACTCGCCTTTGCCGACGCGTGGATCCCCGTACGTCGCGCTCCACGAGCGTCGGTCGGGCAGATCGCCCGCATGTCCGGCATTACCGCCGTCGAGGGACGCCTCTCCGACATTGTCGAGATCGAGCAGGACAGGCCGCGCCGTTCCAAGGTCATCGGGAGGATCATCTCTGTGCCGCCGGGCCGCGCTCCTGCCGTCAATCGGCTGCGCCTGATGGAAGGGGACTACCTCGGGGGACGGACTCGGCGCGAGCTGCTGCTCGAGGTCGCGTTCGCGCGGGCCAACAACTACCGCCCGGGCGACCGTATCTACCCCCGATTCGGGGGCAGGAGGGTGGCGTTCCGAGTTGCCGGGATCGTATCCAGCCCCGAGTACATCTACCCCGTAATGGGCAATGTGCTGACTCTTCCCATGCCGGAGCTGTTCGGCGCCATGTTCGCCCGCGAGGATGTGCTGGGCCCGATGCTGGGCCTGTCGGGGCAGATCACAGAAGTGTGTCTCCGCGCCGAGCCGGGCCAAGCAGCATCGGTCGCGGCGGCGGTAAAGCGTCGCTTGAAACCCTATGGGGCCGAAGAGCCGATCCTGCGGGCCGAACAGGCCAGCAACAAGCTGCTTCAGTCGGACCTCGAGGGCAACAAGCCGTTCCTCGTCATCATGCCTGCCCTGTTTCTCGGCTCGGCCGCCCTGGCTGTTGGGCTGATGCTGGCTCGCTGGGTGCAGGCCCAGCGCGGCATTATCGGCTTTCTGCGCGCATCAGGCTTCCCCGCGCGGGCCATCCTGCTGCACTATCTGGGAGCCGGAGCGGCGATCGGCGTGGTCGGCGGTCTCGTGGGCATAGGACTGGGCCTTCTCATTGGAATGTGGCTCGGCACGGCCTATGAGCGCGTGATTCGAACGCCGTTCACGTCGCCTCAGAGTCGGCCTGATCTGGCCGTGACCGCTTTCGCCCTTGCGATGGTGTCGTGTATCATCGGCGCGTGGCTGCCGGCCCGCGCCGCGGCACGAATCGTACCGGCTGAGGCCATGCGCGGCATGCCGGCATCTCAGCCACGATCGCTGGCGCACCTTCGCCTGCCCCTGTTTCTGGCCATCGCCGTCCGGAACATGCTCCGGAGGCCCATGCGCACCCTGGGGACCGCATCAGGCGTGGCTTCCGCTGTGAGCCTCATGATCATCGCCGGGACGTTCCGCGACAGCATGATGCAGGCTATCGCCGAGTCCCTCGACGACTTCCGGCGCTATGACATCACCGTCGCATTCGTCCCGGAACGGAGCGCGAACATCGTCAGTGCCATCCAGCGCTGGCCGGGTGTCCGCGCCGCCGAGGGTACGCTCGACATACCCGTTCGTGCCAAGCATAACGATCTGGCCAAAGACACTGTGGTCATGGGCTTCGCCTCCAACTCCAGGCTGCGAGCGCTGCGCGACCTGTCGGGGCGGTCGGTCGTCCCTGGGCCCGGCGAGGCGCTTTACAGCAACGTCCTGGCGAAGCGGATCAAGACGGAGCCGGGCGACACTATACGGCTGGACTACAGCCAGAACATCAAAGGACGAAGCGCCTCGGCCATTCTGAAAGTGGGTCCCCGGCTGAGGCTGATGGTGGCTCTGCCCATCTACATGGAGATGGAGGAGCTGCGGCGGCGCTTTGCCCGACGCCTGCAGATGCCGCCCGACGCCGTCACTGGCGCGGTGCTCGCGGTCGAGCCGGGCTGCGAAAAGCTCGTTACAGAACGGCTGAACAGGACCGACGGCGTTGGTCTGGCGCTCTCTCGTGAAGACGTCACCAAGCAGATAGACGAAGTCACAGCGTTCGCCAATACCTTCATCGCGTTCATGTACCTGCTGGGCAGCGCGATGGCGTTCGCGGTGGTCTATACGGTTACCGACATCGTCCTCTGGGAGCGGACGCGCGAACTGGCGACGCTGCGCACGCTCGGGTACGGGATGGGAAGCGTCCTTCGCCTGGTCACGATCGAGAATGTGATGATGGGGCTGCTGGGATCGGCGCTCGCCGTCTATCCTGCATTCCTCATGGCTCGCTACATGCTTGAGGCGGCCAACACCGAGGGCTTCACCATGCTCATGGTCACCTCGCCCGCCACGTACGGCATGTCCATTGCCGGCACGCTGGCGGCCGTCCTGGCGGCCCAGTGGCCGGGCCTCCGGCGCATCAGGCGTCTCGATCTGGCGGATGCCATCCGTTCACGCGAATGACCGAACGCACACAGCCGGCGGCTGCAGTTGAACCTGAACTTCGCGCCCTGCAGGTCGTTCGCCCCGCGGCGGGAGGGATGGTTCGGCACGTGGCCGTCCTGTCTGCGGGCTTGCGCGAGCGCGGCATCGCCGTGTCGGTTGCCGGACCGCGATCGGCGCTCCAAGCACATGAGGCCATGCGCCTCGATGTTGACCATGATCTCCCCATCGCCGCGAGGTTCAACGCGCTCACGGATGTCCGCTCGATCGCCCGTCTGCGCCGCCTGGTCGCGCAGCCGCCGGCCTTCGACGTCGTGCATCCCCATGGACTCCGCGCGGCCTGGATCGCAGCTTTCGTTGGGAACCGATCTTCGGTGAGCTGCATCGTGACGGCCCACAATCTTCCGGACCTTTCCGGGATGCCGGCGAGGGTTGCCGCACGCATCTCCCTGCGACGCGCGCACGCGATCGTGGCGGTCTCGCAGGCCGTGGCGGATCGCATTGCCGCACTCGGGGCAGACCGGCAGCGCATGCAGGTCATACCCAATGGCGTGCCGCTTCGGCCAGTCCGCGACGCCGGGTGCATTGTCGGAGCGAGGCGGGCTCTTGGTTTGCCGGAGGAGGCGGTCGTACTGGTTGCCGTGGGACGTCTGTCACCCGAGAAAGGCTACGACGTGCTCCTGTCGGCCATCCCGCGGATGCAGTCGGTTTTCCCCCAGACGATTCTGGCTGTGGTCGGCGCCGGACCAAGCGAAGCCGATCTGGCGGCCCTGATAGCCCGAATGGGGCTCGAGTCTGCGGTGAGGCTCGTCGGTTTCGTCGCCGATGTCGGTCCATGGCTCAGCGCAGCCGACATTGTCGTTGTCCCGTCACGCTCGGAGGGACAGGGCCTTGTCGCGCTGGAGGCCATGGCGGTCGGGGTCCCGGTCGTGGCCTCGCGGGTGGGAGGGCTTCCCGAGGTCATCAAGGATGGAGTGACCGGATTGCTCGTAGTGCCCGATGATGCCGAGGGTCTGGCCGACGCTCTGATCTGTCTTGCACGTCAGCCGGATATGCGGCAGCGGATGGGCGAGGCGGGTCGAATGCGAGTGGAGGACTCGTTCTCCATCGAGACGATGCAAGATCGCCATGCCGCACTGTACCGGTCAATGAGAAAGGGCCTGCAGGACTGAAGCGTCCTGCAGGCCCGCCGAGTTCACGCTGCCGGAGTGAGGGGCGGGCTCCCATTCGGTCGGGTCGCGCCGCCCCTATCCGGTTCAGGGCAGTATCTTGAACTGACCGTTACCGCTGCCTGGAGCCACCCATGCGTTGCCGTCAAACGACGCGGTGAACATGTACGTGCCGGGAAGCAGCTCAGCGGCGCCGTCGTAGGTGTACCTCGCGACGCCGTTGGCATCGGTAACCGCCACACCGACGGCCGTACCCTCAACCGAGTAGTTGATCGGCTCGTTGGGAAGCCACTGGTAGTCGGGCAGACGGCGCACATATGCGCGGAGTACGGCCGACTGACCGGTGAGGATGGACTTCGCCGTTGCCCAGATGTAGACCGGTGCGCGTTGAACCGTCAGCGTGCCGGTCGCAGAGCTCGCGAAGTAACCGATATCGCCGGCGAAGGACGACTCGATCACTCGCGTGCCTTCACCGTCGCCGTCGGGGATCGGGTAGTAGAGTTGGGCGCGGCCTGTCGCAGTCGTCTGAGCCGATCCGGCCGGTGTCCCGTCAACGGCGAAGTCCACCTGCTTGTCGGCCAGCGGCACGGAGCCGGGCTGTGCGTACAGATAGGACTTCAGCACCGTCGTTCCGGCCACCTTCCCTGTCCGATCGGAGACAAGCATGGTCGTGGCGAGTTTCAGCGTGGTCAACGTTGCGCTCGCCGTGCCCGGACCGTAGTCCCTATCACCGGCGAAGGTGAATGTCAGCGGATACTGACCGGCGGGTTCGGGCGCCACATACGGCAGGGTCGCGCGTCCCGTGCTGGAGGTGACAGCGTCGCCGACGGGTGTACCGTCCACAGCGAACGAGATGGTCTTGCCCTCGATGGGCACCTTGTCGGAGGCTCTGAACAGGAAGGCCCGAAGGTCAACGGTCGAGCCGACGACCCCGGAGCGGTCTGGACCGTAGATGAGGACCTGGGGGCCCTTGACCGTCAGCACTCCTGACCCCGATGCGGGCAGGTAAGGATCGCTTCCGGCAAAGGTCGCCAGAATGGCCTTGTCGCCGATCGTCTCTTCAGCAGGGATCACATACTGCACTTTGGCCACGCCGGCGGCATCGGTAGTGCCTTCACCAAGCGCGGTGCCGTCCAGAGCGAAAGCGACTTGCCGATCTGCGACAGGATCGCCGACGTCGGTCTTCAGCTCCGCGGTCAGGTCCACCGTCGCACCACGGTCGCCCTCGACGGGCGGAACGGTCAGAACGGTCTTGGTGCCGACAGCCATGAAATCAACGCTGGTCTGATGCGGGCCGACGACGATGACGGCCGGATCCGGATCGAAGCCCATCCAGTCCTTCTTGGCCCTGGCGGTGTGCGTTCCGCCGATGCAGTCTTCGAACGAGTACCTGCCGTCGGGGCCTGTCATCGTCACGCGATCGGCAAAGCCGGCGATGGCCAGGTCGAGGCCCCAGGCATTGAGCGTGCCGACATCCACGTAGTTGAGGTCGCGGACGGCCAGCAGCCAGGTGCCCTGGATCGGCTTGCCGACGAGGGCCGAGAGGCTCTCTGCGGGCCGGGTCTGGTCGGGGTAGCTCGTGATGATGTCATCGGCGCTCCCGCCGGTCCGGTTATGCAGGCGTATTCTCGTTCCGTCAGGATGGTAGAGCGTGACCTCGAGGTCGGCGATGTACGGGTGGGTGATGTTGACACCGACCTTGATGTCGTTGATCGTGCCGATCGTATTGACGACGATCGGAGCCACGATGCCGGTCGTGTTGTTGTCGGGTATCTCGGCGCCCGGGCTGTCCCAGAAGCTGACGTTCTGGTCCTCGGGGCTTGTCAGCGTGACCTGCACGTCGGACGCCGGGTCGGTTCCCACGAAGGCGGTGCCGGCAATCGTGAAGCTGTTGAGCGCGAAGTCCACTCCGCTCTGGCTCGGGCCGACGGTAACGTCCCGAGACGCGGGCAGGAAGGTCGAGTGGCCGTTGTTGGGCGTGACGCGCCAGGTGCCTTCATCGAGATCGGCGGCTGTGTACGTTCCGTCAGGGCCGGTGACCGTGTCAACGGTTACGGGCGTCTCGCGCTCGACGCTGAGGCTCCACGAGCGGATAACGCCCGCGTCGAGCGAATAGTAGTCAATCACACGCAGCTTCCACTCGCCCGCAATCGGTTTGCCGACGAAGGCATCGAGGCTCTCGGCCGGCGGAGTGAGAGTCGGGTAGGTGGTGACGATGTTGTCATCGCCGCCGCCCGACATGTTGTGCAGAAGCACGGACGTACCGTCGGGATGGACAAGTGCGACTTCAAGATCGCCAATCCACGTGTGCGCTATGTCCACCGATACGGTCACGCTGCCGACGGTTCCGGAACTCCGCAGCTCGACGCCTGTCTCGACACCGTTGGGATCGCCGTCGGGGATCGGCAGGTTCGGTGCACTGCCCGCGGTCGCAGCGAGAAGCGAGAGCGTTACGGGCACTCCCTCCATGCCGACTCCCGAGTCGGTCACGGTGCCCGATATGGACGACACCTCGAGCACGTACAGCTTGCCTTGTGCCGATGCGGCGAATGCGTCAGCGTCGCCGGCGAAATCGGCTGTGACAATCAGGTCGCCCGGCTGGGTGTCGGCAGGCACGGTGAATGGCACGGTCGCGACCCCATTGGCATCGGTCACGCCGGAGCCGACCTCGGTGCCGTCAACGCCGAACAGGACGGTCTTGCCCTCGGCGCCCGCTCCGTTCATCTCCCGCGTCAGAGTTGCCGACAGCGTCACGTCGGCCCCGGCCCGAGCGGCCTGCGAGATGACGGTGAGCTTGGTCACACGCGGATCAATCAGAATCCCGCGATCCACGAATACCTGAGTGATCGCATCTTGATCGGCGCCGCCATAGAGGTCCTGATTGACGGCGAGGATCGCCAGCGCAGCGTCTCTGAACGATGCATCCGGGGCGAGCCGGAAATGCGACTCGATGATCACCGTGTCGGAGCGAACGGCGCCGACGATGCCGCGCACCTGCCACAGACACGCCGACCATATCTCGCCGTCGGCATGCACTTCACCGACCATGTCCTCGGGATAGTGCTTGGTGCTGTCAACCCTGCGCAGGAATGCGGGCGAGCCGGGATTGTAGGACGTCGCATCCCATGTGGCAAAGTAGACATCCCAGGCCGGCGACTGCGGTCCGATGCCGGCGAACGTCGTCAGCGCCCAGTAGTCGCCGAAGCCCTCGCCCATGGAGCCCGCTTCATGGCTCGCGCCGAACCCGGGCACCTGGTTGTCCTGAATCGAGTGGCCGTATTCGTGCCAGATGACGTGAGCGTCCTCGGCATCGTCAACCCCGCCGGTACCCATCGTGATGATGCCGGTTCCCGGCGAATACCAGGCGTTGTCCTCATCGGTACCGTTGACGTCCATCCCCTGCTGGCGGTTGTTGACATTGGTGAAGCCGAGGCTCTGGATGTGCCGCTGGGCCGCGTCAATGTGGTAGTAGCACATGACCTCCTCGAACCGATCATCGGACCGCGTGTAGCTGAAGTTGAGGTCAGGCTGGTTGGCGCGAGGCTGAAGGGCAGTCGGCTCTGTGGTGCAGAAAGGGCCCTGCAGAAAGCCCGAGCCGTCGAGGTCCTTGAGCTTGACCGCGATGCGCTGGTTGGTCAGCACCGCCGAGTCGGCGTCGTTGTTGTCGGTCAGATTCGGGTCGCCGGAGGTCTGCACGGGGTTCGGTATGAACACCATGCCGTCGCCGTCAACGAACTGGGCGCGGTTGACCATGGAGACTACCTTGCCTTCGGGAATCGAGACAAGGACCTCCCACGAGCCTGCGGGCTTGCGCGTCTCGACGTTGACCTTCCAGACGGGTTCGGGCAGATCGTTCCGCACCAGCACCGCGACAGATGCTGCAGGCGGTATGGTCGGCGGCATTTCGGGCTTGATGGCAGCAAGGGCTGCGCCGATTGCAGCATTGGGATTGCCTGCAGCGACGGGCCGAAGGGCGCCCTTGACCTTCACCGTGCCGTTGTTGACGAGCACGACGGCCAGCTTCTTGTTGGTGTGCACCGATACCCGGCCTCCAAGCACCGGATAGCCGTTGAGTACCTGAGAGTAGGTTACATGATGTCCAGTCAGGCTGGACACGCTGCGCTCGTGCCTCAGCTCGCTGAGGTTGGGCCGAAGTCCGAGCTTATCGGCATTGGCCTTCAGGAAGCGTTCGGCTGCCTGCTCAGGTGTGCGCGCTCCGGGCACGGGCACTTCGCCGCGCACGCGGACAATCTGCCCGGTCCCCTCATCCCGCTCTACGACTGCTCCCTTGATGACACCATTCTCGGGAGGACTGAGGCGCGGCGTCCGGTGAGCCGCCGCGGCGCGCTTGCCGTCGGGCGTCTCCACGGCCTTCTCCTTACTGCCCGCCTGAGCAAGACTGAGCGCCGTCGCGCCCACAGCAACGCCGAGCGCCACAAGCACCAGCAGCAATGCCGTGCGGGTCGTTGGTCTCCACGATGGTCGCATACGTTGTTGCATCCTTTCCGTCCCCCAGCGGGGGTGTATGGATATAGTGCCTTACTGAACCTGCCGTCTCGCGGCATTCCTGCCGGCGCTGTGCGTAACCCCCCGGCTGCGCTCAGCAGCAAGGCAGTTATAGCCGATCACGCACCGAACGCGCGAATCGGCCGCCCTAACCGATGTAGTCCTGCAGTTTCCGGCTTCTGTTCGGGTTCCGCAGCTTCCTGAGCGCCTTGGCCTCAATCTGGCGGATCCGCTCTCGTGTGACGCGGAAGTGCCGCCCGACCTCTTCAAGGGTCCGCGAACAGCCGTCGGCCAGTCCGAACCGCATGATCAGAACGTCGCGCTCACGCGGCGTCAGCATGTCGAGGGCTTCCTCGATCCTCTGGCGCAGGATCAGATGGGAAGCCGCTTCCGACGGCGAGACGGACTGATGATCCTCGACGAAGTCGGCGAGGTGGGTGCCCTCTTCTTCGCCGACAGGCGCTTCGAGCGACAGAGGTTCCGGAGCGATCCTGATGATCTCTGCGACCCGCTCGATGGGCATCTCCAGTTCGCGAGCGATCTCCTCGATGGTGGGTTCGCGCCGGAGCTCCTGAAGCAACTGGCTGCTTGTGCGTATCAGACGGTTGATGGTTTCGACCATGTGGACCGGTATGCGAATGGTGCGGCCCTGGTCGGCGATGGCGCGCGTGATGGCCTGTCGGATCCACCAGGTGGCGTAGGTGCTGAACTTGTAGCCCTTGCGGAAATCGAACTTCTCGACGGCCCGCATGAGGCCGATGTTCCCTTCCTGAATCAGGTCGGGGAATGACATGCCTCGGCCCGTATACCGCTTCGCGATCGAGACGACCAGGCGGAGGTTCGCCTGCGTGAGCTCCTGCTTGGCAGCGGCATCGCCTTGCTCGATGCGGCGCGCGAGCTCGATTTCCCTCTCCATGGAGAGCAGGGGCGTTCGGCCGATCTCACGAAGCCACATGCGCACGGAGTCGTCAATCGGCACCCCTTCGATCGCGGCGATTTCCTCGTCGGTCGGTCGGTTGCCCTTGGCGTCTGTCTCCAGGGCTGGTTCGCCTTCGGGCTGAAGCTCGACATCCATGCGCGGCTGAGCGAGCACCTGAATGCCCTCGTCGGCGAACACCTGAAGAATGTCTTCGATCGTGTCGGCGAAGATATCCTCAGGCGGCAGGGACTCGTTGATCTCGTCGTACGTCAGGTAGCCCCGATCCTTGCCGCTGCCCAGCAGCCGCTGGAACTCGGCAGACGCCCTGACGTCGTCAATGGCCACACCGTCCAATGCTGCGACCCTCTCCTGAGATGGATTGGCTATGGCGATCCTCGAAGATGGACTTGGAGCTCCTTGAGCAGCTTGACCCGATCGCGATCCTCTTCCGTCAGGACCGCGCGCGTCTTCAGCAGGTCTCGCAGCTCGCCTTCAACCATCGTCAGTCGCCGCTCGCGTACGGCCTTCGCGGCGCCCGACAGCGCTTCGTCGGTTATCGGTTCATTCGCCATCGCTGCGAGGGACTCCTGCAGTCTTTCGGCCACCATCTGAGAAAACGTATCGTCGTGTTGAGAACGCACCAGTTCCATCAGGGCCGCTTCGTCGCCGGCGAAGCCCGAAGTGCTCTGAACCATTCGCCACAGACGTCTGTCGGTCTCATCGAGCAGGTCGTCCGCCGAAATGACGTCCAGGGCAGTCCGCCTGTGTATGGGTGAGGCGAGCGCCCGAAGCAACAGCAGTTCGGACGCCTGCAGACGCGACGTTGCGGGGACGGGACCATCGGTGACCGTACGTGTCATTGGCCTCTGAGATCCGAATCGTCCTCGGTCGCGCTCCGTGTCGCTGCGCTGGGCGAATGGTCGGCTTTCACCTCGCCGAAATGTCTGCCTTGGCGCGAGGGTTACGGTCCCGCGCCCGGCTAGCTGCTCGGCGTCGCGATGGAGCTGTTCTTTGGCGAGCGCCGGTCCGTGAATGCTGAGCGGATGCAGCCGCCATACGCGTTCGATGTAGGTGTCGCGCTCTACGCGGGTCGGCACGGTCGCCAGAATGGCTGCGATCCGCCTCAGGAGCTCCTGACGTCCCTCTTCGGTCTCCTGGTCGGCTGAGGCCTGCGCCTGATCCAGCTCGAACTGAACCCGCGTGACGGCGTGGTCAATGGCGCGCTTGAGGCGGTCTGCTCTGCCGGAGCGGATGAGAGAATCCGGATCGTCGCCTGCGGGCAGGGTCACGATCCGTACCTGCACCGATTCCTTCTCGATCTCCACCGCGGCTCGAAGCGCCGCCTTGATGCCCGGGCTGTCACCGTCGTACGCGATTACGACGCGCGGCGCGAGACGCGCAAGACGCCTGGCGTGTTCGGTGGTCAGGGATGTTCCGAGGGTCGCTACCGCGGCGGTGAAGCCCGCCTGGTGGGCCGAGATGACGTCCGTATAGCCCTCCATCAGTAGGGCGTAGCCGAACTCGGCCATGCTCTTGCGAGCATGCGGCAGTCCGAACAGCAGCTTGCTCTTGATGAAGATGGGCGTCTCGCCCGTATTGAGGTACTTGGGTTGATCGTCGCCCATGGTGCGGCCCCCGAAACCGACGATGCGCTGCTGGTCGTCGTGAATCGGGAACATGATGCGGTTGCGAAACGTGTCATAGTGGCCGCTGCTGGTGCGGGGATGCAGCAGACCTGCCGTCGCGGCGATGCCGGCATCGAACTTGCGGCCCTTCAGGTATGTGGCGAGACCTTCCCAGTCATTCGGTGCGAAACCGATCTGCCACCGCTCGATGGTGTCCGGCAGCATGCCGCGGCGCTCAAGGTATGACCGGGCCTCGGGCGTGTTCGCCAGCGCTCGACGAAAGTAGGTGTTGGCAGCCGCGTTCACTTCATAGAGGGCTTCGCGCTGTCCCGGCTGCCGCGGGGCGCCTCCTCTGCGCGCCAGCTCGACGCCGGCGCGTCGGGCAAGATGCTCGGCCGCTTCGATGAACGACATGTTCTCGTGCCGCTGGACAAAGGTGAAGACATCGCCGGCGACGCCGCACCCGAAGCACTTGAAGCTTTGGGTCACCGGATCCACGTTGAACGAGGGTGTCTTCTCCTGATGGAAGGGGCACAGACCGACCCAGTTCCGTCCCCGGCGCTGAAGCTGGACGACGGCACCGATGATCTCAACGATGTCGCTCCGCGCACGTATCTCTTCTTTGTCGGCTTCCATAGTGTCCACGAATGACGGAAGGGAGTCGGCACAAACCGACTCCCCTGACTTGCAGCAACCGCTCCGGCTGAATGCCGGGTGCAGACCTACTTCTCGGGGTTCTCCGGATTGGGCGCCTTAACCAGGCCGACAGTGATGCCGACAACCTTCATGCCCTTGCCGTTTCGGTCAGCAAGCTGGAAGGCGACGTTGGCCTTCTTGCTGTAGTCGAGCGTCCGGGTGTTGCCGCTGACGATGGTGTCTTCCGGGAAGCCGTAGATGCGGTAGATCTTGGCCGAAGTGTCGCCCAGGCCCACACCGTTGACGGTGCGTGCTCCGGCGGCGTAGCCGAACGACTGGATCTGGATCACGCGCCCCTCGTTGTTGAACAGGAACACATGGGTCGTGGTGCCCTTCTCGTATACCCAGCTAACTTCACCTTCGCCGGCATCCGTGCCGCCACGGGAAACCATAGTGCCGCCGCCCATGACGCCGCCGGGGGCTCCGGGCATCATGTCCATGCCGGGCATCTCGGCTCCGACACCGAACGAGCCGCCCATACGCGGATTGCCCATACCGGGCATCCCCGGTGAGGTCATCCCGCTGCCGCCCATCATCGGCGGGCGCATCATCATTGCGGAGCCGCCTGCGCTGGACATGCCGCCCATGCTCGGTCGTCCCGGAGCGGTCAAGCCGCCGCCGCCCATCATCGGCGGCGCCATCATGCTGGACGAGCCGCCCCGGGCTGTCATGCCGCTAGCGCCCATTCCGCCGAGACCCGGGAGCCCACGTCCTCCACCGGCGCTGGACATGCCGCCCATCATCGGAGGACGCATCATTGCGGAGCCGCCCGCGGCGGACATCCCGCCAACCATAGGTCCGCGAGGCGCCATGGACATCCCGCCCGTCATCGGACCGCCCGGCATGCCCATCATGCCGCCGAGCGACGGAGGCGAGAACATTGACGCTCCGCTCACGCCGGTCATCGGCGAGGCTGTGGCAGACGTGAGCGGACCGGCCTCGACGCGGGTCGGCTGACCGAACTTGGCCAGAACCGTCTTCCACTGGCTCATGATCTTGACGCCGAGCAGCGATTTGTCGGGCGTCGGTGCGGCGCAGGCTGTCATCGCAAGCGACATGGCGATGGCCATGATCGCTCCGTATCGTGCTCGTCGCATAGCGTTTCTCCTCAACATTCGTCCGCTCCGCCTAGTTCCGACCTTCGGTCGGGGCAACGGTGATGCCGACTACCCGTGGTCCCTTGCCGTCATGCCGATCGAGAAGGTCGAACACGACGTGGGCCTTCTGAGAGTAGTCCAGCGTGAGTGAGTCCCCCTGCTTGATGGTAGCCCCTGCCCAGCCGTAGGCCTTGTAGACTTTGGACAGCGGGTCGCCGAGCGTGACCGACCGGGACGTTGCCCCCTTGCCCTTGGTGCCGAACGACTGGATACGGATCACACGCCCATCGCGGTTGAACAGGAACTGGAACGTATGGGCGCCGCGAACGTACACCCACGTCTCTTTGACGTCCTCGCTCGGGATCGAAATCGGCGCTTGGGACTGCGCGCCAACCTGAGGCGACATGCCGCCCGTCGGACCGCCCATCGGGCCGGCCATGCCCATCAGTCCGCCTGTCGGAAGCGTGAGGCCACCGGCCATGCCGCCTGCCCCGGGCGGGCCCGTCATGCCGTATCGCGGAGCCGACAGTCCGCCGGCCATGCCGCCCACAGGGCCCATGCCGCTCATACCGCCCATGGCGCCTCTCGGGGCTCCACCCGCGCCGCCGATCGGGCCGCCGGTGCCGATGTCGTCCTCGTCCTCATCCTTGCCGCCCATGCCGCCGCGCCCGCCCATCAAGGGCGCTCCCATGCCCATGGACGCACCCGGCATGCTGCGTCCGCCTCCCATGGCCATGCCCATTGCGCCGCCGCGCATGCCCGGTGCGCCCATGGCGCCGCCTGCGGAGCTCATGCCGCCCATACCCATCATCGGGGCAGACGGGGGGCCTGACACCGCTCCCATACCGCCCATCATCGGGCCTGTGGACAGCCCCATGCCGCCCATCATCGGCGTGCCGGCTCGGCCCGCTTGCATGGACACGTTGATGGAGCCGCTCACCAGTTCGGGAGGCGCCGCAATGCCGGGCACCACCCGCGTCGGCTCACCGTGGCGCTTCAGTACCGCAGCATAGTCACGCCATATGCGAACGCCGAGAAGCTCACGCTCGGCAGGGGCCGCGGCGTGAGATGCGGCTGCAACTGTGACAACGCTCGCGGCAAAAACGGCTCCCAATGCCGCGCGTATCGGTCGTAGCATCTTCCAACCTCCTGACAGTACTGACACAACAACACAAGGACGAAACCCTATAGGATTTCGCCTGGACTTTCACGTCTTCCTTCAGTCACGATCCTATTATTCATACCATTGTAGCACGGGACTTGTCTCTCATGTCCCATGCCGTGCAAGCTCGCTGACCGTCGCGAACTCGTATCCTCTTCTCCGCAAGGCGACGATGATCTCGGGCAGAGCCTGGAGCGTCGCCGCAGAGCCGTTATGCATGAGCACCACTGCCCCCGGACGGGCTTGCCCGACCACCAGGTCACGGACCGCGCGGGCGCCTTGCTGCTCCGCTTGCTGCGCGTTGACGGTCCACATGCAGGCACGCATCCCCAGCGTTCCGCCGACGCGCAGGACGACATTGGAACTGCGGCCACCCGGAGGACGGTAGAAAGCCGGCGCTTGACCCGTGACATCCTGAATGCAGGCGCTTGTCCGCACAAGTTCGCGCATGATCTGCGCCTCCGTGAGTGTCGGAAGCGCTGCGTGACTGTACGAGTGGTTCGCGATCTCCATGCCCGCGCGGGCCAATGCGGCGACGACATCGGGATTGGCGGCGGAGTAGCGTCCGGTCACGAAGAACGTGGCCCTGGCTCCAGCCCGGCTGAGAATCCCGAGGAGCCGCTCTGTCGGTTCACGCCGAGGACCGTCGTCGAATGTGAGCGCAATCAGTCGGCGGTCAGGTGATGCTGCCCATAGAGGATCGGCGCTTCGGTATGGACCGGCTACGATCCGGGCGGCGTCTGCAGCATCGAATGCCTCGGGGTCTATTGCGAGCGCCAGTCCGCCAAGCCTGTGCGCCGCCGAGCTGTCCCCGAGGGCCTCGGCGGCCTGACTGCCCATCCTGGCCAGCGCAGCCCGACTCGGCTCAATCGCCAGCATTCGCCACATCATCTCGGCGCCGTCATCCGCCACCGACTCAGTGTCGCGCAGGAGGAAGCCCAGGACAGGCTTCAGCACGGGCTCTATTCCGGCCGGCTTCAGCGGGGCGCTTCGATCGAACCGCATCAGTATCCCCGACGGCTCTGCATACCTGCCGCCGTGGTGCGCATCGAGCGCTCTGCGCACGTCGGCCAGTGCCCGCGCATGATCGCCCCTTATCCTGGCTGCATGGGCCTCAAGGCCAAGGCGGGCAGCCAGATGGGAGTCGGGCAACGCCACCGTTTCGGCACAAGGGACGCCCCGAAGGCTGTCGGCATAGAGCCTTGCGAGAATGCACGACGTCCGGTCGCCACGGTTCGATGCGGTCCCGATCAACGAGACAGCCTCATCCCATCGGCGTCGAGACATGGCCACCAGACCGCACCCGTAAGCGGCGATGGGATCATCGGGTCTATCCGCCATGACGCACCGCCATGCTGCGTCGGCCTTGTCGGTCTCGCCCGATGCGAAGTACATCGCGCCTGCCATGTTGTTAAGGATCATACTCTCCGGGACGGAACGCAGTCCTTCCCGGACTCGTGTGATCGCGACTGCGACGCGGCCCTGCCGAAGGGCGGACACAGCAGAAGTGTAGCTGCGCACCTCCACCATGCTGTAGGCGTAACTTGCGCCGCTCAGCGCCGTCGCCAATGTCGCACACAACGTCAGCCATAGGACGCCGGACGCGGCACGCACGTTACAGGGTCGCATGATCGGCCGTAAGGTCGAACCCCACCTCGATCTCATACGCGCGCTTTCTGCCACTTGCGGTCGCGGAACAGAGCGATGGCGAGGATGCCGCCGAGCGCCGTCGTGGCCGACATGGCGATCCAAGCGCCCGTGGCCCCGTGCCCTAAGCCGAGCGCAAGAACGTACGTAAGCGGTAAGCGAAACACCCAGAACGATACGGCCGTAGCAACCGTGGGTCGGATGGTGTCGCCTGCGCCCTGGAGGCCGCCCGTCAGGATCATGCCGAACCCGAGCATCGGCTCCGAGATGGCCATGATCCGCAGGTACCTCGCCGCGATGGCGACGACAGCGGCGTCGTTGGAGATCATTCGTGCGAACGGCTCGGCCAGGACGTAGAACACGACGCCCATAGCGGAGACGACGGCAACGCCCTGATACGCGGCGAACCATCCCAGCCGTTCGGCGTTCGTCGGGCTCTTGGCCCCAAGAGCCTGGCCGACGAGGGCCGATGCGGCGATGCTGTAGCCCAGACCCGGCATAAAGGCGATGGACTCCGCCGTGAGGCCGATGGGCAGGGCTGCGACGGCGGCCATCCCCTCAGGCGTTCGCGACAGGATGCCGGTGAAACCGAGCATCGAGGTCGTGCGCAGCAGCGCCGATATGGCCGCAGGGATGCCGATCCGCAAGATGCGCCACGACCACGACACTGTCGGCATGAGATTCTCGAACTTGAGACTGCCGCGGATAGGTGATCGGCGGAGCATCACCATGAAGAGGCCCATGGACACGACCATGCTGAGGGCCATGGCCAACCCTCCGCCCGGCAGACCCATCCTTGGTGCGCCCCAGTGCCCCAGCATCAGCGTCCAGTCACCCAGGATATGGACGGCGTTGGCGGCAAGCATGACCTTCAGGGGCGTGCGCGTGTCGCCCAGTCCACGGAAGGCCGAGCCGACGACGGCGCCGATGTTGCCGGGGACCATGCCGGGCAGGGTGTACGTGAGGAATGCCTTGCATAGACCCGCGGCCGGACCGGAAACCCCCATCGCCTGCATCAACGGCCCCATGACGAGGAAGATGCCCGCCGCACAGGCGACCCCTACAATGGCGCCCATCGCGATGGACTGGCCCGCGGCTCGTTCGGCGTCTGCGATGGACTGTGCGCCGGTGAACCGAGCCACAAGGGCCGTCGTGCCGACCGTGATCGCCATCGCCAGAGAGACCATGACGAACATGACCTGACCGCCGACGCCGACGGCGGCCAGCGCATTGCTGCCGAGACTGCCGACGAAAACGCGATCAACGATGCTGTTGGTCGTCATCAGGCCGAAGGTCAGAACGGACGGCCAGGCGATGCGCCATACAGCCCTGTGGGCTTGGGCTGTCGTCAGGGGACCCGCAAGCAGTTGGGGTGCGATGGCCACATGGGCCCGTGCCGGCGTGCTGGACATTTGTGTGGGACCGATGAACCTTATGGTACCTTCGTTGCGCCGTCATATACAGACCGACAAACGGATCGGTCAGAAACAGTCCTGCTCCGGTCGGCGGACCGGGCCGCGGCCCGTGCGGCACTTGCCTTTGGACCCGAATCGGCGCCTGATACAGGATGCACGGCAAGGCGTGTAGAATGATGGACCATGGGCCGGCAGACGCCCAATGAAGCCGGCAGAGGGAGGCTTTCTGGATGGGAGACACCGTCGGTCTTGCGATGCTGTCGTTCGCGCACGTGCATGCGCCTGGCTATGCCGATCAGGCGGCCCGGAATCCCAGAGCGAAGATCGTGGCGATCTGGGACGAAGACCCTGTCCGCGGTGCGCGCGAAGCCGAGAAACGGTCGGTGGCGTTCGAGGCGGACCTGGATGCCGTGCTGGGGCGATCGGATGTCGAGGGAGTCATTGTGGATGCCCCGACCTCCATGCACACGGAGATCATCATCGCGGCGGCCAGGGCCGGCAAGCACATCTTCACGGAGAAGGCCCTGACGATCACTACGCCCGAAGCCGACCGCGTCAGGGAGGCCGTGCGCTCATCCGGCGTGAAGTTCATGATCTCGCTGCCTTCACGGACGCGTCCGGAGATACTCCTCGCCAAGGAGGTTCTCGAAAGAGGACTCCTCGGACAGGTGACCGAGATGCGGGCGCGCGTCGCGCACATGGCAGCTCTCGACCGCTGGTTCGGTCCCGGCGACGGCCATAGCGGCACTTCGTGGTTCGGTGACGAGGCGGCTGCCGGCGGCGGCGCTTTCTTCGACCTCGGCTGCCACCGCGTGGACATCATGCGCTGGATGCTGGGTGAGCCTCGGAGCGTTGTTGCACGCATGAACAACGTCAGCGGCGCCTATCCGATTGACGACAACATGGTCGCCGTCGTTGAGTTCCGCAACAAGGCGCTCGGCATCCTCGATGTATCGTGGGTGCACCGGTGCGGGCCCAACCCGGTGGAGATATACGGAACCGAGGGCTTCCTGTCCATCGGCCTTGGAAGCGGCCCCAACGTCTGGATCGAGGGCACCAGGATTGAGGCATCGGGGATCAAGGGAGCCGTCGCCCCTACAGTCCTGCCGCAGGCTCTCCCGATGCCGATGGAGCAGTGGATAGCGGCGATACTGGACGGCACGCCAATGACCATCGGCATTGACGACGGATGGAACCTGACACAACTGATGGACGGGTGCTATCGGGCAGCACGTACGGGGCAAGCGGTGGAGTTCTGATGGGTACGGCCGAAGAGGTCTTCGCCGTCGTGCGCACCATACCGCGCGGAACGGTATTATCGTACGGGCAGGTGGCCGACCTGCTGACTTCGGTGTCCCTGTCCGCCCGAATGGTCGGCCAGATCATGGCGCATGCACCTGATGACGTCCCATGGCAGCGCGTCGTCGCTCGTGATGGGACGCTGGTGATCGCCAAGCGGGATCCCATCATGGCGGCACGACAGAAGCAGTTGCTGGAGGCCGAGGGGGTGACCTTCGATCCAATCGGTCGGGTGAACATGGACAGGCACGGCTGGCATACGGCAACCGGGATGGGGAGCCTCTTCGATGAGATCTGACGCCGGTCCCGGCCCCGGACGCTGAGGGAACGAACTTGGCGACCTGGTTTCTTGCCGGCTTCGATTGGGTTCGTTTTCGGGCGCTCGCGCCGGACCTGAGGCGTGCCGAATCCGTGCGCGAGCTGCAGACATCCGCGAACGCCCAGGTCGCCGAAGCTGCCGGGGCCTTCGACGACACAGTGCCGATCGCTCAGGTCTGCAACGTTGTGATCGTTGAGATTTGCACCGTCGGTCGGTGGGTCACGATACGCCCGTCGCTGCCGGGGCTGATCCGCGAACTCCGTCAGCGAGATTCGGGCGAGGATGCCGCCGACATCATCACCGACCTGGCACTCTCGGCACACAACATCGAGCCCTGGTTCAAGGCTGAAGCAGGGCTCATGGGCCTGGCCACGCGTGCCGACGTGCAGCATCTTGCCTCGCACCTTGCGGCATATGACCGCGATACCCCGAAGGCCCGTCACGAGACGCCCAGGATCGTCGGCTGGGCGCGTCGCCTCAAGCCGTCGGGCGACTCGGGTGACATCGTCGCCGATGTCGCCGATGTCGTCGCCGGAGCGCTGCGGGATGAACTTGGCCTTGCGGCCATCCTGGAGGAGTGAAAGCCTCAGCGGGCATCGAAACCTGCGTGATGGAGCCTGATCGTCGCTTGACGTCCGCATCTCTCGGCGCCGTCCATGGCCCGATTGCGGTGACGACGCACCACGCGATCGTCAATGCCGATTCCCGCGACTTGCCCGCCGATTCTGCTCAGGGTTCCAGCTCGACCGACATGAATGTGATGGTCTCGTAGGGGCTCGACCGGCCGGCTTCATAGAGACAGGCGATCTTGCCGTTGCGCAGGACGGCCAGGTCGGAGTAGGCGCTGGGGCCGTCGTACAGAACTGTGGACACCGGCCAAGTGGCTCCATCATCAAGACTGGCGCGCAGGGTCATGGTTGTGCGTGCGCTCGGGTTCGCCGGGTTACTGAACAGAAGCACGCCGGGTTGGCTTGCCGAAGGCCACCGGAGACGCTCGATGGCCGCCTGACAAATGGGCTCGGGAAGTGCCTCGTCGAAGCGCTGATCGTGCCACGTTGCGCCCGAATCTGTGCTGACAGCCACCTGTCGCCGGCGCTTGGTTGGGTTGTAGTTGCGCATATTGAGCATGAGCTTCCCGCCGACCATCTCAACGACCTGGCATTCGTTGACCTGAGCTTCCGGTGAGGAGCCGCCTTGATGCCACGTGTTGCCGTGGTCGTCGGAGTAGATGACATGCGAGTAGTAGCGCTTCGTGCCTGATTCTATGTAGTCGCACGGGATCAGGAGACGGCCTCGGTCCGATCCGCAGCGCATCTGGATGCCGCTGCCCGGGCCGGTTGCGTACCACGTCCAATCGGGCCTCTTGACGTCCGCGGTGATCTCAGTCGGCATGGACCATGTCACGCCGTCGTCGGACGAGTGCGTGACGAATACGCGCCGCGTGTCCGTACTAACGCCGTCAATGATCTGGCGCTCATGGTCATCGCCTCGGTTCCATGTCATCAGCAGCCAAACCGCTCCCGTTTGCCGATCCACAACGGTGCAGGGGTTGCCGCAGGTGTTGCCTGCGTCGTCCCAGACGACTTTCGGTTCGCCCCATGTGGTGCCGTGGTCGGTCGAGCGCCGAACCAACAGATCAATGTCGCCGGTATCGCTTGCCGACCGCTTTCGTCCTTCGGCGAATGCCAGCACCGTACCCCTGGACGTGACAGCCAGCGCCGGAATCCGGTAGGTGTGGCAGCCACCTTCGCCACCCTTGTAGATCGGCTGTGGAGTGCCAAGCTTGAAGTTCACTCTCGCTCCCTCTTGATGACGATCGGACCACGACAGTCTCCCCTCTCCCGCGCATCCCGGACTCCGGTCTGGTACGGCCGTTGGCGTGCGGGAGAGGTCGGGTGAGGGCAATATCGGACACAAGGAATGCGGTATCGCACCTGCGTGACCAGCCATCACAGACGCTGCCCCTGCCATGCCGATGGCAGACGCGGCAACGAGCCACAGCACAGAATCCCTCATGGGTACTCGGCGCTTATCCGTTCGTCTGCCAAGCGAGCCGAGAAAAACGGTTCCCGCATGGCCTCGGTAATGCGCGTGGGCCTCCCCGTACGGGAATCAATGGCGGCCCATACGCTGCGCGCGCGCACGACCGGCGTGCCGTCATCTCTCAGGATTTCGACAAACCGGTCGAAACGGGCGCCGCGCCACGACCCGACATACGTACGGGCCACGAGGCGTTCACCGGGGAACACCTCCTTCAGGTAGTCAATCTCGTGCCGGACGACGTACCAGAGGACGCCTCCTCGGGCGCCTTCGGGAGCGGCGGAGTTCCAATGCGCCAGGGCGACGTCGTTGATCCACTTGACGTAAACGACATTGTTCACGTGGTGGCCTGGTCCGTCCACGTGCTCATGGCTCACCTCGATGGGCATCTCGAAGACGATAGGGTTGGAACTGTCGGACCTGTCGGACCTGTCGGACCTGTCGGACCCGTCGGAGGCGCCACGGGGCTTCGCCTGGCTCATAGCACGATCGTCTCACGCGCCGCATCGAACCGCGCGGTCTTGCCCGCTCTCCACGCCGCCATACCCATCAGCAGCGCTGTCTGAGTGTGGTAGGCGAGGTCCATGGGGCTGGCGGTCGGCCCCCGACCTGATCGCGCTGCCGCGAGGAGCGACTTCCAGAACTCGACAAGGTCCTCGCCCCGCTCGATCTTAATCGTTGCCGGCTTCGCGCTCGAGCCGTCCGTCGGCGTGATGACGATGTTGGCGCCCGCGAAGGTCAGCGTGGCCTCCCACCCTCGGATGACCGGCGCGCGCCCCACGGAACCACTGGGCGCATGGCCCGTGCCGGGGTGTGCGTTGCCCTGGGTGCCCATGAGCGCGACGGTGATCTTCTCCGGGTAGTCAATGAGCAGGTTGAACGTGTCGGGAACATCGCGCAGCTCATAGGGGTAGCGATAGATGCCTCCGCTGGCCACGACCGACGAGGGGAACTTGACCCCGAGCATGTGGACTACCGGTGTGAAGGCGTGCGGATAAAGGTCGGTAACGGGGCCGCCTGCGTAGTCCATGAAGAGCCGCCACCGGAAGAAGCGATCCGCCGAGAACGGCTTGCGCGGCGAGTCGCCGAGGAACGCCGCCCAGTCGAGGTCCGGGCCAGGCTTCGCGTTGGGATCGTCCACGGGCATGCCGCGCTCGCCCCAATCGCCCACGCGGAAGTAGCCCGCTTCGGCATGGATGGGCTGACCGATGGCTCCGGCAGCGATGAGCTTGCGCGCCTGCTCCCATGCCGAGCAGCTCATGCCCTGTGTGCCGCATTGCAGGACCGCCTTCGAGCGCGCCGCGACGTGGGCAAGTTCCCTCAGCAGCCGAAACTGGCGCCAATGGGTGATGGGCTTCTCCACGTAGACGTGCTTACCGGCATTCAGCGCCGCGATGGCCTGGGGCGCATGGAGGTGATCCGGGGTCGCGATGCACACGAGATCCACCGACGGGTCGGCGATGAGCTCACGATAGTCCATATAGGCGCGCTTGCTGCCGTAGGCTTCGGCCGCGCGCTGAAGTCGAGGACGGTACACATCGCAGAAGGCCACAAGCTCGACCGCCTCGCCGCCATCGGTCTTGAGCCAGTGGAGCGTCTGCATGTGGGCGCCGGCACGCCCTCCGCAGCCGATGAAGCCCACCCCGAGGCGGGCATTGGGTCCCGACTGGCGTCTCGCGCCCGACGAAAGCGGTGCGGTCAGGGCCGACGCCGCCGCGAGCGCACTCCCGCGCTCAATCAGATCACGACGTGACATTCCGGACGATGTGCTCATTGCGGATATCTCCCTCCAAGTGCGCGTTGACCCATCGGCTCATCATCGTCTGCCGAGGGCATCCCTGTCCTGCACGTCCTGTCCGTCCGCCCCGCAGCGTGTGCGTCCTGCATCCCCGGCTTCCCGAGACGTCCGTCAGGTCCGGCGCCAGTGGCGAACTCGAACGTTGGCGTGACGCTCGGTGCCCCCTGGGGCAGAGGGAACTCCTCCCGGTAGAGCTCCGTAGCCTCCCGCAGGCTGCTGCGCGCACCTACACGGAACGTCCCCTGCCTATCGCATGGGCCGCACAGCAGTGGGCGACGCGCGACGCGCCACTCTCATGGATTATGGCCGCAAGGACCGTGCATGAGCCCGTTCGCGGCGCGTCCGGACCACCTGCGCCGCTTCCTCACATTCTACCGGCGAACGGATGCGACCTTCACCCGCACGATCCTGATCGGTTGCCCGTCGTGGCCACTGGGAGAGTCACTCGTGTTCCGAAGGAACGCGCTTGAGGCAATCGCGACACGCTGCGCCGGTGCCGCCGGGCCGCCGGACACGGTACAACTCGGCCGGCAGAGAGAGCGACGCGTTGTCCGGGGGGAGTGACGGCGCCCACATCCGTGAGGCTGTTCTGCGAGACCCGCGACATCCCGTCAGACGGTCACGCAGTGACGAGCACCGTGTGGCACGCCCGTCGGGCAGCGTAGCTGAGGCAGGCCCTGAGGTCGTCAGGCTCCAGATCGGGCATCTCCGCGAGTATGTCGTCAGGTGTGATGCCGGCGGCAAACGGATCGAGAACGTCCGACACGAGGATGCGCATGCCTCGGACGCAGGGCCGGCCGCCGCACTGGTCCGCGCGAGAAGTGAGGCGCGAGGACAACGCCATCGTGTGTTCCTCCTCCGCGATTCTGCCACGGCTGCCGGCAGCATGCGCCGGACCGCCGCCGGTCTGGCCAAGCAATGAGAGGCATTCCGACGGGCTGCTCTCGTTGTGGCCGCCGCCGAACGATGAGGTCGGTCCCCCCTACCTCCCAAGAATGAACGTCCCCGGCGTATCGTGGTAGCCGCAGGCGGGCCAGAGATCGGGGAGGCGGTCGCAATAGCCTGACGTCATGATCCGCTCCTCCAGCCGCTGTAGAGACGGTGGCACAAGTTCCGGCGGCACCTTGTAGTCCTTGAACGCTTGCTCACTGACGACGCCAACGAACGCCAGGTTCATGATCATCCACTGATCGGAAGAGGCGTTCATGCCCCCGCTGGAAGCGAGCCCTGGGCGGGCTCCGACGCCGCAACGCCAGCCTGCGATCACACCACCGTGCCACAACAGCCAGCCCGGGATGCCATGCGTGTCCTTCGCCGAGTTCCACCCCAGCGCATACCCGCCATTCGGATCAGTCCGGTTGTCCAGGATCATCTTGTGCATGCCTGCCGGGTCGCGGAACCAGTTCAGGTAACGGTCGCCGAAGCGGCAGAGGGAGAGGGGGGACATGACCCAGGCACC
>DYKI01000007.1:0-18945 GCA_020722705.1 Chthonomonas calidirosea | reverse complement strand
GAAGGAGGAAGGGAGAAGGGAGAAGGAGGAGGCAACGGCGGTCGGGGCCGAGCGGTAGACGGCGTTGATCAGAGTGACGGCGGAATGGTCGAACTACACGAGGTGCCACCAGGCCCAGCGGGGCTTGATGTGGACCTCCGAGGAGACGGCCTTGAACGCGGAGAGGACCTCGTCGGTCTTGGCGCCTGAGACGAGCTTGCCGAGCACGAGGCGCGCGGCCATCTCGTCCTTGGCCCACTGCCGCCACGGGATCGCCTTCTTCAGGTGCTCGCATTCGCCCAGCACGTCGGCGGGGAGCCTCCCTGTGACCGCTTCGGCTTGCGTGAGCAGCGGGGCCGCCTCTTCGTTGGCGATGTCTTTGCGGTAACGATCATAGAGGGCTTCCGCTCGTGTCACCGTCCGGGCCGCGTCCTCATGGGCCTTGGCTGCCACGAGCGCGGCGATCGCGATGGGGCGGATGATGCGATTCTGCTACGGGCCGCCGTGCTTGTGCTTGCCGTTCAGCCCCCTGAGCGTGGCGATCCGCTCCCATACAGGCAACGCCTTGTCCGGCGTGATGCCCCGGGCGATGCACTCGGCCGCCAGCTCGAAGTCCGGGCCCCGCTTTCGGCCGCGCGCGAATGCCTGCAGGTCGGTCGCGGGTTGTTCCGGCGTCGTCTTGCCGCTCAGCACAATCCATGCCAGGTTCATGGCGTCCATCCGCGTGAGCGCCCCGAGCTGATGCCGACGCCTTTGCGATCTTCGGCTGCACCCACGACGACAGCGGAAGGTCCTTCTCCGGGTCGAGCTAGATCGCGTCGGACGTGTCGTAGGGAGCGCTGAGGTCGAATGGGTCGGCGGGCGGCGGCGTCTGCTTCGTCTGCGCGGGCTTGCCGGACGACGGCGGCTTGCGGCCCGACAGCTTGCCACGCTGCCGCACGCCTGCACCGAGCACGAGCGCCGCCAATCCCACAACGCGCGAACCATCGAACGCCCATCTCAGCACATCGAGGTTCGCCCTCCGGCGACGAGCTTACGATCATACCCTGCGCATGCTACAGACATGTTACCCAGTGGCGCACGGTCTCGGGGAGGACATCCGAACGCTCAGGTCGCTGCGATTGCGTCGTCGAGCAAGGCTACAGGAAGGGCCGGAATACGGCGGAAGACCGAGTCGTTCGTTACGAACAGGGCGCAGCCACTCAGAACGGCGGTGGCGGCGTGGATGGCGTCCGGCGCCTTGAGCGGCGGCATGAATGCTCGCAGCCGCGCCGCTTCGCGGAGCACCTCACGGGTGATCGGGAGCAGAAGCGTGTTTGGGCGGCTCCAGAGCCCTTCGCGGTCTCGCTCCAGAGCCGCGTCGGCCGCGCGGATCGGACCGACCAGGGTCTCCAGCAGGATCAGCTCGCTGCTCACGACAGTTACGGCGCTACTGGCTGCAGCGGCCCATAGCGGCATACACGCCGGACCGTACTTCGGGTGCCAGTCCACAGTATAGATGGCGACCTGGGCGTCAATGTAGACAAGCCCCGCATCTGGTACGTTCAGCGATCCCACGACAGCTTGTCTTCCCGAAGCTCCCGTTCGATGGCCGCCCACTCCGCCGACGTGTGTCTGTTCTTCGGCAGAGACCCGATGTAGTCCAGGACACTGGGCGCGCCGGCCGCAATCGGCGGCGCGGCGGACAGGTCACGGAGCACGATCAGTTCCACGACCGCGCCTTCCGGCAGCTCCGGAGCGGTCACCTCGATTCGACTCCCCTTCAGCACCGTAGCGGTGCGCCTAAGTGCAACCACCATGTCGGTTACCCTCCTGGCCGGAGTATACTCCACCTGCTCAACCTGTCAGGGCCGCCGATACGTTCTACCGGCGAACCCAGGACCTGTACATCCGCTCAATCCGGTCGCGCTCAACCTTGCCATCCCAGACGGCGACGCCGTAGCGCAGGGCGAGCGGCTTGCCGGGGAGAACCTCCATGGGCGACTCGTGGAGGCGGAGCGTAGCCGCCAGGTAGCCAAAGGCCCTCGGCATGGTGAACCAGGTGGCAGGGCGCGGGTTGGATGGGTGGTCGAACATGGCGACGGTGACTTCCCGGCCATCCACTGCCGCGCGGTAGGCGCACCATCGCCCGGGCATGAGGCGCTCCTCGCCCCGGAACACGACGCCGGGATCGCCGTCGGCATTCTCGAACGTCCCGCCGTCCATGGACTGCACGAAGCGCATGCCAAGGCCATGATAGTGGGCGCCGGAGATCGTCACGGGCGTCTTTGTGCCTCGGGGAAGGGTCAGCGTCGTGCGCCACTCGATGAGCGTCGCATCGGGATCGGGGCTGCGCTTCAACTCGATGCGCCGGTCTTCGAGCAGCATCGGCGAGGCGGCGCCCTCAGCCAGCCACTCGATGGTATCTCGCAGGCCCTCACGCGTGGCTCTGAGGCGAACGCTGCGCTGCGTCCCGCACCCGGCGACCTCCTCCCAGAAGTTGACGCCGCCCGCGCGCACGGCGAACATGAGCCCGTGATGATGCCGATGGTCTGCCACGTTGTCGCGGAGCACGTTGACACCACCGGGTGTCCGGAGCTGCGCGACGTAGGGCTTGAAGGGCACACCCCGATGGAGGTACTCAACGACGTCGGTCCCATTGCGCTGGAGGCGAACGGCGCCATCGTGCGTCGGGGGCCGCCCATGGCCGATGACAGCGGCTCCCAATAGTGCAAGCGTCGCGGCGAGTGCCATGCTCATCGGTCGCTCAACTCTTCAGTACGGGTTGGACGGCATGATGTCCCACGCGCGTATCCGCGTGACCTTTGCCGGAGCGCCCTTGCTGAACAGCCGGACTTCCACGCTGTCGGCGCGCGAGGGATAAATGCGGCGCATGACCGCCTGACGGCTGTTGGCGAAGACCTCGACGATGCTCTTGTCAACAAATACCCGAAGCCGGAGCGGCTCGCCGTCCTTGAGGGTCAACGGCCCGGCCTCGATGGTCTTGGACACGTCGCCGAGGCTCGACCGCGTGGCGTCCACCGTCAGTCTCGCGGTGGCGCGATCCCAGTGGACGAGCGTCTCTTCGGTTCCGTCGGGCGAGCAGCAGACCTTCACCCCGAACTGCGCAGCTCCCGGAGCCTCCATCTCGACTTCCAGTTCCAGGCTGTTCCCGGCGATGCCGGCAAGCGGCACATCGGAGTCGGTCGGGACGGCCACATTCGCCGCTTCGACAGGCCTGCAGCGAAGCCGTTCGATTTCCTCCGGCGGGTCCATCCGCAGGATGCCGTCTTCAGGCAGCGATAGGACCCTTGGCAGGCTCATGGTGCCCGACCAGTCGTAGTCGGACCTCATCTTGAACCCCGGCGCATCGAAGACCCAGGCCCACATGATCCTTCGCCCTCTGTCGTCAAGGAGGCTCTCAGGAGCGAAGTAGGAGTTGTCGTTCCAGCTCATCTTCTCGTGGAACGTCGGATGGAACGCCTCGCCCTTCCAGTCGCCAAGGTAGTATCGCGCGCCAAGGCGATGGCTGATGCACAGGAGCATGCGCTTGCCGCCGATTTCGAAGAAGTCGGGGCAGGAGACATCCTCTGTGATCGAGACGCCCGGCACACTGCCGGCCATCAGGTCGCCAACGTACTTCCATTCGCCGCCCAGCGTCGGAGCCTTGGCCACGCTGGGCCGCTCGCCGCCGAAGATAGCGTAGTACGTGTCGCTTTCGAGCCATCCATAGGGGTCCCATGACCGGTACCGATCGTGGTGGGGATCGCCGGGAGCCGTCTTCGGCGTGATAGGGTTCGTGTCCAGCTTCTTCCACTCGTTGAGTTCATCGTCGAGGGCGACGGCCATGGCGTTCCCTTGTCCGACCTGGTGGTAGCACATGGTCGGGCGTCCCTCTTTGTTGATGAAGCAGTTACCGCTGAACATGCCCTCGACGAGACCAGTCGGATGGTGACGCCAGTGGAAGAGATCGGTACTCGACACATGTCCCCAGTTGTGCCCGCGTGTGTCCTGGAAGATGTAGAAGAGGTGGTACCTCCCTTTCCAGAAGATGGCTCCGTTGGGATCGAAGGGCATGGCCGACCCTTCCGGGATCACGAAGTGATAGCCGGGACGATGTGGGTCCTTCAGCAGGCGCTCGCGATAAGCTCGATTGCGCTCGGCCGCGCTCATGCCGATGGCGCCATGCGGACCGGTCTGCGTGGCGAGAAGGTACGAGACTCCCCCGCCGAGACGCAGGGCGCCATCGGCTATCCGGGCGTCGCCATACAGCAGGCTTGCCGGAAACCTGCCCATCCGATCCGCCGCCTTGCCGTCCGCAAACGACCACCACGCGATGGGCTTCGGCTGCGACTCCTGATGCGGCTTCAGCGAGGCGAGAACGTCTGCGGTCAGCGCCCGGTCATATATCCGAGCATCGTAGACGCTGCCGACGAAGCAGGCCTGATCGCCGGCCTCGATATGGCGCAGGCCGATCAGTGCGACGCTTTCGGGCCCGAAGCCCTGCGGTTCGGCGATCTCGTGCTGCGCATAAGCCTGACCGTCGCGGTAGACGGTGACCTTCTTCCCGCTGTACGTGATCGCAACCTGGACAATCTTGTCGGGTCCGGCGATTTCGGCCTGGATAGCGCTCTGGTCACGCAATGAGCGCTTCCACATGTCGCTTCCGGCCATCCAGCGGGCCTCCGCAATCTCTCCGAAGACGATCCCGTCAAAGCGACCGTTTCGGTCATCGAGGGTCAGCACGCTGCCGCCGCGTTGGGTGAGGTTTGTCGGCGACACCCATGCCACAAGGGTTTTGTCCAGCATCATCCCGTTGCCTCCTGTTGCGGCTTGGCCGTTGGGAACGCCGAGCGCAAGTGCGGCCAGCGATTCAGCAAGGCACGCAAGAACAACGCCTGCCATGACTTCGGCACTCCTGTTTCGGTGCGTCGCGCCCGGCCGAAACCGGACAGGGTCGGTCGCCGATCGGACGCCCGTATTCAGCGCACATTGCGACGCATCCTGTCGCGGGGCTTCACGTTGCGCAGAGCACAGACAAAAACATCCCCTCGGACAGGCCGAGGGGATGTTCGAGCGACCGTGTCGCGGTCCTGCGATCGGGCCGGCGATGCTGATCCATGTTGCGCGCTCGCCGACGCCGAGGTCGCGTGGACTAGAACCGGTAGCCCAGGAGGGCGCGGAAGCCCTGGGGCACGCCCCGGGAATTCGTCTTGTCCACCATCTCGTAGCGACCCTCAATGAACAACTTGTCATTGAGGTTGAGACCCAGAATGAGACCACCGCCGATGCGGGTGATCCACGGTTGGTCCGGGGTGGTCAGTTCCGACTTGTACGTCACTGCCGACAGGAAGAAACCGGCGTAGGGCGTTTTCCCGCTCTGCTCCTCGAAGGTGTAGACCTGGTTGAGCGCGACGGGAATGGCTTGGAAGCGAATGTCGTCGCTGGCCTGGAACATGTAGTCAACTGACACGAAGGTTGACCAGGACTCGCCGTTCAGCACCGCGGGAATGCCCGACAGGTTGTACTGGAAGCCAACCAGCGCGCCCTTGTTGTCGGACAAGACGCGAGACTCGTTGTTCGTAGCGCCGTATGCGCCCACGCGCAAGGCGAACTTGCCCTGGGCCTGAGCGGCCGACGGTACGAAGCACGCTCCGGCGATCGCCGCCAGGGCGATAACGCGAAGCGACTTGGACCAGACAACTCTCATTGTCCGTGCTCCTTTCCGATGCTGCTGAGCAGTCGTCCGGCTGAGCGTGCGCCTCATCGGCGGACCGCACCGGATTCGCATCCGCACCACTGAACAGGGACAGAGGTACGTCTGCCGGCTGCATTTTGTTGTCCCCGTGGAAGCAAACAGCCACTCCCACGTGAGCATATTCTAGCACCGTTAGGCAGATTGCGCAACAGGAACATTCGGTGTGTGTGCAGAAGAGCTCTCGTTGAACCATACGCGTGCCGCTCGGCAATGTGACGCCGTTCGGCGCCGAGTCAACCGCCACGTTGGGGGGGGGAAATCGCCAATGCCTTTGTTCGACATGCCTCTTGATCAGTTGAAGACCTTTCAGGGCTCCAATCCACGACCGCCCGACATGGAGGAATACTGGGCAGCCGCCCTCGCCGAGATGCATGCCGCCGATCCGCAGTTGGAGCTGATCCGCCGTCCGTTCCGAGCCGAGTTCGCCGAATGCTATGACATGTATTTCACCGGCGTTCGGGGTGCGCGCATCCATGCGAAATACCTCCGGCCCGCAGGCGTCTCCACGCCGCATCCGGCTGTGCTCATGTTCCACGGTTACTCGGGCGATAGCGGAGACTGGGCGGACAAGCTGGGCTATGTGGCCCAGGGCTACAGCGTGGCTGCCCTCGATTGCCGCGGCCAGGGCGGGATGTCGGAAGACACTGGAGGCGTCAAAGGCAACACGCTCAGCGGCCATATCATCCGCGGGCTCGACGGGTCGCCCGACGATCTTCTGTTCCGGCACATCTACCTCGACTGCGCCCAGATGGCCAGGCTCGTGATGGATATGCCCGAGGTGGATGCAGACCGGGTGGGAGCAACCGGGGGATCTCAGGGAGGCGGGCTGACGCTTGCCTGCGCGGCTCTTGAGCCCCGGATACGCAAGGCTGCGCCTGTCTACCCCTTCCTGTGCGACTTCCGAAGGGTCTGGGAGATAGATCTCGCCGTCGCGGCTTACGAGGAACTGAAGCAGTACTTTCGCCGCTTCGACCCTCGGCACGAGCGCGAGGACGAGGTGTTCACGCGCCTGGGCTACATTGACAACCAGCACCTCGCGCATCGTATCCAGGCAGACACGCGCTTCTTCGTGGGTCTGATGGATACCATCTGCCCGCCGTCGTCGCAGTTCGCCGCCTACAACAAGATCACCGCGCCCAAGTCCATGGTGATCTACCCGGATTTCGGCCACGAGGGGCTGCCCGGATCGAGCGACCTGATTTTCGAGTTCATGGCGGACCTGTAAAGCGAGCGCATAGCGCCCGACAAGGAGGACAGGCCAATGATGTCCGTCCGCACCTGCGTGCCGACTGTCAGCATCTCGTATGAGGCCGCCTCATATTCCTCAGCCGAGATCGAGGCGCTGAAGGATCGGCTGGAACCCCATACGGGACTCGGGTTGGACCCTGTGTTCATGCCCCACTCATCAGGCGTCTGCGAGCTGTGGGCAACGATCGCGTTTGCCGAGCCGGCGCTTGTCGGCGGAGCGCTTGCCTCGCCTGTCCATGAGGCGCTGTCGGCGGTCTGCGGCGAGTTGGGCGACTGGTGCCGTGAGTGTGCCGCGCAGCGCGTTGATGAGCCCGAGGTCGTTGCCATCCACCTTGAGTTCGCCGATCTGCGCCTGGCATTCGACAGCGAGAGCGAGGCTGGCGCGTATCTCTCGAGAGCCGAGATACGCGCCATTCCCGGCCTGCTGCGCGAGATGGCGCCCCGGCTTGTGCCGTTCGTCTCGGCGGCTGGAGACATGGCGATCAGTGCAGGGATCAGAGCCAACCGCAACGAAGCCGGGGTGGTCCGCTGCTCGCCGGCTCGATACTGGCAGATCGGGCGAGCACATGAGGACCCGGACATTATCTACGACTCGTGGCGCGACTGGGTCTATCGCCGCACGGCCCCCATTGGCTTGGACCGATGACGGCCTCGCACCGATTGCCCGCCGACCCTGCCCCGACACAGCCCGGAGGGACGCCATCGCCTTTGCACCGGCGGGCAGCCGTCACCATGTCCCTCTGCCGCGCGTCAGGCCGATCCGGATCCATCACACGATGGAGCGCGGGAGAGGGGACCGGTCGGCGCGGGCGCTCAACAAGAACGGAACCCGCCGCCTAAGGTCGTGCATTCAGCGTGATCCGCACGTCCTTGCCGGCAGCCACGCTCACTTCGGCGTTGAGGGCGATCCGGACGTCGCGGCCATCCTGTTTCATCGTGCAGCCGACAACCTTGCCGCCGACCGTGACTCGGGCGGATGCAACCTGAACCCCATCGGGCACCTCGAAGACCATCGAGCGGATGCGCAGTCGGCCATGACGCACTTCGATGCGCTCCGTCTGGGTCGTCGTCGTCCGTTTCTGGGTAAACAGGCCCCAGCCTTCCGCAGCGGTGAAGAAGGACACATGGCTCTCGGGCTTCCATCGCGGCCTGAAGCCGATCAAGCCGCCCGGTCCGTCGTGGACGAACCCCTGGCACGCGAGGAGAAGCGACCAACTGCTCATGGCGCGGGCGTAGAACTTGCCGCATTCGTCGTCGCCGAACGGGTTGCCGCTGTAGCCCCACGATGAGTAGTCCGTCGCGGTCAGCCCGTCCCGCAGTCTCCCGTCGTAGCGGTCGGCGATGGCCCGGACGACGGTCAGTCCTTCCCGCATCAGGCCGGAGTAGATCATCAGAGACGCCGCCGAGTACTCGAACCCGCTCATGACCTCGTCCGCGTAGAGCATCTGATGGTCGGGATCGGGCCGTGCGCCCCTGGGCCATGTGATCATCTGCATGCCCGCATCGTCGTCGTGGACGAACTTCCGCGGTACCTGGGTGACGCCGACGAAGTCGTATCGGAAGTTGCTCGCGAACAGCGCCCGCATGGCGCTGCGCACGCGCTCCTGGGGATACACGCGGTCCATGTCGAGCATGCGCGACCACCACTCGCCGAGCGCCTGATCTATGTGGCAGCCGGTTGCGTAGTCACGATAGGGCGTCGCTTCCGGTATCTGGATGTAGTAGGACCCGTTGAACAGCGTGGCATCCTGAGTGGCGGACGCGGCCCGGCGAATGCGCTGCCAGCGCGCGACGAGTTCAGGCTCGTTCATAAGCGCGGCCATCCGCTCGCCTGCCATCAGGGCCGCGACGTAGAGCGACCCGAGCCACGATGAACTGCCTCCAAGGTTCTCGTCAAGCGTGTTCCATTGCGGACCCGATAGAACTCCATCTTCGTCGGCGTCCCATCTGGCGATGAGGAAGTTGAGCGCTGTTCGGATGCGCGGCCAATGCCGCTGCAGCCACGTTTGGTCCGGGCTCAAGAGATGCTCACGATACGCCCCGAGGATCGTGCCGCACTGGCCGTCGAACGCAGGAGGGGCATCAGGCTGCCGGTGCGGAACCGCGCCGTCGTCCTTCATCCACCGCAGCTCCTGCTCGCGCATGATGCGGCCTATCTCCGGGAAGAGGCGGGCATGCGCCTGGGCGTAGTGCCACACGTGACTGCAGTTGCCTGCGCAGCACCCCTTGCCGGGACTGCAGCCCTCCCAACCGCCGAAATACCCGTCCTGACCCCAGAAGACCGTCGGGCTGCGCAGAATCGCCACCTGCGATGAGATACGGTCGAGCAGCCATATGGGGAGGTTGGACTCGTACAGAGTGTCATGGTACAGCTTTGTGCCCTTGAGAAGCTCCGGCAGGCGCTTGGCCACATCGCGCACGACGGCGCCCGCATCGGCGTACCGGTTCTGCGAAATGTGGCCCCTGGTCGTCCAGCCGGGGATGTCGCCGCCGTGGACCACAGACGGCGCATGCCAGGCCAGCACGAACTCACGTGTGCCCGTCGCACCCGGCTTGAGCTTCAGGTCGCCCCAAACGATGCTGTCCAGCGTCTCACCCTCAAATGGGAGGGCGAGGCTCCCGCCGAGCCGAGCGGTCTCGGCCCGTGTCCCCATCCCAACCGCGCATATGGCCATCGTCCCCGCATCGGGCACGCCGTCCTTGGACATGACGACCATGGCCATGCCGCGCTCGACGACATCGCGATTCACGGCCCCCCCGAACGCCGGCGAGCGATTGCCCTCAATGGGAACATTCGGATCGCAGCCGACGGCGTTCTGCTGGCGAGCGCCCACAGAGACCGACACAGGCGCCTTGCCCGAGTTGGTGACCGTAACTCGGAAGACGATGCACGGTATGGCCGAGTCGGCGGCATTGCCGGGAATGAGCGGCGAGAATGCCTCGAGCTCAACCTTGAGAGGAAGCGCCGGATCGCTGAACGACCACCAGCCGAAGGGGTATTCCCCGCGGAACCGAACCGAGGCCATGGGCGGGTGTGCCCCTGTGTCGTGCTGATGGGTCGTCTTGCCCTCAAGCCGACGGTAGATGGGGCGCTTGCCGGCGACGCTGCACTTCAACAGCAGGCAACTGTTCGGCAAGGTGACGGCTTTGTGGTTGCCCCAAATCTGCCACAGGGCGAGCCGACCCTGACCCGACATCTGGACGCAGCCTGTTCCGATGCCGCCCATGGGGATCGAGACGGCTTCGAGCGACGGTCCCGAGTAGGTTCGTCTAGAGCCCCGCGCCGTCAGGCAGCTCGGGTTCAGAAGCTGCTCGCGATGCCTGCGGCGCGCATCGGCTCGGACGGCTTCCCGCTTGCGCTCGCGTTCAGCCTTCGCTGCCGCTCGCCGCTGGGCTGATGCACGACGCTGCGCGGTCGCGCCGGTGTCCACCTCGCCCTCGAGTGTCACTTCATCCATGGTGATGTGCCCCCATCCTCCCTTGTTCCGATCCTCAACAACCAGGTAAACGAGCCGGCCCCGCAACTCAGGGATGGACCATTCAAACTGGCGCATCTGCTCGGAGTTCTCGCCCCGGGCCGAAACGATCTCTTCTCCGTCCATGGCCGCTCCCGTTGAGCGGATCGGAAGCGCAAGGAGCACAACACGCGTGTCCCGATGCGCCCCGCCGCCGACCTTGAGAGATATCCTGGAGCCGGTCATGCGGATCACGGGACTCTCGATCTCGCCGGTCATGGTGTCGTCAAAGCCCCCGCCGGACAACTCGGTGGTGCTCAGATAGTACTTGCCCGTCTTGGGGTACGGCACGTTCGGAGTGTTGCGGGACATGGAGCGGTCGCTGATCAGCGAGCCGAACTTCCCCGACGTTACCTGCCAGCCCTGCAAGTCGCCCGTCTCGAAGTCGAACTTAACGTCGGCCGGCGCCGACCTGCAGGCCATCGTCCATGCGAGCGCCGCGACCATCCAGGTTCGCCCCATCTCGGTCCCTCCATGCTTCCTGAACGCGCCGACGTTTTCGGCGTGTGTTCATCTGTCATTCTGCCACGGTGCCGCCGATGCCTGCCTCGTGCCGCATTCCTGTCAGCAAGCGGTGAACCGACACGTGGCGGCGGCGCAATGTCGCACCCTCGGGTAAGCTTCATCGTTACAGATCGCAGAGCGGGAGGACCATGCCGTGCTGGATATTCGCCTCATTCGTGAGCAGCCGGACCTCGTCAGAGAGGGCCTGCGCAAGGTGGGCGCGGAACCTGACCTCGTGGACCGGGTGCTGGAGTTCGACACGCGCCGCAGGTCGCTCGAGTCCGAGGTCAGTGCGTTGCGGGCCGAGCGGAATGCGGGCTCGAAGGACATAGGCCGCCTGAAGGACGAAGCGGAGCGTGAGGCACGCAAGGCCGAGATGCGGGCTATCGGAGATCGGATCAAGGCCGTGGAGGCGGACCTCAAAGACGCCGAAGCCGATCAGCAGAACCTGCTCCTGAACATCCCCAATCTGCCCCTGCCCGAGGTGCCCTACGGCGCCGACGAGCGCGAGAACGTGGTGATCAAGACCGTTGGTGAGCCGCGCACGTTCGACTTTGAGCCGAAGCCGCATTGGGAGATCGGCGCGAACCTGGGCATCCTGGACATCGAACGAGGCACGAAGCTGAGCGGTTCCCGGTTCTATGTGCTCAGAGGGCCGGGTGCGGCGCTGCAGCGAGCGCTCATCACGTTCATGCTCGATCTGCACGTCAAGAAGCACGGCTATGTCGAGGTATATCCTCCCGCCGTGGTCAAGGAGCACTGCCTCTTGGGCACGGGGAACCTGCCCAAGTTCGGTGACAACCTCTATCGCGATATCGAGGACGACCTGTGGCTTGTGCCGACGGCCGAGGTGCCGGTGACCAATCTGCACCGTGAGGAGATACTGGACGCCGCCGATCTGCCCATCAAGTACGTGGCCTACTCGCCGTGCTTCCGTCGCGAGCGCATGTCGGCAGGCCGCGATGTCCGGGGCATCAAGCGCGGCCATCAGTTCGACAAGGTCGAGATGGTGAAGCTGTGCAAGCCTGAGGATTCCCGGGCCGAGCTGGACAGCCTCATCGCGGATGCCGAGGACGTCTGCCGTGAGCTGGAGATACCGTATCGAGTCGTGCAGATGTGCACAGGCGATCTGTCGTTCGTGTCTGCCATTAAGTTCGATCTGGAGCTCTGGGCGCCTGCGTGCGGGGATGATGGCGGCGAGTGGCTCGAAGTGTCATCCTGCGGATGCTTCACCGATTTCCAGGCGCGGCGTGCGGGCATCCGCTATCGCCCCGAACCGGGCGCAAGACCCGAGTTCGTCCATACCCTGAACGGGTCCGGACTGGCTCTCCCCCGCACGATGATCGCCGTGCTGGAGAACTATCAGAATGACGATGGGAGCGTCACCATACCGGCGGCAGTCAGGCCATACATGGGCGGGATCGAGAAGATCAGCGTCGGCTGAGGAAAGACGCAAACAAATGGATGGAGGCGGAGATCGCATGAAGGTGTACCGGGCGCTAGTGGTCGGAGCGGGTGGAATGGGCCGCAACTGGGGGCGCAATCTCACCGAATATGAACGGACGGAGGTCGTGGGCTGGGTGGATATCCGGCCGGAAGCCGCGGCGGAAGCTGCAGCCGAGCGAGGCCTGACGGGCATCCATACCGGTGACGACCTCGAGAAGGCGATCCGCATCACTGAGCCGGACTTTGTGGTGGATGTGACGATTCCCGAGGCTCATCGTGACGTAACCGTTGCCGCCCTGGGCATGGGCCTGCCGGTGATCGGCGAGAAGCCCATGGCGCACTCAATGGAGGCCGCACGCGAGATGGTCGCAGCGTCGGAGAAGGCGGGCAAGCTCTACATGGTGAGCCAGAGCCGACGCTATGACGCGCGCATCCATGCCTACCGGGGGCTAATCGAGTCCGAGCTCGGCAGTCTGGGCATCCTCAACTCCGATTTCTACATCGGGGCGCACTTCGGCGGCTTCCGCGACGAGATGCCCAGTCCGCTCGTGCTGGATATGGCGATCCACACGTTCGACGCGGCGCGCTACCTCTGCGGCCTCGACCCGGTGGCCGTCTATTGCGAGGAGTTCAACCCATCCTGGTCATGGTACAGGGGCGACGCCTGCGCGACGGCGGTCTTCGAGATGAGCGGCGGGCTGCGCTACACATACCGCGGAAGCTGGTGTTCGGAGGGTCGCCACACATCGTGGGAGAGCGAGTGGCGAGCCGTCGGCGCCAAGGGCACGGCCACTTGGGACGGCCATGGCGCGCCCATCGCCGAGAAGGTTGTCGGCCCCGGCGGATTTCACGCCGACGTTGAGGAAGTGCGTGCCGCTGTCGCCGAGGGGGTGCCTGGCGGCATTGCCGGCTCGGTGCGCGACTTTGTCCATGCCCTCGATACCGGTGAGACACCGATGGGCGAGTGCCACGACAACATCAAGAGCCTGGCGATGGTGTTCGGCGCCATCGAGTCGGCCCGCGCCGGACAACGTGTCCACATCGCTCTTTAGGGCCATTGGAAAGGAGACCCCCGTGGCGATCTGGGACGCGCTTCGATGGATATGTGTCGCCTCGTTGGTGATTGGGCTCGCTGCGCCGGCGGCATGCGGCGACGCACCAAAGCGAGGCGACGTGGTCTTCGAGAGCGGTTTCGAAGGGGCCGAGCCCCTCGCCGGATGGTCGGGGCCGGCCACCGTCGTCGCTAAGTCGGACGGAGGCCGCTCCGCGCTGCTCGAGCGCAAGACGGCTTCGGAGCCATCAGCCATGATCATCCGAGCGTTGCCCGCCGAGGCAATCCGTGGCTGCGTGATTTCCTGCGCAGGCAGAGTCAGGGCCGAGAACGTCTCCGCGAAGCCGCAACCATGGAACGGAGTCAAGTTCATGCTCCCGATCGCTGCGGCATCGGGTCGCCAATGGCCACAGGCTCGCATCGAGGTCGGCACCTTCGACTGGAAGCCCGTCCGCTTCGCCGTTCGTGTCCCTGCGGACGCAACCGAGGTCACGCTCTGCCTGGGGCTCGAGGCGGTGACCGGCAAGGTGTGGTTCGACGATGTGAAGATCACAGTTGCGAGGCCGCCGGTTGCGGCTAGACCGAAGCCGGCCCCGGTGAGGCACAAAGGCCACGATCTCCCCAGATTGCGAGGGGCGATGGTCAGCCCGCGAACCTTGCGCGAGTCCGACTTAGCAACGCTGGGCGGCGAGTGGAAGGCAAACCTCGTCCGATGGCAGTTGATCCGGTCTGCACGGCCCGGAACGAGCGTATCCCTCGACGAATGGGACCGTTGGCTCGACGAGGAGCTGAAGCGGCTCGACGCCATGCTGCCGACTCTGGAGAAATACGGGCTCTACGTCGCGCTCGACCTCCATTCACCGCCGGGCGGTCAGGGTACGGCAGGCGGGTATGCCGGATCCGATGGAGGGCTGTTCGCCGATAAGGCATGCCAGGACCGCTTCGTGAGTGCATGGGAGCGGATGGCACGCCGCTACAAGGGGAGCAAGGTTATCTGGGGATTCGATCTTGCCAACGAACCTGTCGAGGACTCGTGGACCGGTGAAGTGGACGATTGGCATGCGCTGGTCGAGAGGACAGCCAGGGCGATTCGCGCCATTGACCCGCACCGCACGCTCATCGTCGAGCCGGCCGAAGGGGGAGGTCCCGACGGTCTCCGGCATTTCGTCCCTGTTGACGTTCCGAACGTCGTCTACAGCGTGCACATGTACATCCCCCACGAGTTCACGACTCAGGGCGTTCATAGCCCCAGCGGGCCGATCCGATATCCGGGCACAATCGGAGGCAAGCAATGGGACAAGGCGGCGCTGAGGGCAGCACTGGAGCCCGCCGTGCAGTTCCAAAAGGCGTACAACGTTCACATGTATGTCGGCGAGTTCTCCGCGATCCGCTGGGCTCCGGACGGCAGCGCCTACCGGTATCTCAGGGACCTGATCGAGGTCATGGAGGAACTCGGATGGGACTGGTCCTACCACGCCTTCCGTGAGTGGGATGGCTGGAGCGTTGAACACGGCGAAGACCGCGCAAATCGGGAGCGCTCGGCCAGTCGAACCGATCGCGAGCGTCTCCTGCGCGATTGGTTCGCCAAGAACAAGAAGCCGCAGTGGGCTCGCGGTTAGCCGTGGGACCGCGCCGGGTTAGCGGAAGCCCTCCGGCCTGAGCGGCGTCGGCAGGTTGGGAGGGCGAGGCTCCTGCCGAGCCGCCCGGGTTGGCATTGGAAACCTCTGGGCCGGAGCGGCGTCGGCAGGTTGGGAGGGCGAGGCTCCTGCCGAGCCGTCCGGGTTGGCATTAGAAACCTCCGGGCCTGAGCGGCGTCGGCAGGTTGGGAGGGCGAGGCTCCTGCCGAGCCGCCCGGGTTGGCATTGGAAACCTCTGGGCCGGAGCGGCGTCGGCAGGTTGGGAGGGCGAGGCTCCTGCCGAGCCGTCCGGGTTGGCATTAGAAACCTCCGGGCCTGAGCGGCGTCGGCAGGTTGGGAGGGCGAGGCTCCTGCCGAGCCGCCCGAGTTGGCATTAGAAACCTCCGGGCCTGAGCGGCGTCGGCAGGGCCTTGAGGTAGGCGACGTAGTCATCGTAGAGTCTGACCGCTCGCGGATCGGCTCCGGGGGCCTTGCGTCCGGGGTGCTGCATGAAGCCGAAGTATGCGTAGGCCGTCAGGACGTCAACATGCTTCCGCTGTATCTCGATCTGTTTCCGGACCCGCTCGAAACTGGGCGGATAGCTGTTGCCGTAGCCCGACTTGCCGTCCATTTCCCATATCTCCAGATCGGTCCACAGGTGCTTGTGCGTGCCTTCATGAATCTTGCTGTAGCCTGAGTAGACCTCCTCCAGCATGGCGATCCTCTTGTGAGGGTCCCACGTGTTGACGTAGGGCACGTATCCTGAGCCGACACCATCTTGCGGAGCGAGAATGTCCACCTGGCTGGCGGCGATGGTCTCGGAGGTCCATATGGGCGTGCCGGCAGGAGCGATCAGCACCGGCTTCTCGGGGGACAGGCTCCTGCAGTACAGCGCAACCGGATCGTAGTAGGCCGCCGACCGCGCCAGATCGTTCATCTCGTGGGTCAGGTACCACCCGTAGAACGACTTCCGGCGGCCATAGAGCTTCCATATCTCCCAGGCGATGCGGCGCGAGACCTCGATGGCCGCTTCGTTCCGAGCGTGCCAGTCGGGCTTATCGAAGTCCCACAGCAGACGCAGGTCGCCGTTTCTTCCGATGCCGACAATGACATGCTGACCGTTCGTCTCTGCCTGAGAGAGGACCGCCCCCAGGGCGTCCACAGTACACGAGCTCCCTTTGGAAATGGCCTTGATGTCGCGGTCATAGAACTCGATCTTGCTCGGATAGCAGAACTGCCCGTACCATTCGGGGTACGTGAAGATGAGGATGTTGATGCCGAGGTGGTGCATGGCGTCAACGCCCAGCCGCAGTTCGCGCTCGACTGCACTCTTGCCGAGCTTTGTCGGCTCCATCTGCCCGCAGCCGTCAATCCAGGCCCCTTGGAAGTAAGGCAGCGCCCGACTCGGGCACTCGATGACCCTGACCGGCCACGCGGCATCGCGCACTCCGTCGCCGATTTCTACGCGGCAGAGCATCTTGTGGACGCCGGCCTTGCCCTCCGTTGGCCACCATGCCGAGACCTTCCTGGATTCGCCGGCCGGCACTGCGATCATGAGCTCGTAGATCAGGCGAGACGGAATGCGGCGATCGGCGTGAAAGGTGACGTGGGCGGTTACAGTTCTCTCTGATGTGTTGCGAATGCCCGCCCGCAACTCGATGCGGACCTTGTCGGTAACGGGGCCAGGCGGCACGACCGTGAAACCGAGATCCCAGGATCGCATTTGCGCCTCCTCGTTGGGTCGGATGCCTGTCAAGCGGACACTCCGGCACGCCGCAAGTCCCTCTGCTCTGCGACCACCATCCCGGAGGTCAAAGCCCCCGCCGGACAACTCGGTGGTGCTACGGTAGTACTTCCCCGTCTTGGGGTACGGCACGTTCGGGGTGTTGCGGCACATGGCGCGGTCGCTGATGAGCGAGCCGAACTTCCCTGACGTGACCTGCCGGCCCTGCAAGTCACCCGTCTCGTAGTGGAGCTTCACGTCAGCCGACGCCGACCGGCAGGCCATCGTCCCTGCGAGCGCCGCGACGATCCAGGTTCGCCCCATCTCGGTCTCTCTGTGCTTCCTGCCCGCGCCGATGATGCTTTCGGAGTGCTCATCTGTCATTCTGCGCCAGTGCCTCCGATTCCTGCTTCGTGCCGCATTACCGTCAGCAAGCGGACGCGCTGGCACGCAGCATATTCGGCGAATGGCACGGGACATTGGCGCACCCCGAATCAAGGCCGCGCAGGAACAGGGCGGGATGAGGAAGAATAGACTCGGCAGGCCTGATCGGGCCGCAGGAGGGACAAATGTCCGACAAACGCGCCGGCGCCATCTCGCGCAGGCAGTTCATCCATCAAACCGGGTCCGCCATGGCGGTCATGGCCGCACCGCATGTGCATGCCGCACAGAATGAGACGATCCGTCTGGCGCTCATAGGTTGCGGAGGGCGCGGCTCAGGGGCAGTTGGTGATGCGTTCTCCGTACAGGGTCCGCCAGTGAAGCTCGTTGCCATGGCCGACGTGTTTGCGGATCGCCTGAACGGAAGCTACAACCAGCTTAAGGACCGCCTTGGCGACGGTGTGGACGTGCCGCCGGAGCGCAGGTTCATCGGCTACGACGCTTATGCCAGAGCGATGGCCTGTCTGAAGCCAGGCGACGTCGCCATTATGGCCACTCCGCCGGCGTTTCGGTGGGTTCACTTCCGCGAAGCCATCGCGCGTGGCCTCAACGTTTTCATGGAGAAGCCGGTAAGCGTGGACGGCCCCACATCGAAGCGCATGTTCGCGCTGGGAGAGGAGTCGGTTGCCAGGGGCTTGAAGGTCGGCGTGGGACTCATGTGCCGCCACTGCGTCGCACGCAAGGCGCTCTTCGAGCAGGTGAAAGCCGGCGCCCTGGGAGAGATTGTGCTCTTGCGCTGCTATCGGATGCATGACCAGATCGGCTACTTCGCTTCGGGCCCCAAACCCGCGGGCATCAGTGAGATGCTCTACCAGACCCAGCGGTTCCATAGCTTCCTGTGGTCGGGCGGAGGGGCGTTCAGCGATTTCTACATCCACCACATAGACGAGTGCTGCTGGATGAAGGACTCGTGGCCCGTCCAGGCTCATGCCCTCGGCGGAAGGCACTATCGGGGCGATTCGGTGGACCAGAACTTCGATGTGTACTCGGTGGAGTACACCTTTGGCGACGGCACCAAGCTGTTTCTCGAAGGGCGGTGCATGCGTGGATGCCAGAACGCCTTCGCGAGCTATGCCCACGGCACAAAGGGACTGGCCATCATATCGGAGAACGGCCATGCGCCCGCGCGGAGCCGCATCTTCAAGAGCCACCTGCGCGACAACAACGCCGTCGCCTGGCAGTACGACCAGAGGGAGCCGAGCCCGTACCAGCTCGAGTGGGCCGACCTGCTGGATGCGATTCGCAAGAACAAGCCCTATAACGAAGTCAAGCGCGGGGTCGAGGCCAGCCTCGTCACCGTCATGGGCCGTATGGCAGCCCATACGGGCCAGACCATTACCTACGAGCAGGCGCTTAACTGCGACCACGATATGGCGCCCGACCTCGATAAGCTCAATGCCGAGTCCCCTGCGCCCCTGCAGGCCGGTCCCGACGGCAAGTACCCTGTTCCCGAGCCGGGACGCAAGGGAACACGGGAGTATTGAGGTGAGAGCTGAGGGCTGAGGGCTGAGAGCTGAGAGCTGAGGGCCAAGAGCTGGGGGCTGAGAGCTGAGAGCTGAGAGCTGAGAGCCAAGAGCTGAGAGCTGAGAGGCGAGCCGTATCGGGGACAGCCCCGCCGGAGGGGGCGAGTCTCCGTGGGAGGGCGAGGCTCCCGCCGAGCCGCCGGACATCGGGAGGGCGAGGCT
>DYKI01000217.1 GCA_020722705.1 Chthonomonas calidirosea | reverse complement strand
CCTCCCGCATCGTCCCCGATGACCCACGCCTCGGACGGCGGGGACGCCGTCCCTCACGCCCATGTCGGTCGCTTCAGAAGCGGTTTCCGGCTGTGGTTCCAGGCATCCTTTCGGTCAACCATGCGCAGGATGAGCATAGCCGCCGCCTCGTCGCACGCTCTGGCGGCTGTGTCTCCTCCGATGTTCGTCATGATCCCAACGCCCAGCTTTCGTTCCGGTGAAAGCCACGCGACGCAATAGTTCATCGTGTTCGAGCCTGCATGGGTCAAGACCCGGCCTCCCCATGACCTCTCTGTGACGATCCAGCCGCCGGCGTACTCGCCGCCGAACTGGGGCGTCAGCAGCCGCTTCCACGTGGCAGGCTTGAGCAGCGGGACCTTGCACGAACCGCCGCAGACTACGGTTGCGAGGAAGCGCGCCCAGTCTCCCACCGATGCGTGGGCCGTGCCGGCCGGCCCAAGCTCAGGCGGATTGTCGCTGAACGGGCCAGGCTCGACCGGAACTGGCGAGCCCTCCCGCATCCGGTGCTGCCACGGCTGATCCACCTTGCCGGGCGACCCCATGGGCCCGAAACCTGCCGTCGCCATGCCCAGGGGCTCGAAGATGCGCCTGCGCGCCACCTCCTCCCACGGAGCGTCCCGGAGGCGCTCGACGATCGCGCCGAGGATGACGTAGCCGACATTGCAGTACGCATAGGCTGTTCCCGGGACCCCCTCGGGCTTCGCTTTGAGAATGCGGGCAACGTAGGCGGCGCGCTCGCGCCGGGACGCCGAAGGAGACCGACGTGCCTCGATCAGCGCAGGAAGCGAACGTGGACTCGGATGGAGCTTCGGCGATAGGCCGGACCTGTGCGCGAGCAGGTGGTCTATCGTCACGGCCTTCAGGCCTTCGTGCAGCTCGTCGGCCTTCGCGGTGAACAGCTCGGAGAGGCGCGTTGACCAGTCGAGTTTCTTCTCCTCGATCAGCATCGCGACAAGCACGGCTGTCATTGCCTTGGTGCATGAACCCAGGTGGAACCGATCGGTAACGGTGGCCGCAGTCGGGTCTCCGTGCTTGCGGACGCCGACCACGGCAGACTGCGTGGGCCGACCTTCGCTGAAGGCGACCGCCGCCAGCGCCGGCAGACCGTGCTTGGCACGTATCGCGGCCAACTCGCGCTCGATGTCAGAAGGGGCGTCGTCTCTCGACAGCAGAGCCGCGGCCATCAGCGGCACCGATTTCAGAATGTCGCGTCTCGTCGTCATTGCCTGCGCCCTGAAGGGCCGTGACCGACGCCAAGGCGGCGCAGGTCGGTGACCGCAATGCTCATGGAGCGTATCTCCTTGTAGCGGTAATCCCACGGCTTGCCGGCCCCACTCTCAGGCTTCCACGAGTAGAACACATGCAGCCGCTGCCCGTCGAGGAATGCTTCGGGAACGTGAGCCGAGGCCATACCCTCGGGACGAATGTGACCCAGGATGTGCCATGTCAGACCATCGGGCGACCGCGCAATGGTGACGAGCCTGCCATCGCCGCCGTACGCAGGCGGATAGCCTGCCGCATCGCTGAAGCTGTAGTACTCCCGGCCAACCTTGATGACGCTCGGGTTCACCCAATCGGCCGGCACGGGATGGTCTCCCGCGCGGGTTACCTTCCAGTTCTCCGGTGACATGAAATCCCCTTTGTTCTCGGCATGGCCCATCGAGGCGAATCGGCCCGGCTGCAGGTAGTCGAACCATATGCGCCATCGGTTGCGGTCCCACATGAGCGACGGCCTCTTCAAAGCCTTCGACGAGACCCGATACGACAGGCTCGTAGCGCTCGGGGCGGCAGGACGCCACCCATGCGGGGAATCCTCCCGTCATTCCGGCATAGACCTGCCACTCCTGCAGGTCCTTCGATCGTGCCAGGTATATGGCGTCGCCGATGAGCCTGCCGTGCGTGGGATTGTTGTCGGCGGTCGCCCAGCCGAAGAACCACATGCGGTACGGGTGGGTGCGATCAGGCACCCGCACAACGCACGGGTTGTAGAGGTTGTGATGCGGCCCCACCAGCGTTCGATGGTCCGCCGTCCACTCAGGCGTCAGGTCCCGGAAACGTTCGGGACTCGGCGGTTGGGGGAGCTGCGCCGCTGACAGGCATAGAGCACAGCCAAGCGCACAGATGGCCACGCCCGTGCGAATGGTGGCACGGGTTGCTTTGTTTACCACGACACCTGCTCGTTGCCGATATGCCGCCGCGACCTGATGCCTACCGCGCCGCTGTTGCAGCCCGGAGCGCGACGAAGCCCAGCTTCGGGACTGCGACCGTCACCGAGCCGTCCTCGACGATGCGAGCAGTTCCGCCCTCAGGTTTGATGACGTTGGGGGCCTCCCAGGTGTTCGCGGCTTTGGCATCGGGGCCGGTCACAACACGGACGGCATGGACCTCATCCGCGCGGGCATCGGCCAGAGAGATCGAGAGCGTCACATCGTCGGTCCTGCTCCGGTTCACGGCAAACACCGCCAGCGTCCCGTCCTCGGCGAGGCTCGCGGAGACATCGAGCACGGGCGCTTCGCCGCGTTCGCCGGCCCGGTAAGTCGGGCAATGCACCATGGGCACGAGCGACTTACCGCGAGCCAACTCGGCCATGATGGCAAACGGATGGTAGATGCTCTGCACGAGCAGCCCGTCGCGCTTCGTCAGCAGCGGCGCAATGATGTTGACAATCTGGGCGATGCAGGCGATCTTGACCACATCGGCCCGGCGGATGAACGCATTGAGATACTGGGCGCACACGAGCGCATCTTCGAGGTTGTAGACTTCCTCGATCAGGTGGGGCGCGCGGGTCCACTTGCCGTCCATCTCGCCGGCCTTGTACCAGACGTTCCATTCGTCGAACGAGAGGAAGACGCGCTTGTTGGCCCGCTTGAGGCCGCGCACGTAGGCGAAGAGACCTGCGTAGTCCTCAATGATCCGCTCGACCTCCACGCCCTCCGCAAGGAACCAGTCTGTGTCATTGCGATGGTTCTCGCTGTAGCGGTGCGCCGACACATAGGCCACGTGGTCCCAGCAATACTCCAGCGCTTCGCGATCCCACTCCATGTAGGTCTTCATGCCCCGGCCCGACGACCCGCAGAGCACAAGCTCGATGCCCGGGTCCAGACCACGCATGAGCTTGGCGGCCTGATCGGCTCGGCGCGCGTACTCCATGGCGGGCACATGGCCGGCCTGCCACGGGCCGTCCATCTCGTTGCCCAGGCACCACACCTTGACACTGTAGGGCTCCCGATGGCCGTTGGCAACGCGACGATCCGCCCAGTGGGTTCCGGGCGGCATGTTGCAGTACTCGACGAGGGCCTGAGCCTCGGTCGCGCCCTTCGTGCCCAGGTTCACGGCGAGCATGGGCGCCGTGTCGGCCTTGCGGCACCATGCCATGAACTCGTCCGTGCCGAACTGGTTGGTCTCGATGGACTTCCACGCGTAATCGGGCCGAACGGGCCGCTGCTCGCGTGGGCCGATGCCGTCGGTCCAGTCGTAGGTGCTGACGAAGTTGCCGCCCGGATAGCGCATGAGCGGCATGCGCAGACCGCGAATGGCCTCGATGACATCGCGGCGAAAGCCCTGCTCGTCGGCCAACGGACTCTCGGGATCATAGACCCCTTCGTATACCGCGCGGCCCATATGCTCCAGGAAGCCGCTGAAGATACGTGGGTCTATTTCACCGCGATGGTGTTGGGTGTCGAGAATGAGTGTGGCATGCATGCAGGTCCTCCTCCATGGTCATTATGTGGCCATCAGGAGTGTACTGCACATTGGGGCAACGCCTCACCGTCCTGAGCCCCTACCGTTTCGCATCGTCCCGAAGGCGGCGCCTCCATACACGGAACGCGACGCGCGGCCGTGGCCGTGTCTCCTCTCCCGCGCAATGCGAACCCGCCGACTTGCACGATCCATCGCGCGCGGGAGGCGTAGGGGCGAATCAACCGCAATGCCAGGCCCTTCGCCAATGA
>DYKI01000006.1:31866-83224 GCA_020722705.1 Chthonomonas calidirosea | reverse complement strand
GTCCGATCCGTCCGATCCGTCCGATCCGTCCGATCCGTCCGACTCGACGGCGTCCCCGCCGTCCCAGACGCCTCTCAATCGGCAATCGGTGCCTCGCTCGCGCGCCACGACGTTGTTCAGAGCGGCCAGGGCGACCTCGACCTGATCAGGCGTGGGTTCACGTGTGGTCAGCGCCTGGGTCCAGCGCCCCGGCGCCAGGAGTACCTGCAGTACCAACGAGCTCCGGCTGCGGCCCGCCCACCGTATCAGCTCATACGAGGCCCCCGCGACCAGCGGCAGCAGTGCGAGATGGAGGGCTATCCTCACCAGAACGTGATCCGGACGCGGAAACAGCGAGTGAACCAGAATGGTGCCGAGCAGAACGACGACAATGAAACTCGTGCCGCATCGCGGGTGGATGCGGCTCGCCGTAACAGCGTTCTCGAGCGTCAGTTCGCCGCCCGACTCGTAAGTGTTGATTGCTTTGTGCTCGGCCCCGTGATACTGAAACACGCGACGGATGTTGTGCATAAACGAGATCAGAACGACATACGCCACGAAAATCGCAATGCGGATCACGCCGTCGAGCCCATTGCGCCCCACCGACGAGGAGACGCCAAGAAGTCCTTGAACATACTGGGTCAGCAGAGTGGGCAGAATGACGAACAGGCATACGCCGATCGCGAGTGAGAGGGCCAGCGTGGTCCCAATCGCAGCTTCAGTCAGAGTCCCCTTGGCCGTACGATTGCGCCCCTCCGCAGATTGCCTGGCGCTCTGCTCAGCCTCGGCTGCCGCCTGGACGTTGGCTGCATACGCCAGCGCCTTCAGGCCCAGCGTCAGCGCATCCACCAGAGCCAGCGTGCCTCGCAAGAAAGGCTTGTTCAGCCACCGCAGGCGGCCAAGCAGCGACGCGCCGACCGCTTCCTCCAACATGGCCACCGAGCCGTCCGGTTTCCTGCACGCGACAGCGTAGTATCTCGGGCTGCGCATCATCACGCCCTCGATGACCGCTTGTCCCCCGTAAGCCAGATACTCGGACATGCCGGCGCTCCTGAACTCGCCCGCCTTCCTCGCGGCCTACCGCTTCATCCCGTACTTCTGCATGAACTTCTCGACACGCCCTTCGGTGTCCACGATCTTCTGCTTGCCCGTGAAGAATGGGTGGCAGTTCGAGCAGATTTCGACGCGAATGGTGGGTTTGGTCGAGCGAGTGACAAACGTGTTGCCGCACGCACACGTCACTGTCGCCGTCACGTAGCTCGGATGGATTCCTTGCTTCATCGTTGGGTCCGCCTCTCCAATCGGAACAGCGTCAACGCCACAGCATGCGCTGTGGCAATGCGCAGCCTCGACGCGCTGAGCAGGGTCGAGAGCAGACTGTAGTATACCCATTGCCGCCCTCTCTACACGCCCCGACGCCTGCCTCCCAATACCTGAGGGACCGCGTCGCTATACACTATACGCGCACAGCGATCCGTCATCTCACCCGGCGCCCCGGACAGCCTTCATGAGGAGAGGACAACGGCGCGAACTCCCGTGCGCTATAATGCGCTATGACTGTGTCAATCGTCCCGCTCGGGAACGAGGGCAGCGAAGTCGGCCGGTACTCCGAGGAGTTGCGCGTAGCCATCCGGGCTGTGGACATGTTGAGGCCCGTCGAAATGCCGTCAGGCTCCGCCGAAACCGTGGACGTTATCCACGTGGTGGCGTCAGACAGCACGATGACTGCGGATGCCATCGCCCCGTTCAGAGCGCGATGCGGGGCACTTGTTCTGACGCTCCTGCCCACGGACTCAGATGGCACACCGATGGATCCGAGTGTGGCCCGAGCGTTGGATGCCGTCGTGTACTTGACGGACGCATGCCTGCGATCGGCCCAACGGGACTGGGATTCTGCAGCATCAGCCCACGTGGTTCCCTGTGCCGTGCCCGCACCTGTCGGAGTGCGACCGCCAAAGTCACCGGACGAACCTCCCGAAGTGGTCCTGATGTGGCCTCGCCCGACCAATCACGCGGCACTCAAGGAAGCCATGCTCGCCGTCGGTGAACTCCCTCGCGGATCAACGCTGACGGCTGCATACAATGGGGACGGCGTATCTGCAGCCCGAGCTCTGTCCTCTACGGGACCCGGGATCGCTTCGGTCGCCGACAGGTTGCAGGGCGCGTCAGATGGGACCAACAACGCGGTCGAGCGCATGATCCTGGAGATGGCCAAGCATCTGGGCCTCGCCGAACGCATCCGAGCCGTCCCATGCAGCACCGAGGCGGATGTGCATGCGCAAATCGCCCGTGCCGATGCGGTGGTTGCCGTCGAACCCATCTGTGCCGGTCCGTGGAACGGACTGGCCGCACTCGCCCATGGACGGCCTCTGCTGGCGGCGGACCGAACCATCTTCCGCGATCTGATGCTCCGTGCCGGATGCGTCAGGCTCCTCAGGTTCGATCAGCCCGGGCACCTCGCCGCATGCCTCCGTGCGCTGTTCAGCAACGAACTGGGTCTGCGCGAGCTGCGTGAACGGGGAGCGGCCTACGGAGCAACCCACCACTGGCACGCCGTGGCCTGCCGGATGGCGAACATCTATGCAGGAGCCCTGAGCGCTGTGTCTGCGAGGAGAATCCGGTGACGGACGAGATCACGGGTATAGTCACATCCGCCAGGCCGCCTTGCGGCGGTCGGAGACTCCGTATCGCCATGGTTTCATCCCTCAAGGACCAATGCGGCATCGCCGACTACACCCGATACCTTGCGGCGGAGCTGGAGAAACAGGTCGAGGTAGCGTGGTTGGTCGAACCGGGCGGGTTCGCACCGGTGATGAACGAGGCCGACGTTGTGCACGTCCAGCACCAGTATTTCCTCTTCGGCGGCGTAGCGCCGTGGAAGAGCACGTTCCGGCGGTTCATCGAACAGGTTACCGCTCCGGTCGTCATGACGGTCCACGAGATCGTGACGCCGGAGGGTTCACCTCCGCGCAGACTGGCAACGGCAGCCGCGAATCGGATGAACTTCCGCCATGCCGCAGTTCGGGCGTTCATCGTCCACACCCAGCAGGACCGTGAGCGCCTGGCCGGCTGCGGTGTGCCCCCGGATCGTATCCGGCACATTGCGCACGGCGTTCCGCCGATGCCGCCTATGGTTGACAGAAGCGCTGCCAGGGCTCGCCTTGGCCTGACAGACGAGTTCGTTGTAACCATCTTCGGCTTCCTTTCCCGGCGCAAGGGCCACACGTTGGCGTTGGAAGCCCTCGGCAAGCTGCCGGCCAACGTGAGGCTGCTGCTGGCCGGTGGCCGCCACCCGGACGATCGTACAGACTATGTCGCCGAACTCGAGCGTCGAATCAACGAATCGGACATCGCAGGCCGCGCGCGCATTACCGGATATCTGGAGCCCGATGACGCAGCTTCGGTGATGGCGGCAACAGACCTCGTACTTGCACCCTTCAGCGCCGGCGGCGGATCAGGGTCGCTCGCCTTCGCCTTCGCGTGTGGGAGGCCGATCCTGGCGTCGGCGATCGCCCCCCATCAGGAGATCAACAAGGCCGAGCCGGGGGCGCTGGGCCTATTCCCCGCCGGCGATACCGATGCGCTCGTCCAGGCCATCCGGCAAGTCATCAGGAATCCTCGTGCCCTGACACGCATGACTGAAGGGTCGAGACGCTACGCAGCAAGTCACGGCTACGACAGGATGGCCGACGAGACGATTGCCGTCTATCATCAGGTCGTGGGAGCACAAGAGCCGTGCGCATAGGCATAGACGGACGGGCGCTCACAGGCAGGTTTACCGGTGATCGAACCTACTGGCTGAATCTGACACGTGACCACATTGAGGCCAACGATGACGGCGACAACGAGTACATCATCTACACGCGCCTGCCGATGCCGGCCGGAGCTCTCCCCGCCTCGAAGCGCGTTACCGTACGCACCATCCCTGCATCCAACGATCGAATCTGGACGCTCGCGACCTTCCCACGAGCGTTGAGGCAAGACCGGATCAACGTTGCCCACACCCAGTACTCGATCCCACTCCGAGCGCCGTGTCCCGTTGTGACCACGGTCCACGACATCTCGTTCCGGCTCTACCCTGAATGGTTCCCCAGGAAACACCGCATCCTGCTCAATCTGTCGGTGCCGGTTGCCATGCGGCGTGCGGCTCGGGTAATCACCGACTCGATGTCTTCCCGAAGGGATATCCTTCGCGTCTATCGGCTGCCCATCGAGCACGTTGAGGCCATCCCGCTGGCGGCTGCTCCAGTGTACCGGCCCGTTGAGAAAGCTCTGGCGCGCGCGCTCGTTGCCGAGCGTCTTGGCATCACCGAGCCCTACATCGTATCGGTCGGCGTCCTCCAGCCTCGCAAGAACCTGCCCTTGCTCATCGAGGCGTTTGCTCGGGCCATTCAGGCAACCGACATGCCGCATAGGCTCGTCCTCGCCGGCAAACGCGGCTGGGCCTATGACGAAATCGTCGTGCAGGCGGCCAGGCTCCGTGTCGGCGAGCGCCTGACCCTGACCGACTATGTCGAGGATGCCGACCTGCCGGCCATCTACTCGGCAGCCGACATGATGGCGTTTCCATCGCTCTACGAGGGCTTCGGCCTGCCGCCGCTGGAAGCCATGGCCTGTGGAGCGCCCACGCTGGTCAGCGATGCCCCGGCCATGCCGGAGGTCGCCGGCAACGGAGCTCTCGTTCTTCCCGTCATGGACGCCACAGCCTGGAGCGATGCCCTGGCGCTCGTCGCACAGTCAAGCGGGGAGCAAGCGCGATGGAGTGCGGCGGGTCTCGCCCGGAGCCGCGCGTTTTCGTGGGCAGCAACGGGTGCCCACACGCGTCGCGTCTATGCGGAGGCAGCCGCAGGCGCTATCGGAGACTGACGTGGCCGGCGATCCGGTGGCTTAGTGCGGCCTGAGGAACGGCGGAATCTCGAGATCGTCATCGTCCGACGGCGGTTGGTTACGGCCGGGCGCATCGGTTGGCGGGGTCGGTCTTCCCTGTTGAGGCCGCAGAGCCGGCGGCACATCGAGCATTCTGCCCCTCGGAGCCCCCGATCCGACGCTCGCCGTTTGACCTGTGAAGCCCGCTGCCAGGACGGTGACACGCAGTTTGCCCTCCATGGTCGGATCCATCACCCAGCCCACAATGATGTTCGCGTCCCGCTGGTCGCATACGCTGGTCACCAGACCGGCGGCCTCGTTGGCCTCCGCGAGCGTCAGATCGGGTCCTGAGGTCAGATTCACCAGTACCCGTGTAGCGCCATCTATGGAGGTTTCGAGGAGCGGGCTGGCGATGGCCTCCCGCGCAGCGCTCTCTGCCCGATGGTCGCCGCTGGCAGTGCCGATGCCCATCAGAGCCCGCCCGGCGTTCTGCATCGTGGCTCGCACGTCGGCAAAATCCACATTGATCAGGCCGGGTATCGTCACGATGTCGCTGATCCCCTGCACACCCTGACGCAATACGTCGTCAGCGACCTTGAAAGCCTCGACCAGAGTGATGCCGCGCGGCCCCACCGTGAGGAGCCGGTCGTTGGGCACGACAATCACCGTGTCCACTTTGCCCTTGAGCGCCTCGATGCCTTCTTCGGCGGTACGCATTCTTCGCGGCCCCTCAAACGAGAAGGGCTTGGTCACCACCGCCACGGTCAATGCGCCCAGAATCTGCGCGATCTCGGCTATGACCGGCGCTGATCCAGTACCGGTTCCGCCCCCCATACCGGCGGTGATGAAGACCATGTCGGCGCCGTCCAGCTCCGCACGGATCTCGCTCTTGCTCTCCTCCGCCGCCGAGCGCCCGATCTCGGGATTGCCGCCTGCCCCCAGGCCCCTGGTCAGGTTGCCGCCAAGCTGGAGCTTCCTTGCGGCCAACGAAACATCGAGAACCTGCGTGTCGGTGTTCATCGCGATGAATGAGACGCCGCCGAGGCCGGCCTCGATCATCCTGTTGACGGCGTTCGTGCCGCCACCTCCGCATCCGATAACGCGAATGTCTGCGCCGGAAGCGGCTGCGCGCTGCGGCCGCGGTGGAGATGTCGCCATGGTGGTTATCGGACCTCTCTTCGATGGTATGGCACGATGCTGACTACCTCCGCCGTAAGAATGCGGGAATGTCCAGATCCTCGTCATCGGGAATCTGGAAGTCGTACTCTCCTGGCGCCGGCCGCTGGTCAAGTGCCTGCGCCACAGCGACAGGAGCCGGCTGCCGGGCCATGGTCGGCATTTCGAGCACTCGTGCCGGCGGCGAAGTCGCCGGTCGCACGGCTGCCTCCGCCTGGCGTCGCAGGTGAGCCGTCCCAGCCGAGTCGAAACCGGTTGCCAACAGTGTAACGCGGACGCGCCCCTCCATCTCGGGGTCGAGCACCCAACCAAAGATGATCCGCGCCTCATTGGCGTCACACAGGCCGCGGATATACGATGCCGCTTCATTGGCCTCGGTCAGCGTCAGGTCCGGCCCCGACGTGATGTTCAGCAGTACGCGTACGGCGCCTTCGATCGAGGTCTCCAACAACGGGCTGGCAACCGCCTGTTCGGCTGCGTCCATCGCGCGGCGCTCGCCGTCAGCCTCGCCGATCCCCATCAGAGCAGCTCCTGCGCTCTGCATCGTCGTCTGCACGTCGGCAAAGTCAACGTTGATGGCGCCCGGAATGGTGATGATGTCCGATATGCCCTGAACGCCCTGACGCAGGACCTCGTCCGCCAGGCGGAACGCATCATTGAGCGTGGCGTTGGGGGTTTCCAACGCCAGAAGCCGATCGTTTGGCACAACGATCACCGTGTCAACTCGGGACTTGAGATCGTCAATGCCCTTGTCGGCCTGATGTGCGCGGCGGGGCCCTTCGAAGGCAAAGGGTTTCGTCACTACGGCCACGGTTAGGGCGCCAAGGTCGCGCGAGACCTCGGCCACAACGGGCGCGCCTCCGGTTCCCGTGCCGCCGCCCATGCCCGCCGTAATGAACACCATGTCGGAACCCTGAAGGCAGTGCTTGATCTCGGCGCGCGTCTCTTCGGCCGCAGAGCGTCCGATCTCGGGGTCGCCACCTGCTCCCAGCCCATGCGTGAGGTCTTCACCCAGCACAACCTTCACGGGTGCCAGAGACAGGTCCAGCGCCTGGCAATCCGTGTTCATCGCTATGAACTCGACGCCGTTCACGCCGGCTTCTATCATCCTGTTCACCGCATTGGCGCCGCCGCCGCCGACGCCCACAACCTTGATGCACGCCCCGATTGGAGGGACGCCCTGCCGAAGCCCCGTCCTATTCGCCATGCTTCACCCCGCTCCGATAAACCGACATCCCCGGGCATGTGCCACGACCGTGGTTCGCCGCAAACTCAGCCCTGACTCTCATCGTGGCCTGAAACGCCCAAACAGCTTGGAAACCCCTTTCCAAACGCCCGCGTGCCGGCTTGGGTGCGCAGTCGCTTCTGCCCTCATCGCGTAGCGCACCAGCCCAACCGCCGTTGAGTACTCCGGCCCGGCCACGGCATCGGCCAGACCGCCGACGCCGATCGGAGTGCCCAGCCGCACCGGAGCCTGAAGTATCTCGGCAACGCAATCCGGCACGCCATGCAACAGCGAGCCGCCGCCCGTCAAGACGACGCCGGCGCGCATTCTTTCGATGCAGTTGGCACGCACCAGCTCTTTCTTCACGAGCTGCAGCAGTTCCTGCATACGGGCCTCGATGATGGCACATATCGCCTGTCGCCTCAGCGGCCTCGGGTGGGTTCTGCCGATCTGTGTGAGTTCGACACTCTCCGTCTCGCCGACCTGTGACGGCAGTGCGCTGCCGTAGTGTATCTTCACGCGTTCGGCTTCCTCGGCGGTCACCCGAAACAGTTGTGCAAGGTCGTTCGTGACATGACTGCCCCCAACGGGAATGACTGACGAATGCAGAATCTCCCCGTCGGCCACAACGGCTATGTCGGTTGTGCCCCCGCCGATATCCAGCACGCAGACGCCGATATCCCGTTCCGCAGGCGTCAGGATAGCCAGCGACGTTGCCAGCGCCTCGAGCACGGTCTCACGCAGCCCCAGCCGTGCGCGCGCCACGCACTTCTCAACATTGAGGAGGAACGTCTGAGCGCCGGTCACAATGTGTGTCTCAACCTCGAGGCGCGTCCCGCTCATGCCCACCGGCTCACGGATACCCTCCTGGCCGTCAACGCTGTAGGACCTCGGGATGGCATGGATGATGTCGCGGTCCGACGGAACGACAATGGTCCGTGACTGCTCGAGCACACGCTGCCGATCCGCCTCGGTGATCTCCTTGTCCGGATGGGTGATGGCTGTAACGCCGCGCGCGTTGAGCGATTGAATATGCTCACCGGTCACGCCCACGTACACGGATATGATCGGCTGGCCGCACTGCTGTGAGGCTTTCGCGACAGCGTCCTCGACCGCGCGCGTCGCTGCCTCGATATCCACTACCACACCTCGGCGGATTCCACCGGACGGGCTGACGCCGATGCCCACGATGACCGGCTCGTCGCGCTCGTCAACATCCGCCGCGACGCAACAGACCTTGGTCGTGCCGAGGTCGAGCCCGGCAATCAGCTCACTCCTGGACACGTTGGCCTCCCGCAGTCACGTCACGGCCGCACAAGCAGACAACACCGGCCCAATGGCGCGTCATGCTGCCTCCTTGCGTCGGGACAGAGCCAGCTTCGTCAGGTAGTACCGTCGGATCAGGGACAGGTTCAGGAAGACGCGGCTCCCGAGAGCAACCACAGCCGCCAGGAACAGATCAACCCCGATGCGGTCGCCCAAGAACGCCAGTCCGGCGGCAAGAAGAGTGTTCAGAACGAACCCGCTGACGAAGATGTCGTCCTGAAATCGGCCCTCGATCCCCGCCCGAATGCCGCCGAGCACGGTGTCAACGCCCGCAAGAGTGGCCAGACTGAGGTAGGGCGCGTACACCCCCGCCAGGTCGCCGGGCACCCGAATCCAGGTGAATGCGATCCAACCCACGATGAGACCGATGACCAGTCCGGCCACGGGCAGCAGTCCCGTCAACTTCCTGACCCGTCCTTATCTTCGGTCGCTTGAGCCGGCACTGGCCTGGTCCATCGGACCTCGGTGCTGCCGGTGTACGCAGGGACAACGAGATCGGTACGCTTTTCCAACCTGAACATGGATGGGTCAGTCATGCGCAGGTCGTCGAGGTAGCCGCCGGGCATGTTCAGGCCGCCGGCCATGGTGCTGGGGTCACCGATAGCCACGATCTCGAACGGCGGCACAACCGGCACGCTGTTGACCATGATCGTCGGCCCGACACAACGGATCGCTGTACGCGCGACAACGCGCTGGCCGCTGATGGCGATAGCCTCGGCTCCTGACGCGATCAACTCATTCACCACCATCTGAAGGTCATAGTCATGGATCGTAAGGCGCGACGCATCGAATGCACGATGGGACCGCGGCTTCGCATCCTGAAGGATCAGAACGATTCCCGGTCCCTGAACTTCGGTCAGCCCGCTGAGCAGTTTGGCGTTCTGCAGCTCGTCATTCAGCGCCTTGAGCTTGCCGCTCCCCTGCGCAAGGACGTTTTCGAGTTTCGTCTGCTTTTCGCGAAGGTCAGCGATCTCCTTTTCCCGTTGTCTGAGCGTAGCGGACAGGCTCGGCGACGCACCGGGCATGAACCCGACTCTGCCGGGGCCGCCGGCGCGGCGTATCGTGCTCACCGTCTGAAGCGAGCCGGCCAGCAACAATCCGAGCATGAAGCATAATGCAGTCACCTGCCATACCCAAGGCTGATGACGGTGCGCAGACGTGAACAATGCACGAACCTCGAAGCGCCGCCCGAGCCATCAAGGCACGGCCGTAACGGCGCGTACGCCCCCATGCCGGCTCGCGCATCTGCGACCAACCTAGCCGGCATCCCCGCCGGGTGAAGCCGTACGTGCCGACGCACGACGCCTGCACGCCGGAGTCAGGGGACAACTCAGGTCAATCGCATCGAGTCTGCCGCTGAGCTGCGGATCCTCGCGATAGATGCGATCAATCAGCGCAATCTTGTAAGGCAAATCGGCGGCCGGGCCGAGACACACGGCGACTTTGTCGCCGTTATTAAAGCATATGCCGGTAGTTTGGTCAACGGCGATTCGCTCCGGCTTAAGACCATGTACACCGCGCCCGATCACGGCTGCCGCCATGCCCCCGAGGGTCATTTCGCATGGGATCTGAAAGCCCACGCGCAACGGCGCAGGATCGCACATCACCAGCTCCGTGAGCTTTAGGCCCTTGCGGGCAGGGCGGACCACAAAACCGTCTTCATCCACCTCCCACCGTCGTCCGCCGCACGATACCACTACCTCCGGCCTCCGAACGGCAACACGCACAATCAGATCGCCCGTCACCGTCGTTTCGGCGCGGACCGATCTCACCCACGGAAGCCGCCTGAGGCTCTCGGCGCAGCGCTCGGTGTCGAACAGCGCCAGCGACATCCCGGGCTGCACATGCGCGCGATGTTCGGTGCAGCGCATCTCGGGTGCCTCGAGGACGCCTGACAGGACCAGCCGCACGCGGCGGATGGTGGCCAGCGGAGACGCCGTTGCCGCTATGGCAACCACGGCCGCTGAGGCAGCGTAAAGAGCCGGCATCAGCCAGAATGTGAGCTGTGTCCATCGCCGCCTCGAGTTGGAACGTCTGCGTGAATAACTCATGCTGCCGGACCCCCTTTCTCGGCGATATGACCGCCGGATAGAAACGCCTCGCCCGCCTGGCGTATGTCCCCCGCCCCGAGGATAAGCAGCACATCGCCAGGCCTCGCTATCGTTCGCACGGCATCGGGAATGCTCGCCTTGTCCGGCTCGACGAGAACCGTCATGTCGGGAGCCGCTCGGGCTATCCTGCCCGCCAACAGCGTGGGGCCGACACCCGGAATGGGTTCCTCCCGTGCCGCATAGATGCCGGCAACGATCACGCAGTCGGCCTTTGCGAGGGCTAGAGCAAAACCTTCCAGCAAGTCACGCGTTCGGCTGTACAGATGGGGCTGGAAGACGGCAATGAGCCGTCGCCCTGGGTAAGCGCCTCGAGCCGCACTGATTGTGGCAGCGATCTCTGTAGGATGATGCGCGTAGTCATCCACCACCGCCACACCGTTCTTCGTACCCAGAACTTCGAACCGCCGCTCAACCCCGCCAAATCCCCTCAGCCCCTCAATCGCCGCCGAGATATCAGCGCCGCAAGCGGTGGCAACGCCAAGGGCGGCCAGGGCATTCAAGATGTTGTGACCTCCCGGAACACGCATGGCAAGCTCGCCCAGCGCCCGGCCTGTGTCAGCGCCTGAGCCGGGCTCCGCACCGCTGTCGCACTCATCCGGCACCGCGAACATGGCAGCAGCGACACCAGCCGGCGTCTCTCGAACGTTCTCGGCCCATATCGCCCGATCTGAGCCTTGCCCGATCCCGTATCCGAGCGCCCGAAGGCCGTGACTCGCGGCGACTGCGCGCAGGCGCCCCGCATGAGGATCGTCCGCCCAGAGCACCAGAGTCCCGCCTTCGCGGATGCCGCCCACGAATGCTTGGAAGGCGTTCAGCACTCCCGCCATGTCGCCATAGCAGTCCAGATGATCCGTCTCGACGTTCGTGACCACCGCTATGTCGGCCCTCAGATCGAGAAACGATCGAAAGGCCTCGCAGGCCTCGGTCACGAACGGTCCAGTGCCGATCCTCGTGTTGCCCCCAAACGGAGCGAAGTCGCCTCCGATGAGCACCGTCGGATCGTATCCCAGATGGACGAGCGCCGCTCCTACCATGCATGTGGTCGTCGTCTTGCCATGGGTACCGGCGATGGCGATGCGAGGAGATGGGGCCTGATCCATCAGCATGCCGAGGTATTGCGCCCGTGACATGCTCGGTATCCCAAGGACTGCTGCAGCCTGACGTTCCGGATTTGTTTCTGCAATGGCGGCCGAGTAAACGACCAGGTCCGGCCTGATCTGGCGGATCAAGTCACGCGAATGCCCGATGGAAACGTGCGCGCCCCGCAATGCCAGCCGTTCGGTGATGGCGTTCGAGGAACGGTCGGACCCCGATACGATGTCGCCTCTCGCCAGAGCAATCTCGGCCAGGGCGCTGACGCCAACGCCGCCGATGCCAATGAAATGAACACGCATCATGAAGCCCCCGTGTTATCGCGCCATGCGCACCTCAGGACCTCGTCGGCCACTGCTCGGGCGGCATCAGGGCGGGCAAGGTGCGCAGAAGCTTGAGCCATGGCATTCAGTTTGCCACGATCCGAGCGGAGACTGGCAATCTCCTGCAGGAGCCGTTCGGGCGTCAACTGACTCTGCGGGATGAGCGTGCCTGCCCCGGCATTCACGACAACCCGGGCATTGGCTGTCTGGTGGTCGGCATAGGCGAGCGGATACGGCACAAGGAGCGACGGAAGTCCGGCCATCGCCACTTCGGCGAGCGTTGAGGCGCCGCATCTGCACAGCGCCAGATCGGCCGAGCCGTACGCAGCCGTGAGGTCCTCGGTGCCGAGGTATGCCAGCGGAGCGTAGCGGCATCGGATGCCCTCGGGTGGCCGGCGACTTGGTCCCGATCCGGTCTGATGAATGACGGCAACACCGTCGTCGAGTCTGCCCAGGGTATCCGTGACGACCTCGTTGAGCGCAGCCGCTCCCTGGCTCCCTCCGAGCACGAGCAGGGTGAAAGCGTTGTCCGGGATGCCGAACCGGCGCCGGGCCTCGTCTCGCTTCCAACGGCTCAGAAGCGCCGCCCTGAGCGGGAGGCCGGTCACGACAACGCGAGACCCAGCGAACTCGCGGGCGCTGGCTTCATACGTGACGCATACTGTCGTCGCTCGCTTGGCGAGCCACCTGTTTGTGCGGCCTGCCACTGCGTTCTGCTCGTGGATCACCGTCGGCACCCCGAGAGCAGCCGCAGCAAGCGTTGCCGCCGCCGCAACGTATCCTCCGGTCCCGAGCACCGCGCCGGGCCTGTCCGATCGCATGTGCGCCCGCGCCTGACGGTATCCCATGCAGAGCGTCAGCAGCGAGACCAGGGTGTCCGGGGATGCGAGCCTCCGGATCTTGCGGGCAGGCACGCCGATGAAGTCGAGCCCGTTCTCCGCGGCGATATCGCGCTCGCGGCCGTTCACCGCTCCGATGTACCGAACATGGATGTCGGCCGCAGCTCCCTTGAGCGCCTCTGCAACGGCAATCGCCGGATAGATATGGCCTCCTGTTCCGCCTCCCGTCACGACTACAACCATGGGAGTGCCACCCGTCTGGAGGCCCTGGTCGCTGCGCTTCTCCCACCGCCGACCGTCGCACTGCTCCGCGAAGTCCCAGTGTCGGATGCGCCGGCACGCGGGCGCGCGATGATTCCGACGGCAGCCAGCGATGCGAGGAGCGAGGAGCCTCCGGCGCTGATGAAAGGCATTGGCACACCGGTTGAGGGGATGCTGTTGGTAACTACGGCGACGTTGATGAGGGTCTGCCAGATGAGCAGGGCTGCCGCGCCCGTGGACGCCAGCCCGGCAAACCGATCATGGGTGCCGCGCGCCACGCGATGGGCTTGCCAGACGATCACGCCCATCAGGCCCAAGACGACGATGACGCCCCCCAAGCCTGTCTCCTCAGCAACGGTTGCCATGATGTAATCGGTGTCGGCGGCGGGCACAAAGTGAGGCGCTTCGCCGTGAGCGAATCCCTTGCCGCCGATGCCGTTCTCGCCTACGGCGATAAGGCTCTCGACAATCTGGTAGCCGCTCGTTTCGCGATAATCGCCCGGTGCCAGCCACGCAAACACCCGATGTCTCCGGTGACCGGCCGACATCGTCATCACCACGGCCAGAACGCCTGCTCCGGCGAGTACCCAGGCAAGGTGCTTGGGTCGCGCGCCTGCGACGTAGAGCAGGTGAACGACCCCGAGGAATACCACGATCGCCGTGCCAAGGTCCGGTTCCGCCATAATCAGACCGCACACAAAGGCCGTCGCAAACAGAGGGACGATCAACCCCTGGATCGTGTTGACGCCGTAGTGCGGATCACTCACAAGCGCAGCGATGTACAGGATCAGAGTCAGCTTGGCGAACTCCGACGGCTGCAGCTTGAGCAATCCCCACCCAATCCACCGACTGGACCCGTTCGCTGTGTGGCCTATGCCCGGCATCCAAACCAGACCGAGGGCCAGGATACACACCACGAGCAGGATCGGCGAAAGCCGCTTCAGCCGGTCGAACGTCGTCCGTGACAGTCCGAACATCGCCGCAACCCCGATGGATGCTATCGCGATATGCTTGGCTACGGCCAGTTCGATCGCCTCGCCGCTGCGTACCATGGCGGGGTACGCAGCGAGGTTGGCATACACGATGCCCACTGTTACCAGCAGGGCCGCCGGAACAGCCATCGTCTGAACGGAAACCGAAACGTCGCTCCGAGTCATGGCGCGTCTGCCGAGAGACGGGCACGGACGGCATCACGGAAGGCCTGGCCGCGCGCCTCGAAGTTGGCGTACATGTCATAACTCGTGCACACCGGTGCGAGCATCACCGCATCACCGGGACGCGCCCTCTCGGACGCAATGGCCACGGCTTCGTCCATGTCCGATGCGTGACTCACATTGTTGAAACCGGCTTGCCACACCGCGGCCTCGATCAGAGGTGCAGCGCGGCCGATCAGCACGAGATGCGTTACGTGCCTGGCAATGGCCGGTCCGAGAGGCTGGAAGTCCTCTCCCTTGTCGCGCCCTCCCGCGATCAGGACGACCGGCCTGCCCAACGCTTCAAGCTCCTTGATCGCAGAATCGACGTTGGTGGTCATCGAGCTGTTGATGTAGGCCACACCTCCGGACTCCACCACCAGCTCCATCCGATGCGGCAGGCCCTCGAATGTCGTCAGGGCGCGGGTCACCGCTTCCGGGCAAGCGCCGAATGCGATGGCTGCGGCAGACGCACAGAGCGCATTCTCGACGTTCATATCGCCCAGCAGGCGCAGGTCCTCTGTTCGGGCCAGGACGTGGTCCGAGCCGTCCAGTCGAACGACCAGACGGCCATCGCGCACACAAGCCCAGTCGGGCTGTCCGCAGTGACCTCGGTCGAACCACACGACTCGCGACCGGATTCGATGCCCGATGGCGCGAGATGGCACGTTCACAGCATTGAGGATGGCCAGATCATCGGGCCGCTGCGCCGCAAACAGCCGGGCTTTGCACTCCGCATAAGCTTCGACTGATCCATGCCGGTCCAGGTGATCCCGGGTGATGTTGGTGAGGATGCCAATCTTGGGCCGGAACCGGTCCACCCACTCGAGTTGGAACGAGCTGATCTCGGCCACAATGACGTCGTCTTCTTCGGCCTTTTCGCAGGCCTCGATCAGCGTACGCTTGAGCGAATCCGCCGATATGTTGCCCGCCACGACTGCATTGAACCCGCTCTCGCACAGCATCTGCGTCAGCCAGACTGCAGTTGTGCTCTTGCCGTTGGTGCCCGTTACCGCCAGGATAGGCGCCCGCGCGATGCGGTAGGCGACCTCGACCTCCGAGACCACCGGGATACCGGCGGCCACCGCCGCCTGAAGCACGGGCGCAGTGGCCCAAACACCGGGGGAGGTAACGACCATTGAGGCCCCTTGCAGAGCGTCGTCGGGTCCTGCGCCCGGCCTGACCGTAACACCAAGCGCCTCCGCCTCATGCAGCCTATCGCCGAGCTTCTCGGCAGATGCGGCATCGCTGATGACTATGTTGGCCCCCAGCCGTTGAAGAGCGCCGGCCGCAGCAAGCCCGCTGCGCCCCATGCCGATTACTGCGATCGTTTTCCCAGCGAACTGCCCCGTTCGCATCGTCGTCACCATCGTGTGCCCCGTTCTCCATCCAATCCGCCGGAGGCTGAATGCTGCCTATCTCGCTCCGATGCGTCCCATCCAGACGCAGAGCCCACCCCCGCCCCTAGCATTCTTGCCAATCCATCCACCGTCAGCGTACCGCCAACGCCAATGCAGTGCAGAGCGCAGATGCAACCCAGAAACGCGCCACGATACGCGTTTCGGGATGCCCGCATTCCTCGAAGTGGTGATGCAGAGGCGCACGGCGCAGAACCCGATGGCTCCTCGCGTACTCGACCCCATGCCGGCGTTTCCGCCATTTGAACACCGTGACCTGCACCATAACCGAGAGCGTCTCCACCCAGAACGGCAGTGTCGCCACCACGACCGGAATCTCTGTCTTGCCAAGCAAGGCGATGCCCGCAAGACCGGCGCCGAGAGCCAGCGAGCCGGTATCGCCCATGAAGACTTGCGCCGGATGCGCGCCGAACCACAGAAGACCCAGGCAGGAGCCTGCCATCGTGGCAGCAACGAGAGCAAGCGATTGCGGGCCCACAATGGTAAGAGTCATCAGGGCGGTGCCGGAATACGCGATGGCCGAACACCCGGCCGTGAGCCCGTCCAAACCGTCCGCCAGGTTCGTGGCGTTCGAGAGTCCCACAATCAGCACGACGGCGAGCGGCCAGTACCACGGACCGAGTTCCAGGCCTGCAACCGTTGTGTCATGCTTCGGACTGACCAAGAAGGCTGCCGCCACGGCAAAGGCGGCTGCCAGGACGACCTGCAACGCCAGCTTCTCCCGAGCCTTTAGGCCAAGGTTCTTCCCGCGGCGCAGGCTCAAGCGGTCGTCCAGTGCCCCGACAGCGCCGAAGCTCACGATCAGCAGAAATGCCGCAACGCCTGCGCCTGTCATCCCGTATGCCAGCCCCACAGTGCCGCCTCCAATGGCCGCACCCGCAAGCATGATGAGGCCCCCCATCGTTGGCGTGCCCTGCTTGGTCGAATGTCGCTCCGGAGCGTCCTCCGAGACGTGCTGGCGCACGCCGGAAGCTCTGAGCCACTCCAGCAGCGGCTGCCCCAACACGATTGCTGCCAGCAGCGACATGGAGAACGCGAGGGCGGCCGGCATCACGGAAGTCGCTCCAGAATGTCTCGAACCACGAGCCGGTCATCGTAGGGTATGCGCTCGTCGCCGATGATCGTATAGGTCTCACCCCCCTTGCCGGCGATCAGCACCAGATCGCCAGGCTCAGCGAGTTTCATGGCCAGTTCGGTGGCTGCCGCTCGCTCGACCTCAGTCATGATCTGCGCGCGCCCCCCGGCGGTCCCGGCCACGATCTGGTCTATGATGGCGGCGGGGTTTTCGTGCCTCGGGTTGTCGCTCGTGACAACAAGGACATCAGCCCCGTCGGCGCCGATGCGCCCCATGATGGGACGTTTGCTCGCGTCGCGGTCGCCGCCGCATCCCATAACCAGGATGATCCGGCGAGGGGAGAGCGCTCGGGCAGACGCGAGGAGGCTTGCGAGGCCGTCCGGCGTATGCGCGAAGTCCACGATGACGTCCCAGTCCCGACCAGTCGGAACGGCCTCGAACCGGCCGGGCACGGGCTGCATGGCACGGAGACCTTCGACAATCGCGGGCATCGGAATGCCGATCCCATGACAGACGGCAATGGCTCCGAGGGCATTGTAGACCTGAAACGAGCCGCCTATGGGAAGCTCGATCCGGACCGGTTGACCGATGCCGACCAACGTGAATGCGGTCCGATCGGGCTTAGCATCCACGTCCTGCGCCCTGATCGAAGCCGCATCCGACAGCCCGAACGTCAGCGTATCGCCCCGCGTGGATTCCACAACATCCTGCCCGCGCGGGTCATCGGCGTTGATCGCCGCGATGAAGGGTGTTCGGTGTCCGGCAGGGTAATCGCGAAACAGCCTGAGCTTGGCCTCGAAGTAGGCATCGAGGGTTTCGTGGAAGTCGAGGTGGTCCTGGGTGAGGTTCGTGAATACGCCTGCCCGGAAGCGTGTGGCATCTGTCCTGTGGAGGGCGAGCCCATGGCTGCTGACTTCCATCGCCACCAGTTTCACGCCCATGGCGCGCATCTGCGCCAACATCCTTTGGAGGTCGTCGGCTTCCGGCGTTGTGTGCATCGAGGGCAGATCCTGGCCAAGCGCGTGTGCGCCGAGTGTCCCAATCCTCCCGGATGGGATCCCTGCCGCCCCGCCGATGGACATGCACATCGAGACCGTGGTGCTCTTGCCGTTCGTGCCCGTCACCCCGATCACGTCCAGGTATCTGGACGGCTCTCCGTAGATCACCGCGGCTGCCTCGGGCAGCACGCGTCTTGTGTCACTGACCATGAGCACAGGGAAGTCCTCAGGGACTTCGACACTGCGATCGGCATTCACCATCACGGCGGACGCTCCGCGCGCAATCGCGTCGCCTACGAACGCATGGCCGTCGAAGTGCGCGCCTACCAGGCATGCAAACATGTCCCCTTCTTCAACCTGCCTGGAGTCGTGCTTGATGCCCGTCACTCTCGCCATCGGCGCCCCGACGAGGCGGCCCGAACAAGCTGAAGCCATGATTTCGGACAGCGTGACCGGCGGTGTGTCAATCATTTCCGTCACTCCCTGTCGCGTCGGCAAGTTTCCCCCCGATAACCGCCTTCGTGGGCGCAACATGCCAGTGGAGCATAAGCTCCCTGGCAATGCGATTCCAGGTTGGCGCTGCAGCCACGGACCCGTGGTAGCCGTTGTGCGGCTCATCGTTCACCACCGCGATGACGATGGGCCGATCGCCGGCCTTGATGTAGCCGATGAACGACGCCATGTGCGAAGTATAGCCCCCCCCCTTGTCGGGGTCGGCCTTATTGGCCGTGCCGGTCTTGCCTCCGGTCACATAGCCCGGAATCGCCGCGCGCTTGCCGGTACCCTTCAGGACGCAGGTCCGCAAATAGGAAGTCATCTCGTCCGCCACCCAAGCGCTGACGGGCCTGCCGGCGACCTCGGTCGGGTATTCGTGGATCACCCGGTTCGCTGCATCGGTGATCGCCTGGATCAAGCGCGGCTTCATCAGAACCCCATGATTGACAATGGCCCCATACGCCGCGGCCAGCGCCAGCGGGCTGACCATGACCGCCTGTCCGAAAGCGATGCGGGCCGTCGAACCCCGTTTGAGTTCCTCCACCGCCTTTCGCTCCTCGACCCACCCTGCCTTATCGCCCGGAGCCTGGATACCCGTCCGTGTCAGGAGTCCGAACCGCTGCAATCCGCCAACGAGACGCCGAGCGCCCAGCCGTAGCCCCACGCCGACCGTAGCGGTGTTGCATGACTTGGCGATCACCATGCGGGCAATGTTCTCGCCAGGCCCCGGCGTGCGGGACCGATGCGCCTCGCAGTTGATCCTCTTCCCGTCGAGCATCCGATAGCCCGGACACGCGAACACCTCGGAGGGGGTGACGACACCGGCATCCAAAGCGATGCACCATGTGATGGGCTTCATGACCGAGCCTGGCTCGTACAGCATCAAGGCCCGATTGCGGAGCTGCTCGAAACCCTTGCTGAGCGCGCTCCGGTCCATCGGATTGCAGCTTGGCCGGCTGACCATCCCCAGGACATCCCCGGTGATCGGATCCAGAACAATGGCGGTCACTCCGGCGGGAGTGTGCTCGCGCATGCACTCGGCCAGAGCTGCCGCGCAGATGCGCTGAACGTTGATGTCAATGGTCAGCTTTATGCCGGCGCCGTCTGCCGCCGAGATGACGCGCTCGGTCGCCGTCGGGATCGGGACGCCGGCAGGATCAACGCGCGCCTGCATCCAGCCGACACTGCCGGTGAGGAGCGTATCAGCCCATAGTTCCAGTCCACCCGTTCCGACGACGGTGCCGTAGGCCGATGGGATCGTCATGCCGATCAGCGCTGTCGAGCTGTCACCTCCAGCATAGATTCGCTCGGAGTGCACCGAGTTCACCGTTCCCTTGACCAGATCCTTATAGCCTTGCTTCCTCGAATACCACCGGAGCGCCGCCTCCTCGGCGGCTGTCACGTTCTCCTTGATGATCTTGCACCGATCGTACTCACCGGGCCGATTCGTGGTCGAAAGGATGATGTTGAGCACGTCAGCGGGGCGCATGCCAAGAACGCTCCCCAACAACCGAGCGACTTTCAGGGCATGCCCGCGGCTCGGCCTCCGGCCTGAGCTGTCCCTTGGCAGGCGGTCGGGGTCGAACGTGACGCGACGCACGTCGCGCGTCGTCGCCATCAGTACGCCGTTGCGATCGGTTATGTCGCCGCGCCGAGGTTGGATCGCGCGCATCTTGGCTCGCCGGGATTTGGCCTCTGCGACGAACTCGGCTTTCTTGAACGTTTGCAGGTAGGCCACGCGCAAAACGAGCACGAGCCCGAGCACAGTTGCCAACAGCAGGATCTGGGCGTTGCGCTGCACCGGGTCGGGCAGTTCGTCGTGGCGCGCACGCATCATGGCGCGGCAGGCCGCCTCTCGGCCGGTCGGCGGTTGGATGCGGCCCGCGGTGGAATGCGGCGCGTATGGCCCTCACGGAGTGCCTCCATGCCACTCACCACTCGCTGTTGGAAGTCGCCTGAGCAGCCGTCGGATTTGCGTTGGTCCCGAGCTGCACGACGTCGCTTGTGGGCTCCATCCCGTGCTGGGCCGCCCAACGCGCCAGATTGTCGGGCGCCAACACGGTCCGCAGACGATCGCGCAAGAGCGTTATTTCGACCCTGTCACGCTCAATCTGCTTGAGCAGCCGCATGCGCTGGTTCTGGGCTCGACCGAGCCGGGCCTGGCCGATACCGTGAGCGACGAACGGAGCTGCCGCTACTATGGCGGCGGCGAACCACGGACTCGCCTCGCGGGTTATGGTTATCGCCTGGCGCATCAGGCCCTGTCCGCCGCCGATTCCTCCTCCCGATCGGAAGCCCTGTTGGCGTCCGGCAATCCTTGCACTGAAACGCCGCGCTTCAACCGCCATCGCTCTCCCCCTTCAGCCCTCACACCCTGGCTGTGTGCGTCCCTTCTCTGCCTAAATCCGTTCCCCCACACGCATCACCGCGCTCCGCGACCGGCGGTTGGCGGCCACTTCTTCAGCCGTCGGCCGCACGCCGCGCTTCGTCAGCACCTTCAGCATCGGCCGGCGGCCGCATACACACTGCGGCAGGTCCGGAGGGCAGGTGCATGGGTTCTCGAGTGACCTCATCGTATGTTTGACCGCTCGGTCCTCAAGGCTGCAGAAACTGATGCAAACGCATCGCCCCCCGAGCGACAGCATCGGCACAATCCCCGCAATGGCTTCTTTGATGGCGTTGATGTCGTCGTTGACATAGTATCGAAGGGCCATCATGCTCCTTGTGGCAACGTGAATGCCTCGCGGCCACGCGCGACGGGGCACCGATTGCTCGATCAGCCGAACCAGTTGAGAGGTGCGCTCGATCGGCTCCGAGCGCCTGAAGTCCACGATCCTCCTGGCGATGCGTGCAGCCCACCGCTCCTCGCCGTATTCCCAGAGCACACGGGCGAGCTCGTGGGCATCGAGGCGCGCCAGCACCTCCGCTGCCGTCTCACCGACATCGCGCGAGCGGCGCATGTCGAGCGGCGCATCACGCCGGAATGAGAACCCGAGGTCTCCCTCGATATCGGCGGAACTGAGCCCCTGGTCAAAGAGCACGCCGTCCACCTCGCCAATGCCATGCTGTCCCAGCAACTCCGGAAGGTGCCTGAAGTTGCCCTGGATCGCCGTGATGCGCAAACCCGGACGCGACGCCCGCTCAGTCGCGATGGCCAGCGCGTCCGCCTGAGCATCCACCAAGACCAACTCACCATCGTTCGGCATGCAGTCCGCCAACAAGCAGGCATGCCCCCCATGCCCTGCCGTAGCATCAACCATCGTCTGCATGCGAGGACGCTTCAGCCACTCCACAGCCTCAGGACCGAGCACCGTGGCGTGACTGTCCTCGTAACGCATCCCACCCCTCTGGCCTCAGATCATCTCGCTGAGCCCGAGGCTCCGTGCCGCCTCACTCGTGAGCGGTGCAACATACATCTTGCCGGCGTACTCGAGATACCGATCGCGGTTCCATATCTCGAATCGGGTCCCAAGCCCCAGGATCATCGCCTGACCCTGCCGCCGAAGCCCGGCGTACTCGAGCATATGGTCCGGGATGGATATTCGACCGGACTGCTCTTTCTGCACCTCGGTCGCCGTCGCCACCAACCTGCGGAACGCCGTCGGCCACTCTGCCTCACGGGGGCCTCCCCGCTCCAGCATCGCGTCCCAGGTCGCCTTGCTGAAGCCCATCAGACAACGATCCGGACCATAGACGAGGACGGCCTTTTCGCTGATGGCGTCCCGGAACGGTCCCGGAATCACGACCCGGGCCTTCTCGTCGAGGTTATGAGGGTAGCTTCCGCGAAAGTCCGGCTTCACTGTACGTCGTACCGCCCCTTGCTCCGGATTCGGGATTGTTTGACATTCTACCACGTAGAGTTATGGGATCATTTGCCACGCCCGTATTATAGGTGTGCCATCGCAGGGTGTCAACTACCCGACGCGAAAAAGATGCGGGACTTTTGAGGGGATCGCCGAAGCTCAGGGGGAACGCTGATCGAGTGCGGCTATTGTGGGTGGGCGGCCTCCGTGGCTCCGGTCACGCCACCGGGTGCCCCCAAGACCGGGCTCGCCGGACGTGTGACGCCGGCACGTGGCGGCTGAGCCGTTCCCCGCGCGACCACTCTGGGGAACGCACGATAGACATCACGCGACAGGATGTGCCGGTCAACCATCCGGCCGTCTTGCTTGATGACGCGCCAAACTGTGACACGGTGGCCGGCATGACCGCGGTCCAGAGTAACCGTCTTGCCGGCCGGCAACGATGGATCGTAGACCGTTTTCACCGGCGCTGCCCAACTCCCAATGCCGGTGCGCTCGATCGCAATCGTCCTGTTCGGCACAGGGGTACCGAAGAGCCGCACCACGACACGGCCATTGGAACCGTCGGCGGCCACGCCAATCGCCGTGGAGCCCTGGTTGCGCAGCTTCAGGTCAATGGAGCCATAGGCAACGGTGGCGTCACGTCCGGGCGGCACGTAATGCACAGGGAACGCATGGTGGGTGCGCGACACAACTGCCAGACCGGCGAGCATGGCTGCGTTGTAGAGGGTGCTCGAGACCTGGCAGATACCCCCGCCGATGCCAGGTTCCATTCGTCCGCGCACGATCACAGGCGCCGGCTTGAAACCCGCCTCGGCAACCCTCGGACCGACCGTCTCGTTGTAAGAGAACACACCGCCCGGCTTGATGATGGTGCCGTTAATCTTGGCGCAGGCCAGCTCCAGGTTCTTGCGCCTGTTGCCCCGCTCGCTGTAGTGTGTTTCGAATCGGGCAATCTCACTGACAATGCCGGCCGCATCGCCGACGGTCACGGAGACGGGCACGGTCTTGGTGATCAGAGCGACCCGGTCACCTGAACCGGCCATGAGGAAGTCCCGCACGGCGGATGCCGATGCATCCGCGTCGAGCGTCAGGCCGGGCCGATCCGGCGTGATTTGCGGCTTGCCGGCCACCAGTGCCATTCGTGCAGGCTTGCCGGGCCGGGCAATCGTCGGACTGACGATGCGCGTCAAGTAGCGCTCAAGTGTCCCGTCATCGTAAGAAACGGCCAGCGGCACAGCAATAGGCTCTCTCTCGACAAACCTTCGCGTCAGACTTCCCCAGAACCCCTCGTTGCGAGCCGCAGCGAACGCCGCATTGACGGTACCCCGGATGTCCGCTCGTCCCCCCAGCATCTTGCGTGTTGGCTGCCACATGCGGCGGCGGCCTTCCGGCAACGTGACGACCAGGATGATACGTTCAGCCAGTCGCTGAGAGGCGACTGCTGCAAGCGCCGCAGAAACTTCGTCGGCCGACTTGCCGGTGTAAGCCCGGCCTTCGATCCTGATCCAGTCCGGGAGGCGCTCGCCGCCGCGCTCCAACCGGGCACTGGCAGCGGAGATACCGCCTGCAATGGCACCCAAGCAGACGGCAGTCACCGCCATAGTCCATCGCTTCACGGTTTCTTGACCGCCTGTTCGGACTGAGACACGTCCGCGTGGTCGGCGAGCTGACGCCCAAGCTTCTCGATATGCTGCTCCAGCAACTCCAGTCTCTGACGCATCTCTCTTATCACCTCGTCCTGCGGATCGACTCGGTTGGTGACGTTGTCCATCGCCGGGGCTTCGATGTCAACGCGAAGGCCGTCTCTCATCACGATGCGGGCAGGCACCCCCACGACGGTGCAGTTCGGCGGCACATCACGGTTGACCACAGCGTTCGCGCCGACCTTGCAGTGATCCCCGATTGTGATCGCGCCGATGATCTTCGCACCCATTCCTATCATTACGTGGTTCCCGATCGTCGGATGCCGCTTCACCGGCTCGGCGCTCGTACCCCCAAGGGTTACCCCATGAAACATCAGAACGTCGTCGCCGATGACCGCCGTCTCGCCAATGACGACACCGAGACCGTGGTCAATGAACAGCCGCCTGCCGATCCGCGCCCCAGGATGGATCTCGATGCCTGTGAGCAATCGAGCGATGTGCGACACGATCCGTGCACCTAGCTTCCAGACTTCGCTCGGCCATGGCATGTTCCACATGGCGTGCGCAAGTCGGTGCATCACGAGCGCATGGATGCCCGGATAGGTCAGAACAGTCCAGGCGTTCCGAGCCGCCGGATCCCGCCGCAAGGCTGTCCGAATATCCTCGCGAAGCCTCGTAAACACGAGGAGGCGCGTACTCCTTCTATCTTTAAGGTATACGTAGTAGTCGCCGGGCAGAAACCCGTCGGTCGAATGGGACTATCCCGCGTGGCATTCCGTTGGGCAGTGTAGCATACGTGGATGTGTCGCTTGGCCGCATCGGTCGCTCGACGCCGCTGCCGAGGCCGGAGGTGCGTCACAAAGCTCCGTCTGCCGGGTCTGAAGCCGCCGGAAAGCCCATCGGAACGCCATTGACGAACTGCCGTGGGTTCGGGTTTTCGGTGTCCACAGGAAACTCGGAGCTGCTTGTAGAATCGTCAGTCGTACTCAGCCACACCACCTATCCTGAGGCACTGGACATTGCGCTCTGATAACACCCCGCCACCAGCCGCGGGCTCAACAGCCGCATGCGCCCGCGTCCGCATGGTCACCCCGAGATCCATGCTTGTCGCGGTCATCCTCATGCCGCTTAACGCCTTCTGGGTCACGCGCATGGAGGTTATCCGCTATGCGGGGCATCCCACGACCATCTCGTTGTTCTTCAATGTCGTCTTCCTGCTCGCCGTGCTGCTTGCGCTCAACTCCGTGGTACGACGGATATCCAGACGACTGGCCTTGACTCCTCCCGAGATGCTTTCGGCCTATGTCATGCTCGCGCTCGGCTCCGCCATCGCCGGCCATGACATGATCGAGGTGTTGACGCCGATTCTGGCCCATGCCCACTTTTACGCCCGACCCGAGAACGGATGGCTGACCGAGATCATTCCGCACATACCGAAGTGGCTGTCTGTGTCCGATCAGCAGGTCCTCAAAGGCTTCTACGAAGGCACGAGCTCGTTCTACGTCGCGCGCAACTTCTACGCATGGTTGACACCTGTCCTCTATTGGACGGGCCTGCTGACGGTGCTGGGGTTCATGATGCTCTGCATCAACACGCTCCTGCGGAGGCAGTGGACCGAGAACGAGCGTCTTTCGTATCCTCTCGTCGCGCTTCCTCTCGAGATGGTCAGCGAGCGCACGGAGTTGTTCAGAAACCGGCTCTTCTGGGGAGGCGTTATCGTCACCGCAGTGCTCGAGACATGGAACGGTCTGGCGTTCCTCTATCCATCCATGCCCATGCTCCCGCTCAAGCGCTTTGGAGCATTGCAGGACCTTAACCAGTACATCACGTCGGCGCCGTGGAACGCCATGGGATGGACGCCCATCGCCATCTATCCGTTCGGGATAGCCCTCGGGATGCTGCTGCCGGTTGACCTGTTGTTCTCGGTATGGTTCTTTGCATGGGTCTGGCGCGCCGAACGGATCGCAACGGCCGCTTTCGGCTACGGCGACATCCCAGGCTTCCCATACGTCGAGGCCCAGTCGTTTGGGGCATACGTCGGACTGGCCGTATTCGCCCTCTTCGTCAGTCGCGGCCACTTCATCCGAATCTGGCGCAGCGTCTGGTCGCGAAGCGCCGACATGAAAGACAAGGATGAGCCCCTCCCATATCGGGCTGCGGTCTTGGGCCTTATCGCAGGCGCCGTCGCGATTTACTTCTTCTGTCGCGCATGCGGCATGAGCCCGGCCATGATCGCCGCCTTCTTCACCATATACTTCATCCTCGCCATCGCCATCACCCGCATGCGGGCCGAGCTTGGCCCTCCGGCACATGACCTGCACATGGCCGGACCGGACAGCATCATCCCTGCCGTCCGGCAATCCAACCAGATCGGGCGCGCCGATCTCGCCATGTTCTCAATGTTCTATGGCTTCAACCGGGCGTATCGCTCCCACCCGATGCCGATCCAGCTCGAGGCCTTCAAGATCGCAGAGCGGGTTGAGGGCCGGTACAGACCGCTCTTCTGGGCGATGCTGTTCGCCCTGGCCTACGGGGCCCTGTGCGCCTTCTGGGCCATGCTCGACCAGAACTACAGAGTGGGCGCAGCCGAGAAGATTGCGCCGCCGAATGTGAACCTCATCTTCGGACGCGAACCGTGGGAACGCATGGCCGGCTGGGTCCGTTCACCTTCATCGCCTCAGCAGCAGTTCAACACGCAGGTCGCGATTGGCGTTGGCTTCCTGTTCACGCTCGTCCTCAATGCGATGCGCCTGCGTGTCGGATGGTTTCCATTCCATCCGGTGGGATACGCAGTGTCGAGCTCCTGGTCGCTGTCGCTGCTGTGGCTCCCTCTGATGATTGCGTGGATCATCAAGCTGCTGCTGCTTCGCTATGGCGGTCTGAAAGCCTATCGCCACTGGCTGCCTCTCTTCCTGGGCATCATCCTGGGCGAGTGCGTGATCGGAAGCCTTTGGACCCTGGTCGGCATCACGCTGGACATGCCCACCTACGCGTTTTGGCCGTAGGCTGCCGCCGGAGCCCGCTCAATGCTGCGAGCCCTGTCCATCCGCAACCTGGCGATCATCAGCTCGCTCGACGTTGAGTTCGATCGCGGCTTCAACGTCTTGACCGGCGAAACCGGCGCGGGCAAGTCCATCATCGTGGGTGCGCTCGGAGCAGTGCTCGGAGGCAGGGCCGGGGCCGATCTGGTGCGCGCAGGCTGCTCACGCGGCATCGCAGATGCCCTGTTCGACGTCTCGGACTTGCCTGAGGCAGTGGCGCATATCGAGGGGCTCGGCTATGACGTGCCCGACGGAGAGCTGACCCTGAGCCGCGAGGTGGCCAACACGGGCAAGAGCAGCGCTCGAATCTCCGGCCGCCCTGCCACCATCGCGCAGTTGCGCGAAATCGGCGAGCTGCTGGTGGACATCCACGGTCAGCACGAGCATCAGACTCTCCTCGATCCGCGCAAGCACATGGCCTTCCTCGATGCATGGGCGGGCGAGGAGCACGCGAGCCTTCAGACGCGCGTTTCCTCGGCGTGGAAGACGCTGGTCGGCCTTCAGGCCGAGCTGGCCAACGTTCGCACGGACTCCCGTGAGCGGGAGCGGCAAGCGGACCTCTGTCGCTACGAGATCGCGGAAATACGGGGAGCCGCGCCGGCGCCCGATGAAGAGGACTGCCTCACCGAGGAGCTGAGGCGTCTGCGCAATGCCGAGCGCTTGCGAAACGGCGTTACAGGCGTCATCTCGGCACTCGGCGAGGAGAGCCGCCTGTCGGTGGCCGACAGCCTGGCGTCTGCCAGTCGGGCGCTCGAAGCGGTCACGCCCCTCGATGAGACGCTCGCCCCGATCGCCCGGACACTGGATTCGGCTCGGTACGATGTCGAGGAGGCCCTTCGAAGCCTCTCGGGCTATCTGGCTGATCTCGACGCCGATCCAGGGCGGCTCGACGCGCTGCAGGAACGACTGGGCGTCCTCGCGGACCTGAAGCGGAAATACGGCGCCACCATCGAAGAGGTCCTGGCCTATGCCGACGCCGCCGAGTCGCGCCTGGCCGATCTCGAACGGGGTGAAGAGCGCGCAGAGGCGCTTGCCGCCGAGGTGGTACGGGCGCAAGCGGAGTACGACAGCGCAGCCGAGGCTCTATCCATCTCACGCAAACAGGCGATAGCTCGATTCGAGCCGGCGGTCCTGAGCGAACTGCGCCTGCTGGCTATGGACAAGGCGGAGTTCAAGGTCGCGCACACCGAGACACAGCCGTCGGCTGCCGGACGGGACTCCGTTGAGTTTCTCCTCTCAGCCAACCCGGGAGAACCCCTGCGTCCCCTGGCTCGCATTGCGTCGGGCGGAGAGATATCCCGGGTGATGCTGGCCGTCAAGAGCGCCACATCCGGCAGGTCGCCGGTGCCGGTCCTCGTCTTCGACGAAGTGGATGTCGGGATCGGGGGACGCACTGCGGCCGTGGTCGGCGAGAAGCTGCGTGCCCTTGCCGCGTCGGCTCAGGTTCTCTGCATCACCCACCTCGCCCAGATCGCCCTGTGCGCCCATGCGCAGTATGCCATCCGCAAACAAGAGGACGCCGGTCGAACGGTCGTCGGCATCGCCAGGCTGGAGGAAGCCGAACGCGTTGAGGAACTCGCTCGGATGCTCTCCGGAGTTCACGTGTCCGAAGCCGTGCGAGACCACATTCGGCAGATGCTCGCACGGCGTCCGAACTGAGGATCATGCCTCGGCCCGCCATCAGGGTGTTCAGGCAGTGCGGACGAGCCCCGGCGCGCCTTGCGGTATCCGCTGCCTTGCTGATTCTGCACGCCTCTCCGTTCTGCCTGGGAGACATGCGCCCCACAGCGGTCATCCTCTGCGAAGGGGTTCATGCCGACGCATTGCGTGACCCCGAGCTGTCTGCGCTCAGAGAACTGGCACATCAGGGCTCGGCAGGACTGATGACGATGCCGCCGGCACTGGCGCGTTCGCCGCACAGCGCGATGTTGAGCATCGCTATCGGCGCTCCTGCTTCGGGTGTCAGCACCGACGCCGACGCCTACCAACCCACCGAAACCGTCGAGGGCGACACCGCGCTGCAGGTCCTGAATCGGCGAATGGGCACTGTCCAACTGCCCCAAGCCCATGGACGGTTCTTCGTTCATATCGGCATCGGCTCATTGATCAGGCGCGGCTTCGCGGAGCGTCTGCCGGGCGCCGGTGCCGGTCCAGACGCGCCGCTGAGTGTTGACACGTCCTTTTGGAAGAGCGGAGGACCAAAGGACCTGCGGCTCGGGTCGCTGATGGCTGTTGGTCCCTCAGGAGTCGGTCGTGTCAGCGACGGCTCCAGGCCGGGCATCATCTTCATTCAGGTTGGCCGTAACCGGCGCCGGCTCGACGGGCAAATCCGCCGATGGAAGCCCCTGGCCGGTCGGCTATGGGTAATCTCCTACCTCCCGGCGCCACGCGAAGTCCACCCATACTTGTCGCGACCGACGCTGACCGTGCTCTGGGAGCGGCCGTCGAGCGACGAACGACACGTGGACGGGGACAAGGGGAAAGGCGCCGGCCTGACATCAGCAACCACTCGAACGCCGGGCTTGATCTCCTTCACCGATGTCGCCCCCACGATGAGGGAATGGACGGGTCTGGCTGCGCATACGGATTTGTCTGGCCATACGGTCAATGCCTGCGCCCATCCGAACCCCCTCGGACTTGTCGCCGCCTCCGATCGCGTTGCCGCCACCAATGCCCGCGCCATGGTCACCGTTCTGATGCTCTACGGCATCCTGGCGGGGCTCGCCATTGCCGCAGGTCTCACGGCGCTGCGCATGCGTCCCCAATCGTCTCACCTCGCGGCTGTCCTCAATCGTGCCTGCATGCCGCTCCCCATCGCCTTCCTTCTCTCGGGACCGGCAGCACGCTTCGCGCCCGATGCTGTCCCGCCGGGGATACTTACGGCCGAGATCGGGATAGGATGCCTGCTCATCTGGGCCATGGCCGAACTGATCGCGCGAGTTCGGTTCGGCGCGCGTCCTCTCCCACGGATGGCCGTCATCATGGCCCTGACCGTCGTGGTGATCGGCGCCGACGGCATGACCGGACAGCGCCTCATGAAGGACTCGGTCCTCGCCGCCGCGGGTCGCGCGGGAGCGCGCTACTACGGCATCGGTAACGAGTACATGGGATTCCTGGTGGCGGCGTCGCTCGGACTCGCGTGTCTGCTCGAGGCCGGCACCACGGCGACGGCTGCGCTCGGACTGGTCATTGTGTGCACGCTGGGGCTCGGTTCTGTTGGCGCGAATGCCGGAGGGGTGGTCACGGCGGCGACCGGCTTCCTCGCGTGCATCACGCACCAGGCGGCGGGTCGCCTATCGCTCCGCAACGGCATGCTCTGCTTCGCCGCCGGCATCGGCCTCGCACTCGCGTTCGCGGCGCTCGACCGTGCAATCGCCGGCGCCGGCGCATCCCACCTTGGTGCGACAGTCGGCAGAGCTGCGGACGGAGACGCCGCCGCGATCCTGACCATCGCATCGCGAAAAGCCGACCTCGCCATATCCTCCATCCTCAGCCCGCATGGGCTGTTTTCCCTGATCGGCTTTGCGGCGATCTGCGTCGCGGCAGCGGCAGGCTTTCGGCGAGACCTTGAGCGGGTCGGTGTCGCCTATCCCGGATGGGTTCGGTGGCATTCGGTTTCGGTTCTGACGGCACTTGCCGCATTCGTTGCCAATGACACAGGGCTAGTGCCAATGCTGATCATCTACGGATCCTGCCTGATGGTCGGCCTGACGCTGCGGTTCGATATGGCCGGCGCCGCCGAAGACCTCCGCGGGTCTATGCGCGGACACGGCGCACCATCCACCGGCTCCCCATCGGACATTGCGGGCGCCGCATAAGGCGGCGCTGCGCGGTCGTCTGGTAGAATAGGCTTCGCAGTTGAAGCGTACAGCACGGAGATTTCGAGAGCGTGTTCACCGGAATAATCGAGGAAGTCGGGAAGATCAGCGAGATGCGCCGCGGTTCCGGCTCGACGCGCCTTGCCGTTCAGGGGTCACTTGTCTCCCAGGGCACCGAAGTCGGACAGAGCATCTCCGTCAGTGGGGCGTGTCTGACCGTCACCGCCAAGCTCGGCATGCGCCTGGCCTTCGATGTGGTTTCAGAGACCTTGAACCGAAGCTCTCTGCGCACCGCCCGCATCGGCGACTTCGTCAACCTTGAGCGTGCCCTGCCGGTCGGAGGCCGGATCGGCGGGCACTTCGTTCTCGGCCACGTAGATGGCGTGGGAGAGATTGCGTCCATCACGGACAAGGGCGATGCGCGCGTCGTTCGGATCACCGCTCCGCCCGAGATCATGCGTCTCGTCGTGCCGAAGGGCTCGATCGCGCTCGACGGTGTCAGCCTCACGGTTGTGGATGTGGAATCAGACCTGTTCAGCGTCTGGCTGATCCCCCATACGTACCGCACCACCGCCTTCAGAGATCGGCGTGACGGCGATCTCGTCAACATCGAAGTGGATATCCTCGGGAAGTACGTGGATCGCCTGCTGGGAGTGCACATCGAGGATTCGGGCCTCACTGCTGCACGCCTCGCGGAGGCAGGGTTCATCACCAACGAATCGGCGGCAAACCCGTGAGCTTCGCCGGCATTACACAGGCTCTGGACGAACTCCGATCCGGTCGCATGATCATCGTCGTAGACGATGAGGATCGCGAGAACGAAGGCGACTTCATCGTCGCCGCCGAGAAGTGCACGCCCGAGCAGATGAACATCATGATCAGGATGGCTAGTGGATTCGTCTGCGCCGCCATGCCTGCGCAGAGGCTCCTGGATCTCCATATACCCATGATGGTCGAGAACAACACCGCGCGTCTCGGCACTGCGATGGCGGTCAGTGTTGACGCCCGTCGAGGGACGACCACCGGCGTCTCTGCACCGGATCGCGCCGCGACCGTCAGAGTGCTGGCCGATCCGTGCGCTCGGCCCAATGACCTCACCAGACCGGGCCACATCGTCCCGCTTCGCGCCGCCGAAGGGGGCGTTCTGCGGCGATCAGGCCACACCGAGGCGGCCGTTGACCTCTGTCGTCTTGCAGGATTGCAGCCCGTCGGCGTCCTCGCGGAAGTGATGAACGCCGACGGCACGATGGCCCGACTTCCGGAGCTTCGCCGCATCGCCGCCGATCTCGGTCTCGTGATCGTTACCATTGCCGATCTCATCAAGTACCGCAGGCGCACCGAGCGCTTGATCGAGCGGGTGGCAACGACAGTCGTGCCAACACGAAGGTATGGCGAGCTCACAGTGCACGCCTATGAATCGAGCGTTGACCCCCTGCCGGCCATTGCTCTCGTCAAGGGCGAGATTGGCGGCGATGTCCCGACTTTGACCCGCGTTCATTCATCATGTGTCACAGGCGACCTGCTGGGGTCGTTACGATGTGACTGTGGTGACCAGCTTCACCTGGCGCTCCAGAGGATCCACAACGAAGGCGCAGGAGTGCTGGTCTACCTGCAGCAGGAAGGTCGCGGCATCGGCGTCATCAACAAGGTTCGGGCCTACGCCTTGCAGGACCATGGAGCGGACACGGTCGAGGCCAATGAGCGTCTGGGGTTCAAGCCCGACCTGCGCGAGTACGGAATCGGTGCGCAGATACTCGCCGACCTTGGCGTCAGCAAGATACGCTTTATGACCAACAACCCGGCCAAGGTCGCCGCCATCGAGGGGTACGGACTTGAGATCGTCGAGTGGATTCCATTGGTGGTTGCGCCAAATCCACACAACAAGAGGTACCTGAAGACCAAGCGCGATAAGATGGGGCACGTGTTGAGCGATTCGGACCTCGACCACACAGCGTGAGCATTGCGCGAAGCCGGGGTCTCCTCAGGTTTCGCATGGGACTGCCGGCAAGTGGGCCGCAACAATAGGAGAAGGATATGGGCCAGGAGTATGAGGGCAAGCTGGTTGCACAGGGGCTCCGCTTCGGCATCGTTGTGAGCAGGTGGAACTCGTTCATCACCGAGCGGATGCTCAGCGGGGCGCTCGACGCACTCAAACGCCATGGGGCCGACGAGGCCGATATAGACCTCGCCCGAGTGCCGGGCACCTGGGAGATACCCCTCGTCGCCGGGAAGATGGCACGCTCCGGGCGCTACGATGCAGTCGCCTGCGTTGGATGCCTCATACGCGGCGCCACTCCGCATTTCGAATATCTAGCCGCCGAGGTGACCAAGGGTCTAGCCCAGATCGCGCTCGAAACCCACGTGCCCGTTACCTACGGCATCATCACTGTTGAGAGTCTGGATCAGGCCATCGAGCGCGCGGGCTCAAAGGCCGGAAACAAAGGGGCCGAAGCAGCAACCGCGGCCATCGAGATGGCGAATCTGCTCCGGGCAATGGGCCCGGACTAAGGCGCCGCCGCCATGATGCCGGTCCCGCCGGGGCAGCGCTTCAGGAAGCTGGCGCCCCAGGTGCTTGTCTTCCTGCTGGGGGCAGCATCGGTCCTTCTGGCACTGAGGGCTGCCGACTGGCTCGAGGTCGTTGGTCGAAACCAGGCTGAACGCCGTCTGCTGCAGCGCCTCGACGAGTCGCCGACGCCGATCCCGACGGATGATTCGCCCCTCGTGCGTGCGGCAGCCCGGATCCAGCCGTGCGTCGTCAACGTTGATACCCTCGAGGATCCGAGCGGGCAACCGGACGACAGCATTGCATCTCCCTTCAAGCCCCCGGAGTCGCGCCAGGGACGGGCATCCGGCGTCATCGTGTCGCATGACGGTTACGTAGTCACCAACAACCACGTAGTTCAAGGTGCCAGCATCATCCGGGTGACGTCGTCCTCGGGAGTGCACTACGATGGACAGCTTGTGGGAGCCGACGCAGCCGGCGACATTGCCCTGCTCAAGGTCAATGCCAGGAACCTGCCGTCGGCGGACATCGGCGACTCGGACCGTCTTCGGGTGGGTGAATCGGTCATCGCCATCGGCAATCCCTTCGGCATCGGAACGACGGTAACTCACGGCATCATTTCCGCAACAGACCGCAAGGACCTGCACGTTGGAGGCGGCGTGTTCCTTCGTCGCGCCCTCCAGACCGACGCCGCCATCAGTCGCGGCAACTCGGGCGGCGCGCTTGCCAACACTTCCGGCCAACTTGTCGGGATCAACACGGCCATCGTGTCCGAGCGAGGTTCGAGCGTTGGCATCGGGTTCGCCATTCCAAGCAACGCCATCCGAGCCATCCTGCGCGATCTGCTGACCAGGCGGACCTTCGCACCGCAAGCCCCGTCCGCGCCGTTCATCGGCATCAACTATGCCCCGCTGACGCCGGACATGTCGGCCCAGCTCGGCCTGCGCCCGGGCATTGGAGTCATTGTCCTGGAAGTGAAGCCTCTCACGCCGGCCGCCGACGCCGGGCTCAGACGGAGTGATGTCATCCTGGCCCTGGATGGGCGCACCCTTCGGGGCACCGATGACCTGCGCGCTACCCTGGCACGTCGCCGCATCGGCCAGGTCATCAAGCTTCGCCTGTTGCGCGGTTCCGGCACTGAAGAAGTCGCCGTAACGGTCGGGCGCAGACCTCAGGCCCAGCCGTCAACGCGCTAGAGACCGGGCGGTTGCGAGCCTGCGACATGGGGACTTCCCATCGTCGTATCTGCCGGCGCCGAGGAACCGACTCGCCCACGAAACACGGTCGCTGCGCTCAAGCCCGCTCTCATGAGCGCTTCCTCCGCATCGCGTAGGCCCAGTCCGATATCATCGGGCCGATGCGCATCCGATCCGGTTGTGACACGGCAGCCGCCCATCTTACGGTAGAGCCTCAACGTCCGCAGAGACGGGTACGGTGAGCCGACCCCATGGCGGACTCCTGCTCCGTTCACCTCGAGGCATGCGCCGGACCTGACAATGGCCGTCAGCGCCAGGCGCTCCATGTCCATGGCTCTGCCACCGGGGTGCCCGACCGCGCGCAGACCGCGGCGAAGCGCGTAGCCGACATGCCCGATCACGTCGAATAACCGCGACTCGGCGCTCCGGCGGACCGCATCGTAGTAGTCCACATACGGGTCGCCCCCACGCCGTTCGGCCAGATATCGAGCATCCATGACAGCAAGCCCCCCGACGGCATGGACCGACCCGATGGCGTAGTCGAACGCATGCCGCTCAAGAAATGCCGCGATCTCGTCCTCAAACCATTCCTGGTAGTCCACCTCGACGCCGAACAGGACCCGCAGATCCGGGGCGTACCGATCGCGAGCATTCATCACGGCTTCAGCCGCCACGTCATATTGAAAGCGCCCATAGCCCGGGTCGCCGGGATCGAAGTCCACGTGCTCGGAAAACCCGATGGTGCCGATCCCGATGTCAATGGCCCGGCGGCAGTACTCGTCAACACTGCCCGAGCCGTCGTGGGAAAGCGCGGTGTGAATGTGCAAATCGCACCGATGCGGTGCAGGGAACAGATCAGTCATCGAGCATCAGATCGCTCGAAGACTGCGCACGACGCACAAGCCATTCCTCATAGGTCCGGAGGCCAAGCCACGCCGAGCGCCGCACCTTGACCAACTCAAGCGTGATGTGCGCCTGCACATACACGGCATCCGTGTTGCCGACGCGCTCCTGTACGGTCACATCGAAGTCCACATTGCCGACATTGCCGCGATCGGACACTTGAAGGTTGCGCCAGGTGATCGCAAGCCGGCCCGGCATCGCGTCGCGGGACGAGCGTGCCATCATCCGCGCGATCTGCTCCCGCCGGTAACCGAAGAGGCTCGCATCCTCTGTAGTGACACTGAGCGCCTTCGAAGGCGATCGGACCTCCACTCCGCCGGCGGCTGTGCGCAGAAGCCGATCCACAAGCGATGGCGTAAGCGCCGAGGCACGGGTATCCTGTGAGCGCAGGTACATCACTGCGCCGAAAGCCATCATCAGGGTGGCGACGACCAAAGCAATGCGAGAAGAAGGTGCCATACGGAACTGATCGAACCAAGGCGGTGACACTATGGTACCGGCGCAGATCATCTGCGTCAACTGAGGGAGGGGAATGGACTCCGAGCCTGGCATCGAGGTCTGGGACGACGCCATACGCCATATCGTCGCCGGCGGAGGAGTCGTACTGTTGATCGGAGCGCCCGACACCGGCAAGACGACCTTCTGTTGCCGGGCAGCGAACGCCGCCATCGAGGCAGGTCGGCGCGTTGCCATCGTGGATGGCGACATCGGCCAATCGGAGATCGGGCCTCCCGCCTGCGTGAGCATGGCCGTTCCGGAGGCCCCATTCGCGCGGATGTCGGATCTGCCGCCGGTCCGCTCGGCTTTCGTGGGCACGATCTCCCCCAGGTACGCAGCCATCGAGCACCTGGCGGCTTTCTGCCGAACTGCATATGCCGCCCGCTCGATGGACGTTGACCTTGTGCTGTGCGACACGACCGGGTATGTGCAGGGCCCTGCGGCCCAACGTCTGAAGTCGGCAAAGGCAGTGGCGCTTCGCCCGGAGCATGTTGTCAGGCTCTCCCGGCGCGCTGTCAGGCAGGCCCCTGGGCCGGAGGCGGAACGCGAAGTCCACCGAACTCCCGGCCCGACTGCTGCCGGGAACGACACGGCCCCTCAACACACGCACACGCTCCCCGTACCGGCGTGCATTGCGCTGAAGCCCCCGACGATGCGTGCGCAACGACGCGAATATCGCTTCCTCAAAGCCATCGAGAACTCGATCATCAGGGAGTTTCCGCTGGAATCCGTGCGGATGCAAGGGACGTGGATAGGTTCCGGCGCAGCCCTCTCGGCAACAGCATGCGCTCAGTTGTCTCGAGCGCTTCGCACATCGGTCCGGTATGCGGAGACGCGGCCGGGTCACCTCGGGGCCATCGTAGCGTCGCCTCCTCGACCTGAACTGGCAGATATGGCCTGCCGCGAGCTCTACGGGGCGGTTTACTCCTCCCTCACATTGGAGGCCAACCTCGGTGACCTGCTTGTGGGCCTGAACGATGCCGCGGGTGATATGCTGAGTCTGGGCCGACTGGCGGAACTCGACTATGCCGGCCGGATACTGAGGATCGCCACGCCCACCCTCTCGTACGCCCTGGTCCGTGAGGTGCGGTTCGGCCTGACACGCGTTGATGCGCAGGGACGCGTGCTTGCTTCGCTGCGGCCCGGCGATGTCTAGAGCGGACAGGACGAATGCCACCGATGGGACGACACGCACGATCATGCTGACTCCTCTGCAGGACGACACGCTGCGTCTGGTTCTGGTTCGGCATGGCGTCACAGACTGGAATACGCTTGGCCGAATGCAGGGCCACACGGACGTACCGCTGTCAGCGCTGGGACGACTGCAGGCGGAAGCTGTCGCCGATCGGCTCGCATCGGAGAGAGTTGATGCCGTCTACACAAGCGATCTTGCCCGCGCAGCCGACACCGGGCGCGCGATTGCGAATCGCCATGGGCTTGACATACAGCAGTTGCCCGATCTCAGAGAGACCATGCTCGGCGAATGGGAGGGCATGACCGACGACGAGATCCGAGCGCGAGGAGATGGCGATGCACTCGACAGGTACCGTTGCGACCCTTCCATCTACCGCCCACCCGGCTCGGAATCTGTCGAGGCTGTGGCACGTCGGATTGCGGCTGCAAGGGCTACCGTCGCCCGGCAGCATGCCACCGGATGTGTGGTGGTCGTGGGTCATGGCGGAAGCCTGAGAGCCATCTTCTGCGAAGCGATCCGAGCGCCGATTCGCTGCATGTTCGCTTTCCGGCTCGGCAACGCATCCGTCAGTGTCGTGGATTATGCGCCTTCGCGCTCCAGCATCGTCATGCTGAACTGCACCCACCACCTGGACCATCTCGCCAATGGAGGCAAGGCTTGACACAGCCCGCACCGCGCTTTGTCCTGCCGACCTTCGAGGGTCCACTCGACCTCTTGCTGCACCTGATTCGCGAGAACCGCGTTGACATCTACGACATTCCCATTGCGTTGATCACACAGCAGTATCTCGAACGCCTCGCCGAATGGCAGGCGCGCGATCTCGCTGTTGCGGGCGAATACCTGGTCATGGCGGCAACCCTGCTCGAGCTGAAGTCGCGCATGCTGCTGCCCCAACCTGCCGGACAGGAAGCGGAAGAGGAGGACCCGCGTGCCGATCTCGTGCGACGGCTGATCGAGTACCGCCGGTATGAGGGCGTCGTGGACGCCCTCCGGGAATGGGAGGCCTACCGGAGCAGCCTGTACTTCAGGGGCGCATTCGAGAACCCGGACGACTACATGCTTCCGACCGCACCAGGGTCGCTTCGAGGCCCCGATCTTGTCGCAGCCATCAGACAGCTCATGCGGGATGTCGGAATCGAGGAAAGCCCTGTGTCGGCAATCGTCCCCAGGCGGCGTGTCAGCCTGAGGATGGCGATGGTTACCATTCTCCGGCGAGTGCGGGCCTGCCCGGAAGGCATCCGCTTCACCGACCTGTTTGAGCCGCCCGTTGCCCTTGCTGAAGTTGTGCTGACATTCCTGGGGATGCTTGAACTGCTCCGACAGGGCAGCATCTCCGTCACCCAGCGCAGGCCCATGGCGAACTTCAGGCTTCGCGCAGCCACGGCCGGAGACGCCGAATGCAAAACGACGGCTGCCTGAACCGTACGGCCGCTGCCGAAGCCATTCTGTTCGTCTCGGCGGAGCCGGTGACCATCGGCGGCCTCGCGCGCGCCCTTCAATGTACCGAAACTGAAGCGCAGGAAGCGGTGGACCTCCTTGCCGCGCGCCTCGATGCGTCCCACAGCGGCCTCATGGTCGTTGCCCTCGCAGGCGGGTTCCAGTTGGCGACACGCCCGGCATATCGAGAGGCCGTGGGCCGACTGATGACGCGAGAGCCCGGAAAGCTGTCGCGCGCGGCGCTCGAGACTCTGGCCGTGATTGCCTATCGGCAGCCCGTGACGCAGGCCGAAATCGAGGCGGTGCGTGGGGTGGGGTGCACGAGCGTCCTGCGCACCCTGGTCGAACGCAATCTCGTCGCCGAGGCAGGCCGCAAACCCACAGTGGGACGCCCGATCCTGTACGCCACGACGCAGAGTTTCCTGCACTACTTCGCTCTCGCCGATCTGTCCGAACTGCCGCCGCTCGATGAGACTCCATCCGAGCCGGCAGAGATCATCGAGGTTTAGCAGTGAACAATCCGTTCAGGTTCGCTCCAGATGCCGCAATCGTTCAGTGTGCCGCCAACTTCAGCGAGGGCAGACGCGGCGATATCATCGAACAGATCGTGGGCGAGCGGATCATCGGCGGCGCTGTCGCAGCCGATGTATCCGCCGATTGTGACCACAACCGATCGGTCATCACATGGCTTGGCCAACCCGATGCGCTCCGAAAGGCCGTGCCGGCTGCCGCCGAGAGGGCCACGCAGCTCCTCGACTTGCGCACGCATTCGGGTGTGCATCCGCGTCTGGGAGTGGTGGATGTCGTTCCGTTCACGCCTATTCGAAACGCCACGATGCCGCAGTGCGTTGACCTCGCCCGTGACGTTGGTCGTGAGTTCGCGCAGCGTCTGGGAATCCCCGTCTACTTCTACGAAGCCGCCGCGCTGCCGGCCCGCCCCGCCGCGCTGCCGGAGATACGTCGCCTCGCGCGCCGCTGGCCGGACCCGGAAGCGCTGCCGCCCGACATCGTGCCGGATCACCTCCTCCCCGGGGCCGGGGTATCAGTGGTCGGCGCCCGAGGTCCCCTTGTCGCGTTCAACGTGATGCTGGAGCAGGGCACCCTTGAGGATGCTCGATCTATCGCCGCCGTCATCCGATCGGTGCGCACCAACAATCCGAAGCTGCGGGGCGTTCGAGCGCTGGGACTGTATCTTCCGACGCAGGGGCAAGCCCAGGTCTCCATGAATCTGACACGCCCGGAGGAGACACCGCTGGCGACCGTCTACGATTTCGTCGCCCAAGAGGCCTGCCGACTCGGCGCCCGGGCGGGCGAGGCGGAGGTCATCGGGCTGATTCCCGCCGGATCGCTCATGGGAGCTGACCTTGAGAGGATGCAGCTAACGTCGCTCCGGCCTGAGCAGATCGTCGAGAACTGGATAGTCGGCGACCAGTGAGTTGCGGCCGGCGCGGCGATTGGACCTCAACGTTGGTCCAGCCGCCGCGCCGATGGCCCGCAATGTCAGGCAGCCGCTGCCCGTGAGTAGGCTTTCACGAAGTCCTCGGGCGACAGCTTGGCCTGGGCCGCCATGCGCCCAACCAGATCGGCATCTGCAAGGTCCTTCGCTTCCAACAGCACCATGCCCGCGCGCGCCGCCGCATAGGTGTCGGATTTGATGTCCACGCGTCGGATCGCCGTCTTGCCGGTTCTGGCATCGAGGATTTCACTGAACGGAATCGGTTCGATGGAACCGGCGCGAAGCGAGATCAGGGCTCCGCCCGGCTTGCTGTTCCGTCTGAGACCCAGGACATACTGCACGGCGCCCCACCCGAGCTGCTGGACGTACTCGGCGTCGAACGGAATCGGAGGCGCGCATCGAAGCTCGTAGCCGATGGCAATGTCCACAATCGTTACCTTCCGATCGCGGGCCTTGTTGCGCGCCTGCAGTTCTTTCTTCAGGATCAGCGCCAGGGGCACTTCGGCCAACCTCAGGTTGCCCGACTTGTCGTAGGTGATCTCGACGTACGGGCGCGATTGCAGTTCGGCCGCCAGGAACTCGCCGACACCCTCAGCCATCACAGCCACCCCGTAGTTTCGCCCGAGAGCAGCGGACTTGAGCATAGAGCCCTCAATGATGCTCAGCACCAGATCCAGGTCAGCCTTGCCGTCCTCAAACTGCTCGGGAATGACCGTCAGCGTCGCGCCGCCCGATCGGGCCATTCCGAGCGCCAGATGGCCGGCGCTTCGCCCCATGGCGGACACCACAAACCATCGTCCGGTCGTCCTTGCGTCCTCCATGAGGTTCCGGATCAGTTCGCCTCCGACGCTGCGGGCGGTGTTGTAACCGAAGGTAGGCGCTTGATCGGGTAAGGGCAAGTCATTGTCAATGGTCTTGGGGACATGGGCAACCTGAATGGCCCCTCGTGACGTTTCGGCGGTCTTGAACGCGCTGTAGGCCGTGTCATCGCCGCCGATGGTGACGAGGTACCCGACGCCCAGCTTCGTGAGGGTGTCCACTACCCTGGCCATCTTGGCCGGATCATCCGCAGGCTTCTCGCGCGATGTCCTGAGGATCGAGCCACCCTTGAGTCGGCACTCATCGGCATCGTCGGCTGTCAGCGTGCACGTGTTCGTCGCGTCACCCGCCGCCAGCGACTTGAACCCGTCGTATATGCCGATCACCTCCAGGCCATGGCGGAGCGCTTCGAACGTCGCTCCGGAGATGACCCCGTTGATGCCCGGTGCCGGGCCCCCTCCGACAAGGATCGCCAACCGGCCTCCTTGCCCCGCATTGTTGGTCGTTCCCATTTGATGCTGTTGCTTCCTTTCCATGTGCGATATCTCGTTGTCCGCTGCCGCGCATCAGCGTCAGCTCAGCGGCGGTTGACGGCGACCTGTCCCGATTCTATCGGTAAACCTATCGGATACGTGGCTGCAACGCGCCGGGCTCAGACGCGGCGCTCGCAGTCTGATGTGTCCTTCCGTTTCCGGCTGTAGAGCATGGAGTCTGCCCGCTCCATGGCCTCTGCCAATGGCTGCGCCGCGCGCGCATCAAGCTCGGCCCATCCGCCGGAGACCGAGATGACCGGCGCTGCACCCTCGCACGGTCCGTCCAGTGCGCCCGTGACTCTAGCGTGGATGCACTCCCCATCGTCAAGTCGAGCCCCATAGGCGACTGCGGAGAACTCGTCTCCACCGATCCGTCCCACCACATCCGACGCCCGCAACGCCTTCCTGATGGCGCTCGCCACCCGCTGGAGCGTGTGGTCTCCGACGGAGTGGCCATGCATGTCATTGATGGCCTTCATGCCGTCCACATCCCACAACAGCATCAGCAACGACGCACCGGATCTGTCAGCCAGGCCGACCAGCGCATCGGACGCCTTCGCCAGCCCACGCCTGTTGAAAAGCCCCGTCAGGGGATCGCGCAAGCTGTCACGACGCAGCTCGCTTACCGCTTCCTGACGAAGCACGGCCTTTCTGAGCGCCGAGGCCATCGAGGTCACACCGCTTCGGGCCCATTCGGACTCCGATATCACGTCCTGGGCACCGGCGAACAGGATGGCCTCCTCCTGGATTGGCTTCATGTCGCCGACGACGACGATAGCCGCATCGGGGGCGGCGGCAGCCATGGCGGCAACGCCGTCCTCCGGATCGGCGCCTAGCGACTCCATCGCGAGCACGACAAGCGCTGCCGGTCGTTCGGCCGCCATGCGGAGGGCGATGGGCAGTTCGCATGTTTCCTCAACGTCAGTGCCTCCAAACGCCGCACCGACACTTGATCGAACCCCCTCCATCCGATGCCCAGCCTTTGCGACGATAAGCGCCATCGAGAGCCCCGTCCGCTCGGGGCGAAGCCTGTCGAGCCCCGGATCGGAGTCACCCGCCGCATTCGGAGTCACCACCGCGCCGGAAGCCGAACGGATCATCGGTCCTCGCAGTTCACACACCCCGTCTACTTGAATGCCGCGACAGCCTCGGCGGGCGTCCCAAGAATGTCGAAGACGCGATGCATTCGAACCAGTTCAAACAGGGTGCGAACCGGCTTGCGCATCCGGCAGAGCTTGAGGTCCCCGCCGGTCGCGTTCAACTGGCGCAGACATGTCAGGAAGGAACCAAGGCCGGAGCTGTCCACAAACTCCAGGTCGCCAAGATCGAACACCACTTTGCCGGCCTGTGCGAGCACCGGTGCAACCGCGATCTTGAACTCATCGGCGTTGCCCGAATCGAGGTTCGGTCCGGGCACGACCACGATCGTTACGCCATCAATGATATTCGTGTTGAGCGTCATGCGATGTCCTCGCGTCCTCTGTTGGCGCCGGAAGCGATCGGTCCGGTAATGTAGATCATGTCACACCGAGCACGTCCGCTGCCATCATCACCTCAGTCGCGTTCCGCATCGGGCCTCGACCGTTTGGTCAACCTGAGGCAGTTGCGCCCCAGGTCATCTCGATAGTACCGGAACTCGTCAACGCACTGCGAAATGATGTAGACCCCGAACCCGCCATCGCGCGTTCCGTCAAAAACCGGAGGAGCCACAGCAGTATGATCGAAGGGCTGGCCCCAGTCGGACATCTCGACAACGACATAGCCGGGGTAAGCCTCGATGTTCACCTGCAGGCGACGGTCTCTCGCTCCCCAATACGCATGGTCCAGGATATTGCTGGCCGCCTCGCTGACTGCGAGGACCAGCGCATGGGCATCCGATTCTGTCAGCGGCGGCATGGCTCGCTCACGACAGAACCAGTCCACAAACCGCCGCATCGCATCGAGCTCATTGCTGCGGCTGTGGACCTCCATGCCGGCCCTGTAAATGGCCTTGGCCTCGAGGTCGTCCGATATCTTGACCACAATGCACGTCAGATCGTCCGAGAGCCCGTTGGGTCCGGCAAAGCCCAAAGCTGCTTCGCAGACCGCATTCGCCAGTTGTTCGGCCTCCAGGTGGGCCGATGACCGTACGAGCTCCGTGAGCCGCTCAACGCCATAGAACTCGCCATCAACCGACTTCGATTCTGTCACTCCATCCGAGTAAAACACAAACAAGTCGCCAGGACCGAATGTGACATGTGATTGGGCATACATCTCCTGTTCGCGAACTCCCAGCGGGAGATTGTCGCCCTGGAGCAGTTCAATCGTGTCGTCAGACGCCCGGTAGTGAACGGTGCGCATATGGCCTCCGTCCACGAACACCAGATGCTTGGCCGCTGTATCGAACCGGGCATAGCACACAGTGATGAAGCTGCCGAGATCACATAGCTGGCTTGCCATGCTGTAGTGCATTGCCGAGACGATCTCTTCCGGATCGGGAAGCCTGCCGTACTCGGCCAGACGCAACACAAGCCGCCGTATGGCATCCTGGCACTGGCTCTTGCCGGCCGCTGCCATCAAGGCTGCAGGCACTCCTTTGCCCATCACGTCCCCGATCAGCACATCGAAGCGATCGCGATCGTAGCGGAAGAAGCCCCAGAAGTCGCCGTCAACCTCCCGTGAGGCCAAGGAGACGGCGCCGATCGTGGCCCCTGCAAGGTCGGCCGGCGGCTTACTGAGCAGGAGTGTGCTCTGGATGCGGGCGCCGATCTCAATCTCACGCCTCCGAACCCTTGCCAGCTCCTCCTCCACCCGTTTCCTGTCGAGGGCATAGCGAATGGAACGCTCCAACGCCGACGAATCGATGCGGCCTTTGATCAGGTAGTCGTAGGCGCCGGCCTTCATGGCAGCGCGGTCAATCTCAGGATCTCGTTGACCGGTCAGGAAAATGACCGGGGCTTTGCAGCCGGCCTTTGTCAGTTCTCGGACGAGGTCTACCCCTGTTCGGTCGCCGAGCCTGTAGTCCACAAGGACGACGTCGTGGGCGTGGCGTTGGCCTGCTTCGAGGCCCGCCTCGTAGGTTCGGACCCAGTCGATCTCGTACGTGTCGTCCTCGATCTCCGACAGATAGTCCTTCGTCAGGGCATAGTCATCGGCATCGTCCTCTACCAGAAGGACGTGTGTCGGTCGGTCTCGCAACCTACTGCCCCCTTGGCGTGTCCGGCAGCTCTATGATCTCGAACCAGTAGCGCCGAAGCGTCTTCATGACATCCACAAGGCCCTCGAACGTCAACGGCTTGGTCACATACGAGTTGGCTCCCAGATCATACGAGCGAACAATGTCCTCTTCGGCCTTCGAAGTGGTCAGAACAACGACCGGTATTGAGCGCAGCTCGGAGTCGGCCTTGATCTCCCGCAAGGCTTCTCGCCCATCCATGCGCGGCATGTTCAGATCGAGCAGAATCAGGCCGGGCCTGGGGGCGACCCCGGGTTCGGAGAACCGCCCGCGTCTCCGGAGGTAGTCGAGCAGCTCCTCACCGTTCTCCACACAGTACAGGCTATTGGCCAGCATGCACTCTTCCATGGCCTCCTGGGCAAGCAGACGATCGTCAGGATCGTCCTCAGCCATCACGATCGTGATCGGTTTCGCCGAACTGAGCATGTCTCTCCTATCCTATCCGGCCCGTTCGTCTCGTCAGCCGCGTTTCACGATTGCGGCGCCGGTCCGAACGAGCAATGCAAGGTCGCCCAGCAGTGTCCGCGTCCGGACATACTCAAGGTCCAGGGCGAGCTTGGCAGGCATGATCTCGGTCAGGTAGACACGCTCGACGTCGTCGTGCCCCGCAAGCAGCCGCTCCTCGTGACGGTACTCGAGCTGCGTCCGACCTGTGATGCCAGGCTTGACGCTCAGCACCAGCATCTGCTCGGGCGTATAGTGCTGCACATACTTGGGCACCTCGGGGCGCGGCCCCACAAGCGTCATGTCGCCCAGCAGCACATTGGCGAACTGAGGAAGCTCATCGAGCTTCCATTGCCGCATGAACGCGCCGATCGGCGTGATGCGGCTGTCGCCCCCGGCCGTCACTTCAGGCCCTCCGCCGCCGACGCGCATGGACCTGAACTTGAGCAGGCGGAAGGGCTTGCCTCCAAGTCCCACGCGCTCCTGCCGAAACAGGATCGGCCCCGGCGACGACAGGCGCACCAGCGCCGCAAGAACAAACAGGAGCGGAGACAGCAGCACAAGCACTATCGCGGAAACAACGATGTCGGCCAAGCGGCGAACAGCCTCATTCACGCTGCGTTCAGTCCAGGTGGCCAACGGGCGAGCATCCGGGGCTCCCTCCGGCCCGCTTCTGTCACCCGAGCAGCTCACGAACCGCCTCGATCACTCGGCGCTGATCGGCGTCCGTCATCCTCGTGTACAGGGGCAGACTCGCGGCGCGTCGGTATGCATCCTCCGCCGCGGGGAAATGGGCGGGATCCAAGCCATATTGAGAGCGCCAGTATGGCTGCCGATGCAGAGGAATGAAGTGCACACTCATGCCGATCTTTCGCTCCGACATCCTTTCGATGAACTCGTCTCGGCCCATCGGCGCGGCGTCGGTCAAGCGCACGATATAGAGATGCCAGGCATGGAGATCAGCGGAGCCGCCTGCAGGCGGCAAGAGGACGGGCAGATCGGCGAGCGCCTCGTTGTACCTTTGAGCCATCGCACGGCGGCGCTCGCGCAACTCATTCAACCGGCGCAACTGCTGCAGCCCCAGCGCCGCTGCGATGTCCGTCATATTGTACTTGAAACCCGGGGCGATTACCTCGTAGTACCATGCCGGTCTCTCGCTCGTGTACCGATCGAAAGCGTCCCGGTCAATGCCGTGAAGGCGCATCACACGGCAGCGTGCCGCAATCGAAGGATCACGGGTCACCACCATGCCGCCCTCGCCGGTCACCAGTGTCTTGGTGGCGTAGAAGCTGAAGACCGTCGCGTCGGAGGCCAGCGTGCCGATCAGTCGCCCTCGATACGTCGTCGGCAGTGCGTGGGCGGCGTCTTCGACCACCTTGATGCCGTGAGCGCCGGCTATCTGCAGGATGGCATCCATCTCGCAGGGCAAGCCGGCAATGTGAACCGGCATGATGACCTTGGTCTGCGGTGTGATCGCCCGAGCTACGCACTCCGGGTCCATATTGAGTGTGTTCGGGTCAATGTCCACAAACACCGGGTCGGCGCCAAGGTAACGGATCACCTCGGCCGTAGCCGTGAAGGTATAGGTGCTCGTGATGACTTCGTCGCCCGGACCGACGCCGCAGGCTTCGAGGGCGAGATGGAGGCCCGATGTTGCCGAGTTGACGGCGACAGCGCTGCACTCGCCGCCAAGGAAACTCGCGAAGGCTTGCTCGAATCGTCGCGTCTTGGGACCCGTGGTCAGCCATCCCGAGCGCAAGGAGTCAACGACTTCCTCGATCTCGGCCTCGCCTATGTCCGGTACCGCAAAAGGTAGATGACTGTCCATGCGTTAAGAGAGGGCCCCCTCCGGCCCCGCTAGATGGTACCTCACGACACGCGCCGCCGTGCCCCGAGGTCTTGTTCTGGGACCTGCAGGACAACCGCAAGTCGGCGCCGAACATGGGTCGTGATGTTACGCTTTCCATACGGGCATGCGGCTCTTTCGATCCTCGCCGTCGCTATCCTGACCGGCGGATGGCTTGTCGTGCACCCGGTCTCGCGGTCCAACGCCACCCTCACGTTCTGGACCTTTGCCAAGACCCACTACGACACCTACAAGGAGGCTGTGCCCTCCTTCGAGGCCGCCCACCCGGGCGTGAAGGCGGATGTTCAGTTGGTTTCCGGCACTGCCGTGACCTCCAGACTTCAGGCCGCCTTCTGGGCCGATCTTGACGTGCCTGACCTGGTGGAGGTCGAGATCAGCTCGGCAGGAAGCTTCTTCCGCGGTCCCTTGCCGCATGTGGGCTTCGTTGACCTGACGGACCGCATTCACCGATCCGGGCTGTGGGACGGCATGGTGCAGGCCCGTTTTGCCCCTTACACGAGCCGAGGCCGCATATTCGGGCTTCCGCATGACGTCCATCCGGTCATGCTCGCCTACCGGCGTGATATCTTCGAGCGCGAGAAGGTGGACGTTTCCTCGATCGAGACCTGGGACGACTTCATCCGCATAGGGCGAAGGCTGACGCGCCTTCAGGACCCGGGCCGGCGGTACATGATCGAGCTGCCCGACGCCGATGCCTCTCGGCTCGAAACGCTGCTGTTCCAGCGCGGCGGAGGCTATTTTGATCCCGAAGGACGATGCACGTTCGACAATGAAATCGGCATCGAGACCATGAAATGGTACGTGCCGCTCGTGGTCGGCCCCAACAGGATCGGAAGCGACCTTGGCGGTGGCCAGATCTTCACCAAGGCAGTGGAGGATGGCTACATCCTGTGCATGGTTGCACCCGATTGGCGCACCAAGAGCTTCGAAATGGACATCCCGCGCATGGCGGGCAAGATGGCCCTCATGCCTCTGCCCGCGGTCCGCAGGGGCGAGCGGCGCACAAGCACATGGGGCGGCACCATGATCGCCATCACCAAGCACTGCGCCAAACCGGATCTCGCCTGGGAGTTCGCGCTGCACCTGTACCTCGACAAGAAGGAACTGGCCGAACGTTTCCGCGGCACCAACATCATCCCGGCGCTCCGTGCGGCCTGGGACCAGCCCGCCTTCCACGAACCCCGCGCCTACTGGAGCAGCCAGCCCCTTGGCAGCCTCTATGCCGAGTTGGCCCCTGAGGTGCCGTTCCAGTACACAAGCCCCTTCATCTCCACGGCCAAGGGCAAGCTTAGCGAGGCGCTCGTGGCCTGCGTGCAATACTATCGCAACAACGGTGATCGGGGGTTCGACGCTTTCGTGCGTCGTCAGTTGAGACAGAGCGCCGATGAGCTGCGCCGACTGATTGGGAGGAACCCGTTCTGATGCGTCCGAACTGGTTTCGCATTCAGGAACGTGTCGCTCCCTACGTATTCGTGTCGCCCTTTCTCATCCTCTTCTGTGCGTTTGGCCTGTGGCCCATCGTGAAGAGTGTCATTCTGTCGTTCTATGTCACGAGCGGGCCGAAAGACCAGGTCTATGTCGGCCTAGCGAACTTCCGGTTCCTGCTCGGCGACGCCGACTTCCACATTGCGGTGTGGAACACGGCGGTGTTCGCGTTCTGGTCTGTGTTCGTCCAGTTGCCTCTGGCGCTGGCGCTGGCCCTTCTCTTGAGCCAGAGGTGGCTGCGCGGTCGTGAGTGGTTTCGACTGGCCTTCTTCTCACCCAACCTGCTCGGGCAGGTGTTCGTCGCGGTGCTCTTCAGCGTCCTCTTTGTGCCGCAGTACGGCCTGCTGAACACCGTGCTCCACTCGCTCACGGCAACGCTGAGCAAGGCAATGCCATGGATGCCCGTTGTGGCCCTTGACACCAAGTGGCTCGCCAATCCCGCCCTGGTCATGCCTGCCCTCGTGCTCACATCGCTCTGGATGTACGTCGGCTTCAACATGATCTACTTCCTCGCGGCGCTTCAGGCGGTGGATCGGGACCTCTACGAGGCGGCCACGGTGGACGGCGCCAACGCATGGCAGCAGTTTCGAGCGGTCACGCTCCCGGGCATCAAGCCGGTCGCCGTGTTCGTGCTGATCACGTCCACCATCGGCTCCTTCCAGCTCTTCGAGCTGCCCTACATCATGCTGGGAAACGGCCCCGGCCCCAACAAGGCCGGCTTGACCATCGTCATGTACCTCTACCAGACGGGCTTCGTGTCCGGTGACCTCGGCTACGCCTCCGCCGTAGGATGGACCCTCGCGCTGGGGCTGCTCGTGGTCAGCCTGATCCAGATGCGCATCACCGGCGTGCTCGGAAAGGGCTCGGAATGAAACCCTCGATCGGCTTGATGGCCTATCGCGGCCTCATGTACGGGCTCCTCATAGCCTTTGCCGTCGTGACGCTGACCCCGATAGTCTGGCTCGTTGCCGCGAGCGTCAAAGGTCCCGACGACCTGTTCCATCACATGTTCTTCGCGCCGCGAGCCACGCTCGCCAACTTCCGCGACCTGTTCGAGGTCGGCAACCCCAACCCCACGGTGCATTTCTTCAGGTGCGGCATCAACAGCGCGTTCGTGGCATGTTCGGCAGTCCTGGTGCAGCTCTTCTTCTCGTCGCTCGCGGGCTTCGCGCTCGCCAAGTACGACTTCCGTGCGCGCAAGGCGATCATGATCCTCATGCTGGCCACGATGCTGATTCCGGGCCAGGTCGTCATGGCTCCCATGTATGAGCTCATCTACAGGATCGGGCTCGTGGATACCTATGCCGGCCTCATCGTTCCCGGCGCCGTAAGCGTCTTCGGCATCTTCCTGTTCCGCCAGTCCATCCTTCAGGTGCCGGATGAGCTCCTCCATGCGGCCCGCATTGACGGCTGCTCGGAGTTCCGCATCTACTGGGACGTGGTCATGCCCGTCTCGCGGCCCATGATCGGCGCGTTCTGTCTCATCAGCTTCATGGGCGCGTGGAACTCGTTCCTGTGGCCGCAGATCATCCTGCACAACAGCGAGCGATTCACCCTGCCCATTGCGCTGAACCAGCTCGTAGGGCTCTATCAGCAGCAGTACGGGACGCTCATGGCCGGAACGCTCATCAGCGTCCTGCCCGTCATCGTTATCTTCATGCTCCTGCAGCGCGAGTTCGTCGCAGGGCTGACGGCCGGAGCGGTCAAGGGATGAGGCTTACGCGGAGGGAGCTCATGGCAACGGCGGCTGCAGCGACGATTGCGACCGAGTCGGATCAGGCACGCGACCGGATCGGCATCGTGGACACCCATCAGCACCTGTGGGACCTGAAAGTGCTCCGACTGCCGTGGCTGCCGGCGACCGGACCGCTGGCAGGCAATCACACGATGGAGGACTACCTGGGCGCCACTCAGGGGCTCGGCATCGAGCGAACCGTCTACATGGAAGTGGATGTCGCACCGGAGCAGCACGTTGAGGAGGCTGCCTACGCGCTGTCCCTCTTCGGCAAGCCGGGCAGTCCCATGGTCGGCGCTGTGATCGGCGGGCGACCTGCGTCCGCCGACTTCGAGTCGTACATGGCACGGTTCCGGAATAGCCGTCGGGTCAAGGGACTGCGACAGGTGCTCCATGCGCCCGCCACGCCGCAAGGCCACTGCCTGCAGCCCGATTTCGTGCGAGGCGTCCGGCTTCTGGGCAAGATGAACCTGGTGTTCGATGTCTGCCTTCCCGCTGCGTATCTCGACGACGCCGATCGCCTTGCCGAACTGTGTCCCGACACGCGGCTGGTGCTGGACCACTGCGGCAATCCGAACGTGCAGGCAGGCATACAGGACCACTGGAAACGAGCCATGGACCGCGTGGCGCGCCGACCGAACGTGACATGCAAGATCAGCGGCATTGTGGCCTCGGCGAAGAAGGGCGCATGGGACGCCGCGACTCTGGCACCGTTCGTCGAGCACTGCCGCAACGCCTTCGGCCCGGATCGGATCGTGTTCGGCACCGACTGGCCCGTCTGCACCCTCGTCGCCACACCGCGCGAGTGGGTTGAAGCGCTGCAGCAGATCATCGCCCGATGGCCATTCGCCGACCGCCGCAAACTCCTGCGCGACAACGCCGTGCGAACCTATCGGCTGTGACCGACCCCCTCGGCCCGACTAAACCTCGCCAGGCCGGACGCACAGATCGTCATGTTCCGCTGCGCGTTGCGGACGCCCCTCGCTCCGACATGCATCAATCCCCCGCATCGCCGTCGGTGCGGCAGCCGCGGGCGGCTGTACCCGACGATGAATCGTCGGGCATTCGCAACAAATCCCGCCTTCGCGGGATGGCCATGAACCCACGAAGGTGGGTTTCGTGTTCGCAGGCGGGCGATTCATCGCCTGTTCTACACGTGCCGGTCTCGGAGTCGTTGGTGACGGTCCGCTCGCGGCAACGAGACGCATCTCCCATGCTCGCGCGCCCGTCGCCGAGCACGCAGTCAACAGGCGCGGGAGAGGGGACCAGAAACGCGCCCTCACCCTGACCCTCTCCCGCGCGCGGTTCGTCATCCTCGGCCCACCGCAGGTTAGCGCGGGAGAGGGGACCAGAAACGCGCCCTCACCCTGACCCTCTCCCGCGCGCGG
>DYKI01000006.1:0-31766 GCA_020722705.1 Chthonomonas calidirosea | reverse complement strand
GCGCGGGAGAGGGGACCAGAAACGCGCCCTCACCCTGACCCTCTCCCGCGCGCGGTTCGTCATCCTCGGCCCACCACAGGTTAGCGCGGGAGAGGGGACCAGAAACGGCGTCGCCGTAACCCACGTAACGTGGGACGGCGCGGGAGAGGGGACAAAACGGTGCGCAGCCGGATTTGGGGCAGGCGTGTGCAGGGCGGGGCGACATGGCATGTCATCGCCCGGTGGGTGACGGGTCAGGCTGTGTTGTGCTGCATGTCCGTCCGGTCAACATCGGCAGTGCCTGTTCCATGGTACGACAACGATACGAACACGTTTCGACCTGCCGGCGGCAGATGCCGCAGGCAGAGCAAAGGAGGTCGCATCGTACGACAACGATACGAACACGTTCCGATGGGCCATTGTACGACGGTTCGCGCGGGGCGTCAACAGCGAGTGACTGACAATCCTGGGGAGCGGATGCTCCACGCGGGACCTCGGCGGGCCCCGCGCTACGCGGGCGTCGAAGGCGCGCGCCTTACTGCGTGCCCACGATATCCATACGTGCCCTCTACCCCGGCGTCACGGCTTCCCCTGTGCGCGCGGATCGGTAGATGGCGTCGAATAGCGCTACAGACGCGCGGCCCTCTTCGGGTGGGCACATGGGCTTCCGGCCTTTCGTGAGCACTCCCACCACGTCCTCGATGATGTTCTGCGGAAGGTCCGGATCCACAGGATAGCCTGCCAGCGGCGGCGGATCGCCGTCCTCCACGTTATAGCAGAGGACCTCGTTGTCCTTCCAGGTCAGCGTCCCTTTGCGTCCCGTTAGCTCGATGGCTGTACCCAGTCCCGGATAGCTGCAGGTCGTGGTCTGGATGATGCCCCAAGCTCCACTCTCGAACGTGATGAGCGCCTGGGCCGCATCCTCGGTCTCGATGGCATGGCCCAACGTGCCGATGCGCGCCTGAACCGATCGGACCGGGCCAAGCCACCACAGCAGAAGGTCGAGGTAGTGCACCGCCTGATTGGCGGCAGAGCCTCGCTCGGTTTCGAGACGGCTGCGCCAACCCGCAGGCACGCCTCCGTCGTAGTAGGACTGCTTGCGGTACCACTTCATGCGAAGGTCGGCATTGAGCACCGAGCCGATCGCTCCAGATCGGATCGCCTGCCGAATGCGGTGATTGTCCGGCACGTAACGGCTGTCGAAGTCCACGCAGAGGAGGCGGCCAGTCTCTTGAGCGGTCCGGATGGCCTCGTCGCATCGCTCGAGGCGGATGTCCATGGGCTTTGTCGTATAGACATGCTTGCAGGCTCTCAGGGCCTGGATCGCGTGCTCGCAGTGCAGGCCGCTCGGCGTCATCACACCGACAACGTCAACATCGTCTCGGGCAAGCAGTTGCTCGTATTCGAGGATGAACTCGCACCCGAACTCCTGAGCCGCCTTGTTGCCCCGCTCCTCATCGAGCGAGCACACGGCAACCAGTCGTGCGCCCGGCGTCTCCGTCACGCAGCGAGCGCGCCCGTAGCCCATCCCCGTGCCGACAATGGCGAAACGCAGTTCGTCAGGCATAGCTTGATCCGTCCAATCCGACCGATCCGACCGATCCGACCGATCCGACCGATGTGTCTGATCGGTTCACAGCAGTCGCTCGGCGCCGGCCGATGCTCGGCAAACGTAGAACGTCGCTTCGCGCCCCGTCTTGCGCAGGTATTCCTCACCTACGCTCTGCTTGAACCGCCCGACGGCCTCATCGGCGACCAGGCTCACGGTACATCCGCCGAACCCGGCCCCGGTCATGCGCGCGCCATAGACACCGTCCACAGCCCGAGCGGCCTCAACCATCGCATCCAGTTCCAAGCAACTGACCTCGTAGTCGTCGCGGAGCGAGCCGTGGGACCGGTTCATGAGTCGCCCGAACCGCCCCAGGTCACCCGACCGGAGCGCTTCCACGCTCTCCAGAACGCGCTCGTTCTCGCTCACAACGTGGCGGCAGCGCCGGAGCACGACGGGATCGAGCAACGCCCCGTGCGCCTCCAGGTCGGCCAACGTGACGTCGCGGAGCGCGCGGATACCCGGCAGTGCCTTCACGAGCCTGCGGACACCCTCTTCGCACTGCGCCCTGCGCTCGTTATAGGCCGAGTCCACCAGACCGCGCTGCTTGTTCGTGTTGCTGATCACGATCGAGACCCCGCTCGAAGGGAGAGGGACGGGCTGGTAATCGAGCGAGCGTGTGTCAATCATCAGCGCGTGGTTCGCCTGACCGAGCGCCGAGATGAACTGGTCCATGATGCCGCACTGCACACCAACGAACTCGCGCTCGGCACGTTGGCTCAGCAGTGCGCGGCGCTTGGGCTCGATCGAGAACTCGCCGGCGGCCTCGAACGCCAAACACGATGCCACCTCCAGAGCCGCAGACGACGACAGACCGCTGCTCAGGGGGACCGTGCCGGTGACGATGGCGTCCATGCCGCGCAGGGGATAGTCCTCCGATGCAAGGATCACTCCGACACCGCGAACGTAGTTGCTCCACCCGTTCCGCCGTGAGCGGCGTCGTGTCCCGAGCGCAAACTGGGCGCGACGATGAAACAGCGCCGACCACAGACGCACCACGCCGTCGTCCCGCGGCCGTCCCGCGATCCGCACGTCGTAGTCTATCGCCGCCGGAAAGACGAAGCCGTCATTGTAGTCGGTGTGCTCGCCGATCAGGTTGACCCTGCCCGGCGCCCGCACGACGAAGGTCGGCCTGCTGCCGAAAACGGTCGCGAAGTCGGCCTGGATGTCCGATGGATCGGTCATGCGCGCAGAAGCCTCGTGGAAGCAGAATGGCTTGGGCTGCGAGCCGCAAAGCGGACCGCGAACCGGAGGCCATTATAGCCGTGCGGCTGCCGGACGGTCAACACGCCGGCCATAGACGGCGACGCCCCCGTCTGCGGACGACGGAGGCGTCTGAAGCCACGGCTATGGCTGCCTATTCGACGGCAGCAAGTGCGGGCGGCGGAAGCTCGAGGTCGCCCTCGGCGGGTGCCTTTACGAAGACAATGTCGCCATCCTCGACCTCGGCATGGATCGTGTCGCCTTCGCGGAAGTTGCCGGCCAGGATCTGCTCGGACAGAGGGTCCTCAATCAGCCGCTGGATGGCCCTGCGAAGAGGCCGCGCTCCGTAGGCCGGGTCATAGCCTTCGCGCGCCAGAATCTCCTTGGCGGGCGGGGTAACCACCAGCTCCATCCCGCTCTGGCGGACCTGCCCTGCGACACGTTCGAGCATCAGGTCCACGATCTGGTGGATTTCCGCACTGGTCAGTGCATGGAACACCACCACCTCATCAATGCGGTTCAGGAACTCGGGCCGGAAGGTCTTCTTCATCTCGTCGAGGACCTTGCCCTTCATGGCCTCGTAGGCGCGCGCGTTCTCATCCACCCTGGCCGGCGTGCGTAGCCCGATGCCCGGTTCGCGGGTGATGCTGCGAGCGCCAATGTTCGAGGTCATGATGATGACGGCGTTCTTGAAGTCAACATTGCGGCCCTGGCTGTCCGTGAGTCGGCCATCCTCGGCCACTTGCAGGAGGATGTTGAACACCTCAGGGTGCGCCTTCTCGATCTCGTCAAGGAGGATCACCGAGTAGGGGTTGCGCCGAACCGCTTCGGTGAGCTGGCCGCCCTCGTCGTACCCCACGTAGCCGGGAGGAGCGCCGACCAGCCGCGACACGGCGAAGCGCTCCATATACTCCGACATGTCTATGCGGACGAGGTTGTTCTCGTTGTCGAAGAGGTATGCGGCCAGTGCACGGGCGAGCTCCGTCTTGCCGACGCCCGTTGGCCCGAGGAAAATGAACGTGCCAGTCGGCCTCTTTGGGTCCTTCATGCCCGATCGGGCACGGCGAACGGCCTTCGCTACCGCGACGATCGCCTCATGCTGACCGACGATGCGCTTGTGCAGTTCCTCTTCCATGCGCAGCAGCTTCTGGGACTCCGACTCGACAAGACGCGAGACCGGAATGCCCGTCCACGACTGAACGATCTGCGCGATCTCATCCTCGGCCACGACCTGCGGAGTGTCGTCGAGCGTTGAGCGCCAGTTTCGCTCAAGGGACTCGATGTCGGCACGCAGACGCCTGCGTCGAGCCTCAATCTCGCCGTTGCCTTCGTGACGGGCAGGACCCGAGCCATGAAGGTGGCGCTCAATCTCCAGCAGCTCCGCCCGCGCCTGACGCAGGTCCAGCGGCGGGAGCGCATGCTGCAGCCGCACCCTGGATGCCGCCTCGTCTATCAGGTCAATCGCCTTGTCGGGAAGGAAGCGGTCACTGATGTAGCGATTCGCAAGCCTCGCCGCCGCGACCAGCGCACTGTCGGTAATCTGCACGCTGTGGTGCCGCTCATAGCGTCCGCGCAGGCCGCGCAGGATGGCTATGCACTCGTCCTCGTTCGGTTCACCGACCTTCACCGGTTGGAAGCGCCTCTGCAGCGCCGCATCGCGCTCAACGTATTTTCGGAACTCGTCCATCGTCGTCGCGCCGATGCACTGCAGCTCGCCGCGCGCAAGGGCCGGCTTCATGATGTTGGAGGCGTCAATGGCGCCTTCGGCTGCCCCTGCCCCGACCAGCGTATGCAGTTCGTCAATGAACAAGATGATCTCGCCCTGGGCCTTCCGGACCTCATCCATTACCCGCTTCATGCGCTCCTCGAACTCGCCACGGTACTTGGTACCGGCTACGAGACCGGCCAGATCAAGGGCCAGTATGCGCTTGTCGCGAAGCATCTCAGGTATGTCGCCCATGACTATCTTCTGGGCCAGACCCTCGGCTATTGCAGTCTTCCCGACCCCCGGCTCACCCAGCAGGCACGGGTTATTCTTCGTGCGGCGAGACAGTATCTGAATGACGCGTTCTATCTCCGTCGTGCGGCCGACGACCGGGTCGAGCTTGTCGTTGCGGGCAAGTTCGGTGAGGTCTCGGCCGAACTCGTCGAGCGTTGGAGTGCGGGACCGATGGTGACGATGCGGCGCATGAGATGCGCCGATGGCTGCGACTTCAGCATCCTTGATGGCCATCACTTCATGCCGAGCGCGCTCGAGATCCACGCTCAGTTTGGCCAGAACCCGCCCTGCAAGGCCCTCGCCCTCTCTGATGAGGCCGAGGAGAAGGTGTTCGGTGCCGATATAGTTGTGATTGAGCTGGCGCGCCTCGTCGTAGGCGAGGTCTATGACACGCTTGGCTCGGGGCGTCAACTGCATGTCCTGGCTGATCTTGCCGTCGCCGCGTGTAACCTGCCGCTCGATCTCCGATCGTATGCGCCCGAGGCTGACTCCCAGACGATCCAGGATCCTGCCGGCCGCGCTGTCGCTTTCGCGGACCAGACCGAGCAGCAAATGCTCAGTCGAAACATAGTTCTCGCCCAAACGACCGGCTTCTTCCTGGGCAAAGAACACAACGCGGCGTGCTCGCTCAGTGAACCGCTGCCACATACTCATTACCTTTCGGGTAGCCGAAACCGACGCTTAACCTACCCTTCACGTAGGATTCTACCCTCCTCAGTTTGCCGGGTGTCAACGAGAGCCCGCCATTGTGTCGAACTCCGCCTGCTGCATCTGTCGCTGCATGCCCGGAGACAGCGCCATCCTCCGCCGCCCCTCGCCGAGTTCCCACATGGGTCACCGGCGCAGTCCTGATCGTATCGTCGCGAGACGGCGCATCCGCTCGTACGGCTCGTTGCGTCCTGCGGCATGTGTCCAGGCCACAACTCCGGCGGCGGCTATCCATTCACCAGTACGCACAATATCGCCCGGAGTCGCACCGGTGGCGATGCCCAGACGCAGAACCGACACACTGTGCATCAGTTCGAGCGGATGCAGGTCGTCCCGCAATACACGCTCTCTGGCTCCGTCCGACGCATCGGCAATATCCGACAGCCCGCCGCGCCTGTCAATGAGGTCCTGCCGGGCCTCACGCTCGCGCTCGATCAAGTACCGCCCGGCCCCGCATGCACGTCCAACCGCCTCCGCCGCATCAGGCCCCCACGTGCACCTGTTGGACACCTGTACGAAGGCTCCGGTTCCAGGAGTGCCCTCGCCGAACGCCCCACGGACAACGCATCCCATGCGGCGAGCGGCCTCGATAGCCTCCATGAGCGCCGTGCCCGACGCCAGGGCCGCCAGATGCAGCAGGAAGCTCAGGCGCATGCCCGTGCCGGCGTTGGTCAGTGATGCGGTCAGCCATCCGTAATCCGGGTGCCGAACGAAGGCAAGACGACGCCCCAACGAAGCGGCCAGATCGCGACACCGGGATACGGCCGCCGCCGGCTCAAACCCGCTCAACACAACCTGAAAGCGCAAATGGTCCTCTTCGTTCACCATGGCGGACCATGAGCCGTCGGGCGCGATGTGGACGCGGCCGGGCCGTTCCATACCTGCCCACCGAAAGCTGGCATAGCGGGCTGCGACCAGATCGGGAAGTATGCCCGGTTCGGTCACGGGGCGCGTGATGCTGAGGGCATGCGGCTCCACCGAAGCGACGCCTTGCGCACAGAGACGGCATACCTCTGCGAGATCTTGATCGCTGGCGATCCAGGGGAACGCAAAGCCCTCCAGATTGCGCGCGATGCGGCATCGCGTGCTCACCGCCACGTCCTGATCTGAGCCGGTCGTGCCGTACCAGACCGGCGCAGGGAGACGAGGATTGCGTCGCGCCGTCATGGCGAGCCGTGCAGTCCTCGCAACGCCGACTCGACGGCTTCGCGGAAGGCCAAGTAGCAGCCAGGACATCCAAGAAGACCCGATGCCCGCACCTGGCTGAACGTCACTCCGCAGGATGGGCAGGTCGTGCTCTCATCCATCGTGTTCGGCAGCGCCCGGGCTTTCGTGGGCATCGGCATGGTCAACCGGGACATGAAGATCGCGGGCAAGCGCAGGCTGTCGCAAGTCCGGTTCGCCAGACAGTCCAGGCACAATAGCGATGCCGCCATTCCGTCATCAACACGGACCAACCGCGCGCCCGTGCCGCATAGCGCGCAACGACCTGGAGCCTCCCTGGGACCGACGCCAAGCGCGCGGGCTATGAGCGGGGCAAGCAGTCCGCTGTCTGACAAGCCGCCGTCAGGCGTAGACGGGTTCGCATTCGGTGGCGGTACACCGTCTGAAGGCGTCAATGATGGCATGCGTGATCGGCCCCGGCTTTCCGCTTCCGATGGCGCGGCTATCGAGTCGAACCATGGGAATCACCTCGGCAGCCGTGCCGGTGAGAAACGTCTCGTCGCTCGTGTAACAGTCGTAGAGGGTAACGACCTTCTCGGACACGGGTACCCCGAGATCGGCTGCCAGCTTCATCACGGCCTCGCGCGTGATACCAACAAGGGCTCCCTCCGAGGTCGGAGGAGTGATGAGGGCTCCGTCGCGTACCAGGAAGAGATTGTCGCCCGTAGCCTCGGCCACGTTCCCGGCCATGTTCAGCATCAGCGCCTCGCCTGCGCCGACCCGGTTGGCTTCCATCTTGGCGAGGATGTTGTTGATGTACCGTCCCAGGGACTTGATCTGGGGATCTATGCAGACCGCAGGCGGCACCCGCGTTGACGCAGTGATCACGTCCAGCCCTTCATCGTACATGGCCTGAGGATAAAGCCGAAGCTGCCGGGTGGAGATGATGATCGTTGGATCGTTGTGTATCTGTTCCGGGTCGAGCCCAAGCCCCGTGCCGCGGGAAACCGAAACGCGAATGTAGCACGATTGCATGTTGTTGGCCTTCACCGTCTCGATGATTGCCGCCCGGAACTCGTCCTGCTCCATCGGAAGCCGAATGGACAGCGCATGGGCAGACCGATACAGTCTGCGCACGTGCTCCGTCAGCCGAAACACGCCTCCGTTGTAGGCGCGAATGCCCTCGAAGACCCCATCGCCGTAGAGGAATCCGTGATCGTAGATGCCTACATGGGCTTCATCGGCGCGGACAAGAGTTCCATTGCAGTAAACGTACTCAGCCATCTGGAAGACCTTTCGAACGAGTTGCGAAGAGTATACCTTCGCTCAGGAACGAGGCCCGAAGATCGCCGTGCCGATCCGGACGTGGGTGGCGCCTTCCATGATGGCCGGCTCGAAGTCGCCCGTCATGCCCATGGAAAGGATCGCTCGACACTGCGGCGGCAAACAGTCCAGAAGTCCCCTGAGACGGGCAAAATGGGGCCGCGCGTGGTCGGGATCGGACACAACAGGGGCGATGCCCATGAGCCCGCGCAGGCGCAATCCGGGAAGCTGACCGACGCAGTCGGCAAGAGCGCCCAGAGAATCCGGCTCAACACCCGTCTTGGCTCCTTCCGGATCGAGGCGCACTTCGATCAGGACATCCTGGACGATGCCCGCCGCCAAGGCCCGCTTGTTGAGTTCTACAGCGATGCGGTCCGAGTCCACGCTGTGAACCAGCGCGAACGCTCCAACCACCTGGCGCGCCTTGTTGGTCTGAAGATGCCCGATGAAGTGCCATCGGATGTCGGAGCCGAAGCTGCCGATCTTGATCATGGCCTCCTGCACGTAGTTCTCGCCGAAATCCCGGATGCCGGCCTCAACCGCCGAGCGGACGGCTTCGACCCCGATGGTCTTGCTGACCGCGATCAGGCAGATGTCGCCAGGATCACGTCCGATACGCCCCGCTGCCGCCGCAATGCGTTCACGAACGTGCAGAATGTTGGCGCCAATGACCGACACGGCGCTAGCCCTCGGGCCGGCCGGAAACCCCGGCCAGCTTTCGCTGCTTCGCCAACTGCACGAGTTCGCCCGTAACCATGTAGTGGACGCGCTCGGCAACGTTCACCAGGTGATCGCCGACACGCTCGATGTATTTCGACGCGAGCACGAGGAAGGTCCCGACATAGACCAGACTGGTGTCCTGACGCATCGCCTCGATCAGGTGGTCGCGGCAGCGGTGGTACAGGTCGTCTACGACGTCGTCAGCGGCTACGATGCGCTGGACCACCTCCAGATCGTGGCTCACGAAGGCGGTCATGGCGTCACGCAGCATGGCCCGAACAAGGTCGGCCAGACGCGGCAGGTCAATCAGCGGTTTGTAGAATAGCCCCCGGCGGCTGATGCGGCGTCCGATCTTGGCGATGTCAACGGCGTAGTCGCCAACCCGCTCCAGATCAGTCACCACTTTGAAGGCCGTGCCCAACTGCCTGAGGTCGCTCGCGACCGGCTGCTGCAGCGCAATCATCCTGAGGCAGTCTGCTTCAATCTCCGCGTCGAGCCGATCCACCTCGTCGTCTGAGCGCAGCACCTCAAGAGTCAGCTCCGGGTTCTGCTCTGTGACTGCGCGGATGGCCGTGCTGAGCATGTGATCCAACGTCTCTCCCATCGCCAGGACGTGGGTGCGAAGAACGGCAAGCTCATCGTCGAAGGGTGCGCGCGTAGTGGACATGGTGTTGCCTTCCGTTGGACGCTCGATTCGACGCGCCGGTTTCGGCCGCGAGCGCTCGAGTCCGTACCGATTCCAGCAATGGCTCAAAGGATCAGCCGAACCGTCCCTGGATGTAGTCTTCCGTGCGCTTGTCGTTCGGCTTACTGAAGATGCGTTCGGTAGGTCCCCATTCGAGGAGCTCGCCCTTCAGAAAGAACCCCGTTGTGTCCGACACACGCGCGGCCTGCTGCATATTATGCGTGACGATCACAATGGTGATCTCGTTCTCCAGCTCACGCATCAGTTCCTCGATGCGAAATGTCGAGGCCGGATCGAGGGCCGAGCACGGCTCGTCCATCAGCAGCACCTCCGGCTCGACGGCCAGCGCGCGAGCGATGCATAGCCGCTGCTGCTGTCCGCCGGAGATGTCAAATGCCGACCGATGGAGGGAATCCTTGACCTCGTCCCACAGCGCAGCGCGACGCAAGCTGCGCTCAACGATCTCGGACAAGCGCGACTTGCGACTCTCCCCGTGGATGCGCGGACCGTAGGCCACGTTCTCAAAGACGGACTTGGGAAACGGGTTCGGACGCTGGAAAACCATGCCGATCCGTCGTCGCAATGTCACCTTGTCGCAGTTAGGCCCGTAGATATCCTCGCCATCGAGATATACCTCGCCGGTCAATCGGGTCCCGGGTATCTCATCGTTCATCCGGTTCATGACCCGCAGGAACGTGGACTTGCCACACCCGGACGGGCCAATCAGCGCCGTGATCCGCCGAGCGGCTATGCTGATCGTGTTCCCAAAGAGCGCCTGCAGATCGCCGTAGTAGAAGTTGACGTTGCGGAACTCGATCTTCGCGGGCGCAGTCTCCGTGCGCGGGGCCGGGTCTGCCGCCGCTTCTTCACTGGTCGCCCCTGCTTTCGGTTCTAAGGTGACAGGCATGGTCACAGTGGATAACCCTCGTTCACTTCACCAACAGCTTCTCTGAGTTCAGGCCAAGAACCTCCGGGTGCGCTCTCACTTTGTCCTCGGCCTTGATGCGCACCTCGCCGGATGAGACGCAGCCCACAAGGCTCACGCGCTTATCCTGTACGCTGATTTGGATCTTTTCTCTGGCAAGCACCGGATCGGCCGCGAACTGCCTCTTGATGTCGGCCAGAATCTGCGCATCCGTTATGGCCAGCTTCTGCAGGCCGAGCTCATTCGGCGTCGCCCCCAGCCCCTGTTGAGGCCCTCTCCCGCAGGACCAGCAGGTGGTCGCGATCCCGACGGCGACGACCCAGGCAATGGCTCCAGTACGCACGTTTACCACTTCCTTCTTCGGTGCTCGCGCGTCCTCAGCACTACGGCCGAAACGTTGATACAGAACACAAGGGCCACCAGCACAAGCGCGATACCTGCCTGAAGCTGCAAGCTCGGATTCGGTACCTGCGTGACGACGAAATACAGATGGTACGGCAGGAGCATGGCCGAGTCGCTCAAGCCGGACGGAAGAAAGGGCTTGAACGACGCCGCGCACGTGATCATTACGGGAGCCGTCTCGCCCGCGGCCCGTCCGATCCCCAGGATGGCGCCGGTCAGGATTCCCGGCAACGCAGTCGGGAGGACCACACGCCGGACAGTCTGCCACTTCGTCGCGCCCAGGCCAAGCGATGCTTCCCTGAACGACGCGGGAACGCTCATCAACGCCTCTTCCGTGGCCGTTATGACAATCGGGAGGATGACAACCGCAAGGGTGCAGAAGCCCCAGAGCAAGCACGGCTGCCCCCACACAGGCCGCTGCGTGTGCAAGATGAACCGGTCAATGCTTCCTCCGACGAACAGGACAAAGAAGCCCAGGCCGAAGAGCCCATGCACGATGGAGGGAACACCTGCCAGATTGACAATCGCGAGGCGCACCAGTCGGACCAACCGCGAGCGTCCGGCATACTCGGTCAGGTACACCGCGCCTCCGACCCCCAGAGGCAAGGCGACTGCGATGGTTCCGATCATCAGGTAGACGGTGCCCACGATCGCGGGGAATATCCCCCCGGCTGCGTCCACCGCTCTGGGCGGAAGCGTCAAGAATGACCAGGTAACCTGTCGCCAGCCGTGGTAGATGATGAACCCGAACAGCCATAACACAGGCAACACCACCATCAACAGCAACGCGAACAGGACAGCGAACGCAATGCGCTGCTTGCGGAGATTGGAGGCGATCACCCGTGACGACCCCAAGGACGAGGTCTGTGCGTTGATGCTCATGTCCGGGCCAACGCAGTCACTGCAGGGCTCTCCTGGGCCTGCGGTTAAGAGCCAGGTCGGCCACGAAGTTCAGCAGAAATGTGATTACAAACAGCACGACGCCGAGCATGAACAGCGCACGATAGTGGGCGTCGCCGTAAGCCACCTCCAACGCCTCCGCCCCGATCGTGCCCGTAATCGTCCTCACCGAGTGGGTGAAGGCGTACCACAGCCCTTTGTCGGGGAGAACACCGGCGTTGCCCGTGACCATGATGACCACCATCGTCTCGCCGATGGCTCGGCCCACCCCCAGCATGACGGCAGCGATGATGCCCGGCGCGGCCGAAGGCACCACCACGCGCGAAATGCCCTGCCAGCGCGTTGCGCCCAGAGCCACCGAACCGTCTCTGAATGACCGCGGCACAGCCGAAAGCGCGTCGTCCGAAATGGTCACGATCGTTGGGATGGCCATGAAGGCGAGAACGACCGAACCAGCGAGGGCGCTCTTGCCGGTATCGAGATCGAACACGCTCTTGACAAGCGGATTGATCGCCGCAGCGCCAACGAACCCGATGGCCACAGACGGCACGGTCGCCAGCAGCTCGATGATCGGCTTCACCACGTCCCGTACGCGATGGGGAGCCACCTCGGCCAGGCACACAGCCGCTCCGATCGCCAGGGGTACCGCGACAACAACAGCGCCGGCAGTGACCAGGATGGAGCCCCATAGGTTCGGCATCAACCCGAACCATGGCCCGGTCGGCGGCGCGAGTGCGGGCTGCCACCCCCTCTCGGTCAGAAACGACCTGACCGAGTACTCCTTGAAGAGGGGCAGCCCCTCGCGCAAGACGAAAGTGAAAATGAGCACGACCAGAGCGATTGAGGCGACGCCGCAGATGCGGATGGACGCCTCGATCACACTCTCAAGACCGCGTCTTCGTAACCCGAACCTGCTCACTTGATCGGCACGAAGTCCAGTTTCTTTACGATGGCCTGGCCTTCCTCGCTTCGGACCCAATCCAGCCACTGCTGGACCACTCCGCTCGGAGCGCCTGCCGTATACTCGAACAGCGGCCGTGCCAGGGGATACGTGCCGTTCAGAACGTTTTCGATGTTGCCGTCAACGCCTGCCGATGCGGCGTCCTTCTTGATCTTCAGGGCCTTGACCTTGTCTGTAACGTATCCGAGACCGACGTAGCCTATGCCGCCTTTGTCCTGTGCTACGGTCTGCACAATCTGCGAAGTGGCAGGCTGCAGCATCGCGTCGCTGGCAAACGGAACGCCCTTGCCCAGGACGTGTTCCTGGAAGAAAACGTACGTACCGGACGATGTCTCTCTGGAGTTGAGCACGATCCGCCCGGGGGTTCCGCCAACCTGCGACCAGTCCTTCACGGTACCGGCGAATATGTCCTTGAGCTGCGCCATGGTCAGTTCGTTCACCGGGTTCTCGCGGTTCACGACAACCGATAGCGCGTCCTGAGCGACAACGAACTCCTGAATATCAATGCCCTTCGCGGCAGCATCCTGCTTCTCGGCATCCTTGATTGGCCGGGATGAGTTGCAGATATCCGTGCCCTTGTTCATCAGTGCGGCAATGCCGGTATTCGAGCCGCCGCCCGTTACGGAGACCTGCGCCTCCGGATGCTTCTTCATGTACTCCTCGGCCCAGGCCTGAGCCAACTGGACCATCGTGTCCGACCCCTTAACGGTAAGCGACTGAGGGGGCATCTTCCCAGTGTCGCCGCCGTTCTTCGGCGCCGAACACCCCGATACGATAGCGACCGTCAATGCGGCCATTGCCAGCGACATCAATACGCGAGCTTTCACGCTTGTCTCCTCTCGTCTGAGGACCTCCACGAGTCTAGCACAGTGCACAGGTCGTCAGACAGTACACGGGTTGCCTTGCCCAACCATGGGGCGATGCGGAAGCGTCGCCCCATGATCAAGTCGCGGCGAGTTGATCGGATAGCAGCCGACCACCGGAACAACAGCTTGGCCTGCCGGACTTCGGACCCAGTCAATGAAGTCTTTGACGGCTCCGGCCGGCCTGCGGCGTATGTAGACGAACACGACCGCGACAGAGGGCGCTTGCCGATCGCACCCGCCTCCTGAAACACCACCGGTCCAACGGAGTTATGGGACGGTGATGTCTGCATGTCGGGGCGGTACGTACTCCCACCCCCCAGTACCGAGCCCTGGAAGAACCTATAAGTTCCCGAGGGCGAATCCCCGCCGACTGCCACGATCGCCAGGCCGTCGCGCATGGCCGGGAGCTTGAACGGGACGCCCCCCTGGCCATTGCAAGCTCGCTGCCCTTCATTGCCCGCGTTGCACGGGCGATGTCACAAACGCCGTTGATCAGTCCGGCGATGCCGGTTGTCGAACCGCCGCCCATTACAGTGACCACCCGGGTTTGGCTTTCATGTAACCCGCTGCCCAGCCCAGGCCTCGCGGCAGCATGGTATCGGAGCCTTTGACCGAAACGGACCGGCCCATGGCAGAAGCCGCCGGGGCTGTGATCATCGCAGTGCGGCATAGAGGCCTGCATGCTGGCATGACGGACAACATCTCCTTCAGTACGAGATCTGGATCTCGCTCGTGATGAGACCGAGTCGCGAGCGGTCAGGCCCAGGCGCGGCTTTGGGGTCATACGGGGTGAGACCTTTCGAATACCAGAGCCTGAACCGCGTCGCCTCATCCAGATGGTACAGAAGGCCGAAACCGAGCGTCTTGCGAACCAGGTCCATACGGCCGAGGCCTCCCACCGACACATCCTGCTGCGAGACAGGATAGAACTCATCGTACTTAGCCGCCAACTCGAAACGCGGATTGATCGGGTGTTTCAGCGAGATCAGCCAGGCGTACGCATGATTGCCCTCGAGGTATAGCGAGCGATCCGGGGTGACCTCGTAGAGACCACCCGCGTACTCCGCACGGAAGGTCGTGCCCCACGGCGCAAGGTACCGTATATCCGCGCCCGCGAGGAACCGGTAGGCATTGCGGGTCGGCGCCGTATCGCCACTCTGTGCCTTGACCGCGATCGCGCCGTAGTACCCTGAGATACCGAGATCGGCATGCCCGCCGAGGAGTTTTGTCTGCGCTCGAATGACCGTATCCAACTGCTTGTTCACGTTGCGAGCGCCACTCGCGGCACGCCCTTCGCCGTTGAAGACGCCGGCGCAGATCGTGGACCTGGGTGTCTGACTATCCGGAACCGACCAGGAGAGCATAACGCCGACATCGTGGCTCTGCCCGTGAAACATGCCCTTGACGCCCTTGAACATCGAAAACGATGCCAAGCTATCGCTGAACCCGGCAGCACGTTCCGCCGACTCCCGCACAACGGACGATGTCGGGAGCTCGTTGCCGAACGGGAGCGAAAACAGCCCTGCGCTCAGCATCGCTCGCCTCGGCAACGGCAGATCGGCCACGTGGACATAGGCGTCCTTCACGGCTGTCGTGCCCGTAGACGGCATATCCAACTGGATGGAATAGAGGCTCCGGGGCCCCAGCCGACCACCGATCTTGAGGCGAGCTCGGGGAACGAGGAACCCGTAGTTGGGGCCTCCGACGGCGGGCCCGCCCGTGGAGCCGACAGGCGGAAAGAGACTGCTCTGGCCTGAATCGAACATTTCATAGCGCCCCTGAATGTAGCCGCTGATCGCGTGGGCCTTGACGGTCTTGGCCAGACGCTCAAACTCGACGCGCCCCAGCGTCAGCGACTCGACAATGTCCGGGATATCCTTGGCCACCTTTTCGGCAATCTCTCGCGCTGTGGCAGCATCCGCAACGGCCTTGTCTGCGGTCGCCTTCACTGCCGCTAGTTCCTGTCTGAACTCCCCGATTTGATCCTTCACTTTCTGCAGGTCGGCGCCGATAACCGTGAGCTCGATCTTGAACTCGTTGACCAGACGGCGCACTTCGTCCAGGGCCGTGGTATCCAGGACGACCGAAGCAGACGCGGGCGAGCCCGGCTTGCCGGAAACGGTCGCCAACTTGTTCTCGACGAAACCGAGCACGCGCTGGACGATTGTCGCCATCTCGTAACGCGTCACGGTCCTGTCGCCGAAGAAGTTGTTGTCCGGCGGATAGCCTTTGATGAACCCCTTCCCGGCCAGGTCCTGAATGGCGGAGTAGGCCCAGTGGCCCACAGGCACCTCCCGAGCAGTCTCCTGAGCCCGAGCGGCACACACGACGGCCCAGAAGACAATCACTGCACACGCGGGTTTCAGCAATCCTGCCACCTCCGTTCGGCCCTCCAAGAGGAGGACTCGATGTTGCCCGGACCCATGACAGGACAGCGACAAGTGTGGTCGGGCAATGTTATCCAACGATTATATTCGCTTTAATGGATCGTTAACTTCTCTGGGTGCGTGCTCAGCAGCCGAGGGCGCGGTTGGTATAATCGGCCATCCGACAATGAAGATCCTGGTCGTTGACGACGAAGCGCCCATCGCAGAAGCGGTGGCATATAACCTTCGAAAAGAAGGGCACCAGCCCCTCATAGCGTCGGACGCCGAACAGGCTCTCGCGATGTTTGCCGACGAGCAGCCGGGTCTGGTGATCCTCGATATCATGCTTCCGTCCGCCAGCGGCTTCGACGTATGCCGGCGCATGCGGCGCTCATCAGGCGTCCCGATCATCATGCTGACCGCCCGGGCCGATGAAACCGACCGTGTCGTCGGCCTGGAACTTGGCGCCGACGACTACGTCACAAAGCCGTTCAGTATGCGGGAGTTGATGGCGAGGGTGAAGACGATTCTACGCCGCGCGACCGACAACTCACTCGGAGCGTCGGAAACGCCCATCAAGGCCGGCCCCATCACGGTGGATCCCGCTCGGCATGAAGTGACTGTGAATGGAAGGCCCGTGACCCTGACACGCAAAGAGTTCGATCTGCTCCACTTCATGGCATCGAACCCTGGTCGTGCTTTCGCGCGCAGTGTCCTGCTCGATCGGGTCTGGGGCGCGGACGCATATGTTGGTGAGCGCACCGTAGACGTCCACATGCGCTGGCTGCGGGAGAAAATCGAAGAGGAGCCTTCGAAGCCCAAGTATCTGCAGACCGTGCGTGGGGTCGGCTACAAACTGGTCGCCGATTAGGCAGCGATAGCCATGACCTCCGCCATCGGCCGACACATCGGCTGAATCTCCATGGAACCCGCGCTGACCGTTGCGCTCGTCGCATCGCTTGCCGGCCTCGCTTACGCGCTGCACTTGCTGGCCATGGTGAAGCGGCAGTGCGAAACTGTCAAGCAGCAAAGCGATGAGCAAGCCCAGCGGTTCGTCGAGAGAGCTGCCTCGCGCGATCGCTTCGAGGCCACTCTGGGGACCCTCATGCGCAACTGCGGATGCGGGGTGGTTGTCGTTGGCGCCGACCAGACCATCCAAGCCATCAACTCCGATGCGCGCACCTTGCTGGATGTGGCCATTGCCAATCCCGTCGGGCGCCATATCAACGACGCCATGATCGCGACCACCCTCCCTGCGCTGCTCAGACAAACGCAGACCTCAGGCGCGCCCCTTGTGACCGAGCTGGCGCGCGTGGGTCCGTCCAACGGCTCGGTTTCGGTCTCCGTCGCACCTGTCAACACCCACGAAGGCCTCTGCGGTTGGGTCGTCGTCGCCCACGACTTGAGCGCCCTGCGCCGGCTCGAAGCCATCCGACGGGACTTCGTGGCCAACGTCTCGCATGAGCTCCGAACGCCGATGGCCTCGATCCGCGCCATGGCCGAGACTTTGCGCGACGGAGCTCTGAACGACGCCGAAGTCGCCAACCGTTTCCTTTCCACGATCGTTGCCGAGTCGGAGCGTCTGACCCGGATATCCGAAGACCTTCTCACACTGTCCGACGCCGAGTCGCGGCCTCCGGAGAAATCGGTGTTCTCCCTCACACAGCTTGTCGAACAGACCGTGAAGCGGTTTGACGCTCAGGCAACGCGCGCCGGGCTCAAGATGCACTTGGAGTGCTTTGACGACGTGATCGTGTGCGGCAGCAAGGATCAGCTCGAGCAGGTGACGCTCAATCTCATTGACAACGCGATCAAGTACACGCCGCGCGACGGCTCGGTCACCGTCACGGTCCGCCGGAGCGGGGAGTCCGCGGTGCTGACCGTCGCCGATACGGGCATCGGCATCCTCGCAGAACACCTGCCGCGCATCTTCGAGAGGTTCTATCGCGTTGATAAGGCGCGTTCACGGCAATCAGGCGGAACCGGCCTCGGACTCTCCATCGTTAAGAACATTGTCGAGGCGCACGGCGGCGCAGTCACTGCAGCTTCCGAGTTTAACCGTGGCAGCGCCTTCACGGTGACCTTGCCTTGTCATTCCGTCGCGCTATAATACGGTGTGAGTGGGCTCGCTCCCGTCATGGAGCAGACGAGCCATTCTCCGGCATCCGGGCTGCGGTCCGGAGTCGGCATGCATCGGAGGTCAGGTTGGTTCTATACGGTCTATGCGCCCTGGTCGCGCTAAGCTCATTGGGAGCAGTCTCGGCGACACACCCGCCGGTAGAGGCGCAGACCATTACGTATCAGTGGGCTATAGGGCAGCCCTCGCGTTACCAGATCAAAGCCGACCTCTCGGGCTCGCTTCCCATCATGAACAATGTCGGGCCCATTGATCTGGAAGCATCCATTGAGATGGTCTACAAGGTCACGCCCCGATCCGTTGACGGCGATGGAATCGCAGCCGTGGACTTCCGGGTGGAGAAAGCCGAGGCGGAGCTCGCCAAGATACCTCTGCCTGTTCCGTTCGAGGATGCCCAGAAGGTGCTCAACAGGTCGGTCGTTTTCCACAAGACCGGTGCGGTGAAGTCGGTTGCCGAAGCTCCGCCGCTGCCTTTCGGTGTCAGCATTCCGGGAGTGGACCCCCAGCGCCTCTACACCCTCATCTGCCCGATCGTGTTTCCGGACCGGCCCATCAAGCAGGGCGACACATGGGATTACAAGAGCGAACTGCTGGGAACCGAAGAAGCGCCGGCTCGGTTCACGGCAACGGTTCTGGAATCCGACAAGCCGTCGGGCCAGGCAAGAGCCAGGACGGCAGAGATGCCATTGCGGGTTCGCGAAGAGTTCAGCATGGATGTGGACCAGAAGCTGAACGCCGACAAGAAGCCCCTTGCCGAAGGCGAGACCCTCCGCAAGACGCGCGTGGGCCGGATTACCGGGTCCGGCGTGATGGCCTTCAGCGCACAGCGCGGGAAGCTCCTGAGGGGCTACCTGACCATACTGGCAAAGATCACTGAACGGTATGTCGGCGAGCCCCCGCCGGACGAGCCGGCTGAGACTGTCACCAACGTCAAGGCAGTGGTGCACATCAGCCCCGTCGTCCGCAAGGGTGCTGACGCACCTCCAAGGAGAAACCGCCCATGAGAAGGCCCACACGGTCGGTGGCGGAGTGCAGTGCGTATTCCTGCGCCGGGTACCCATGCGCCAACGGCGCAGCGTTTGGCAGACCAGGGCATCGCCCCTGGCGCCTGCCCCGAATAGCCGTTCGCCTGCTGCAGGCGGGCGCGCTGCTGACATGTTGCTCTGCGGCCGCGGTCGGCCAGGAAACCTACGTCCTCAAGCGCGTATTCACCGCCGGAGAGACCGACCGCTACACCACGGTGATCAAGTTCGAGCAGAACGCAACCGAGGCCGTTCTGATGACCACCGAAGTCACACGCGAAGTCAAAGACGACGGTTCAGCGGTCGTAGCAACCACCGTGGACAGCATCGTTCTCCGCGCACGGGGGTCCGAAATGCCCTTCCCCGGCGGCTCCGGCCAGGTCCTTCTCTCCACGTATGACAAGACCGGCAAGCTCATCAGACAGGAGACCGTCGGGGGCGGCGGAAGCGTCGGCCAGCTCCTCAACCTTGCGCGGCCCGGTGTCTTTATTGACAAGCCGCTCAAGATCGGCGAGACGATCAAGGATCAAGTGACGGTCGGACCGGACAAGACCCGCAAGGCTGACATCACCGTCACGCTGCTGGCCCTCGACAAGAAGGGCACGAATGTACCGGTAGACAGCCTGCGTTACAAGGTCATTGCCGAAACGGTCGTCGTCGGCCCCTCTGGAGACGCGAAGAACCGCTCGGAAGTGATTGTCCGCTTCGGAAAGGACAACGGCAAACTCGTCAGCGCAGAGGGCACGATGGAAGGCATCCCGCTCCCGGGCGGAGGCACTGCCAAGATCACCTACACCGTCGCCCGCACCACCGACAAGAAGCAGTAAACCGGCATGCTTCCGACACGTCCGACACGCCCGACACGCCCAGAATCTCCCGTGTGAAAGGATAGCCAAGTGAAGCTCCTGACCATATGTGCTCTGCTCTCGGCCCTCAGCTCTCAGCTCTCAGCCGTCGCCCAAGACCAGTCCCCAACTGCGATCACTCGGACGCGCAAGGCCGGGGATGTCCTGCGTATGAAGGTCACGGCCACGGCCGATGTGGCCGGCACCGAGGTCATCCTCGAGCGCACGATCAAGACAGAAGTGAAGGAGGTCAAGAAGACCGGCGAAATCGTCATCGCCCAATCCGACCTCGGCGGCAAGGTCAATGCTGGAGGGCAGGAGATTGACATTCCTGCCTCTGGACCAGCCGTCACCACCATGGACAAGCTCGGTCGGCTCGTGAAGTACGCCCGGCCTGCCACCGACATGTCCATCGTCGCGCCGGAAGTCGAGCAGCTCTTGCTTGTGATGCAGGATTACATTCAGCCCGAGAAGGCAGTGAACCCGGGCGACAGTTGGGAGACCGAGTTGCCCAATCCCCTGGTCGCCGAGCAGAAGATCAAAGTCAAGACCACCTACGTCGGGCTTGACAAGCACGAAGACACCCCGGTCTGGAAGATCAAGCAGGCGATGACGGTCGTCGTGGATGCATCCGGCACAAAGATGACTGCAGACATGGTCTTCCTCGCGGACCCGACGTCGGGCACTCCAAGAGCTGTCGAGGGCACCATCAAAGGGACGCCTACTCAGTACGGCCCGGTTGATCTCAAGCTCAAAGCCACGCTGCTCAAGCCCGACGCCCCGAACGCCTCCAACACGCCGCGGTAAGCGTTGATCGCCGACCAGCGCCCCGTGTCTTCCTTCTCGCAGTCCGATCCGTCCGAGCAGTCCGAGCTGGCGCAGCGGGTGGAAAGCCTCCGCCGCCAGATCCGTGAGCACGACTACCGATACTACGTTCTGGACGCGCCCACGGTATCGGACGCGGCCTACGACGCCCTCTTCCGCGAGCTGCTCGAGATCGAGCGACGGGCGCCCCATCTGGTCACCCCGGACTCGCCGACACAGCGCGTTGGGTCGAGCATTGCCGCCACTTTCGATCCGGTCGCGCACCGTGTGCCGATGCTGTCGCTCGACAACGTGTTCAGCGACGACGAACTGCGCGACTGGGACGGGCGCGTCAAGCGGCTGCTGGCGGTGCCGGCCGATATTGACGTCGAGTACGTGGCCGAACTCAAGATTGACGGCCTTTCCATTTCGGTGACCTATTCGGACGGTCGGCTCGTCACCGCCGCCACCCGAGGAGACGGTCTGGTCGGCGAGGACGTAACTCCCAACATCAGGACCGTCCGCGCTGTTCCGCTCGCCTTGCCGCAAACCGGTCCGATGCCCAGGCCGATCCTCATTGAGGCGCGCGGAGAGGTCTATCTTCCCCATGACGAGTTCGCCCGGATCAACGCCGAGAACGAGGAAACAGGTGCGCCGACGTTCGCAAATCCTCGCAATGCCGCCGCAGGCTCGTTGCGCCAGAAGGACCCGCGCATCACGGCAAGCCGGAGGCTTGAGGTCTTCTTCTACGCCGTAGGCGCTGTCGAAGGCGTCAGCATCGAAAGCCAGTGGGCGCTTCTCGAAACGTACCGCACATGGGGTCTTCGGACCAATCCCCATGCGCGTCTCTGCAAGGGCATGACGGAGGTGCTGGCGTTTGTCCACGATTGGTCGCAACGAAGGCGGGAGCTTCCGTACGACACCGACGGCGTTGTCGTCAAGGTCAACGGCTTCGCTGCGCAGGCCGAACTGGGCTTCGTTAGCCGCAGTCCGCGCTGGGCCGTCGCCTACAAGTACCCGACGGAACAGGTGCGCACCAAAGTCGAACGCATCGTGGTCCAGGTAGGCATGACCGGCGCCCTCACGCCCGTCGCGGAACTGACCCCCGTCCGAGTGGGCGGCGTGACGGTCTCGCGCGCGACACTGCACAACGAGGATGAGATCCGCCGCAAGGATGTGCGCGTCGGCGACACGGTCGTTGTCCAACGTGCCGGCGAGGTCATCCCTGAAATCGTTGAAGTCGTGACCGAAGAGCGGGACGGAACAGAGCAGTCCTTCACCATGCCCGATCGGTGCCCGGCATGCGGCGGCCCCGTCACACGGCTCGAGGGCGAGGCCATCGCTCGATGTGCGAATCGCGACTGCCCTGAGAAGCTGCGCCAGCGCCTCCAGCACTTCGTCTCGCGTGATGCCATGGACATCGAAACCCTCGGAGGCAAACGTCTGGACCAACTGATTGACGCAGGCCTCATTCGCGACCCGGCGGATCTTTACACGCTGACGGCCGAAAGCCTGATGCCGCTAGACCGGATGGGCGAGAAGCTCGCAAGCGGAATCGTCGAGGCAATCGGGAACAGTCGCGAGCGGCCTCTCTCGCGACTGATATTCGCCCTGGGGATACGCCACGTAGGATCCAGAACAGCAGAGGCACTCGCGGATCACTTTGGATCTCTGCAGCGGCTTATGGACGCCGGCGAGGACGACCTCGCAGCCGTGCCCGACGTTGGGCCGGCAACGGCACAGAGCGTGGTCACTTTCTTCGCCGACCCGGCGAGCCGCCGGATGGTCCATCGCCTCCTCGATATGGGTGTCACTGGACGCATTCCGGAGGACGCTCCGAGCGGCGACGCATTTCGAGACAAGACGGTCGTGTTCACAGGCGCGCTCGTCCGCATGACCCGTACCGAGGCGGAAGCCCTTGTACGCCGTCACGGCGGGCGTCCGAGCGGAAGCGTCAGCAAGCAGACCGATCTCGTGGTAGCCGGACCCGGCGCCGGCTCGAAACTCGCGCGCGCCGAGGCGCTCGGCATCCGAATCATAGACGAGGAAACCTTCCTCGCGCTGATCGGCCCCCTGGCAGGATCGCGTTAACGTGGTTCCGGCTCTGGCCTTGACGTGCGAGTCATCAATGCAGGGTCACCGCTGCGTCAGGTACGTATCGGAGAACGCCGGTTATCGGTTTTTCTTCGGCACTGTGCCACCGCCCGTGCCCTGCCACAAAACGCAGTGACAATGGTACCTGACGGCCAACCCGACGAAACCTTGCATCAGCCTCGCCCTGCACTTGCTCAGGGATCGCACGCAGTGCCTTTCGACGCGTACGAGGCGACGCGAAAGCTCAGGGCGATTGCGTTCGTCTGGGTGCTGGTGAACGTGTACCTCATCGCGTCCAGGCTCAGTCTGAGGGGCACGATTTCGATCGGCTTCGCCATGGCATTCGTCGTGGTGATCCTGTCTACATGGGCTGCGCTCGAAGGCAAGCGATGGGGATGGTTAGGCATGACGCTGCTCGCGAGCGTCTCCATTGCCGATTTCACGACAGCCTCGGCCATCGTCATCGTACAGGGCTGGAGTGATGGCCTCGGTGGCGCGGGCATAGCGCGCGCTGTCCTTCAGGAGTTTGCCTGGCTCGGCCTTGGCCCTGCATTCGGCATGGCAGTGGTTGGCATATGGTTTGTAAGCCTGGCCGTACTGATGTCGCAATCCGTGAGGCGCCATGTCTTCGCCAACAAACGCCGGCACCTCAGCCCTGCGCAGGGAATCATCGGCCTATGCCTCATGCTCGCTTACCTCGTCGGCGTGATCGCGGTGGGTGCAACGTCGCGGACCATCAGGACGCACGGCCTGACGGGGTGGCGCTCAACTGCATCAGGCGGCGCCCTCGATCGCCTGCCACCAGCTTCGCACAAGCTCGCGCAAGTCGCGGCCAAACGTGCGCCGCACCGTGCGCTTCGCCTCCCCTGACTCTCCCACCGCCACCAGGAACCGGCGCACATCCGCCACGCCGAAGCGATCAATGAGGTGCCCCGCAAACGAACCTGCCGCGGCGTACGCATCGGCCGCCCGGGCGCTGTCGAGTTCCACCTCATACGTACCGAGGCTCGCTGCGACGTCGTCGGGTGTGGGCAACGGCAAGCGTCGCTTCATGGCCGCGAGGCGTACCCGACGATCATTGTGGGGACCGCCGCCACCCTCAGTCCAGACGGCGATCCCTTCGTCCAGCCAGCGCGGTACCGCATCCCCAGCCAACGTGTGCACAGCAGCATGGGCGGCCTCGTGCCTGACGGCCTGCCGCAGCAGATCCGGATGCGCACAGACGCTTGGAGGAAGGCAGATCTTATGCGCCTCCGAGCGCGGCGAGTAGTACCCGTATCGGCTATGGAGGAACAGAGCCGCATCCTGCGTGGCAAAGACGGTAACAAGCACAGGCTTGCCCCATCGAACCGACCAGGTCTCCGTCACGTCCATCGTGGCAGCGGACGTGATCTCAACGAAACTCGTGTTCCTGAGGAGATAGTTCGGCGCCTCAACGATGAGATGCTCGCCGATCCGCCAACGCTCACCCTCGCGTCGGGCTCCCAACTCGGCATCCAGGGCTCTCTGCCGGTCAAAGATGCTGGTTGGCTGAACGCCCGCGTTCAGCGCCAAGGCCATCGCGGCGTGCGCCAACTCGAGGCGGTCGGCATCGTAGTACTCAAGCGCCTTGCCCATATGGGTCAACGCCATCAGCTCAGAAGCCGTGCGCATCAGGCGTTCAGTCCTTCACTCCCCCTTGCCGGCCGCACCATCTATGTGTCGGGTCCCATCTCACCTGACTGCAAACCCGTATCCCGCGATCGTCGTATCCGACGACAGGACGACGAAGTCTGCCCGGAGATCCTGGCCGGGCAGCGGCCTGATGGTCAGCGTGTGGATTCCTCGGCTCAAGGCCATCGTGCCGGCGCACATCGTTTGATTGCCGAGGCGCCTGGGCCCCAGGTCCACAGGGGAACCCTGGCGGCCATCGAGCAGCACCTGCGCCCGAGCCAGTGCGCCGCGCCGACTGGTGCGGTAGAACACACGATACGTGCCGGCCGACGGACACTCGAACCGTGTCGAGATTGACCCGCCTGCGGGTATGAGCACATGCGTGGCACCCGTGCCCGGGCTGAAAGTGCTGCCCTCCTGCGCCGCGATTCCTCCCAACTGGGTGAACTTCTCGCACTGGAGCAGCAGCTCATCGCCTGTCGGAGCAAATGGGATCGCGGCGATGCTGCGGGGTTCGAGGGACAGCTCATGCGTATATGCGGCGGGCTTGTGAACATCCCGGACGGCGGCCAGAGCCGAAGGTGACAATACGATGGTGCGCAGGACTCGCTCGGCTCCTGAGTTGTAGTAGAGCGCCCTGTCGGTGCACAATGTCGCATAGACGCCATCCCACGCGTTGTCAATCGCCGGAGCGTCAGCCTTCGATGCGTCCAGATCCGACAGGTTGTAGGTTGCATAGCGCACAACCTCGCAGTAGGCCGCAAGCTGGTCGCGGCGAGCGGGGAAATAGATGGTCCATCCGCGGCCAAGCTGCCGAGCCCACTCAGTCCTCAAGCGCCTCAGGCTGACCGACACCTCGAGTCTTCCTCCAAGTTCCGGAACGATCAAGCCGCTGTCACGAACCGACGCCGGCTGAACCTGCACATACGTCACCCACGCGCCCAGCCTCCGGTTGTCGCCGCTTCCCTTGATGACCGAAGAAGGAACGAACGGCTTGCATCGGATGGCGACCTTGAGCACATTGCGCCCCTGCACCATGTTCGCTGGGACATCGAATCGGTAGGTGTGCTCACCCGCCAAATCCAGAATGCCCACCTGCGCACCGTTCACCAGGACTTCACGCCGCAGGCCGGCAGCTTCGGGCGGGAAGGACACTCGCACACTCAAGGTCACCCCGTCACGCCCCGACACCGGCAGACGCACCTCCGCGTTCTCGCCTGTCCACCTCCGTCGCACGCCCTCCATTGTCTCAGGCGCATACCAGTCTCCGTCAAGAAACGGCGCTGCACTCGGTTCGCCGACGCTGACCCGGTACCGAGTGGGTACCGCACCGCCTCCAGGGCCGACATACCGCAGTCCCCCTGCAGCCTGTGTCAGCTTCCCGGCATAGCCGAGAACGTCTCGGAACCAATCGGCGCTTCCCTCAACCGTCTCGATCTTGCCGAAATCATAGGCGACGAGCACCCCGCCACGCTCGACCCAGCCCTTGATGCGTTCGAGTACGCCCGCCTCAACCACGGCTCCTTCCCAGAGCGCCAGCACCCTGAAGCGATCCAGCGCACCGTCCATGATCATCCGTTCATCGAGGATGTCGAAGTCCAGCACGTCCCGCACCATGGCGCAGCCGCGCGCCAGAGTCTGCGGATAGCCGGCATCGGCGCTCAGCAAGTGGCTTGTCGTGGGGAAGAACATGGCGACGTCCACGACGCGGCGTGCATGGCGCATATGCTTCCCGAACCGGTAGTAGGCGTCCCTGCCAGGCCCAACGTTCGCGGCCCAATCGAAATGCCCGCGCCCTCCGAGACTGACGGTCTCGAAGATGCGCCCGGCCTGATTCTGAGGCGCAATCGTGCTCGGCGGCTCCGTCCACAGGTCCGCGCCGTAGAAGCGCGCAGCCGAGGCCAGCCGGCCCAGCATCGTCGCCTGGTTCTCTGCCGGCCCCTTGAACCCACCGTGCGTGGAACGAATCGCAGCGCCGTAGCGGGCAGCGACCTTGGCCACCATGGACATATCGGCGCCGTTGCGTGGGTCCTCATCCGCAAACCCGACAGGCACCATCAGCAGTGCGTTCGGGAAGTGCCGGCGCGCGACGCGGCACACCATATCCGTCATGGCGCTGACCGAGTCCCGGTACCAATGCATCCAGTCCAGCCGGAAGCGACGCGCGGCAGGAGCCCCTGCGGGCGGATACGCGACGGCATCGGGTCCGGCAAACGACGTCTTCCACGCGCGGTTCAGGGCATCCAGGCTGCCGTAGCGGGTGAGCATGGCGTTGCGAAACGCCTGCCTTGCCAGGGGATCGCCGCACCACCATCCGACGTGGTTATGCAAGTTGCCGAACCGCTGCTGCCATGCCTCGCGCTGGCCGGGAACCGCGACACGGGCCCCGATGAACATGCCGGCCTCGCCGTAGTCGCCGTGCACCCCAAGATAGAGCGCCGGCGCGGTGCCTTCTCCGGCATAGTGCTTGGCAAGCTGCCGATAGCCCCGGTCGAGGAAGTAGCCGTAGTTGGGGTCCCATGGCGAGAATGCCTCGATAGTCTGGTCATGCTCAAGACAGCGCACTCTCGGGAACTGGATCTTCTCGGCATACCATGGTGGGGGGAATGCGAAGTGCGGGAAGTAGCACCAGTCGAAACCCGCACGGGACGCCAGGGCTCTGGCTCGATCGGGCCCCGAGAAGTCCCAGAAGCCCGGCCTGACCTCTTCGGTACTCTGATGGTCGCTATCGGTCTGCAGCAGCGTGAAGCCGGCCGATGCCAGCAGCGCGAGGTCCGCGGCGGCGGGCACATTGCCGGCCATCACGATCCGCTCACCCGCTCCCGCAGTCGGCGACCGACGTCCGCCAGGCGGCGAGACCCAAACCCGTACGAGACGCCCATAGTCAAAGGCGGCCTCGGCAGAAGGAGTCACCTGTGCTCCGGAAGTGCGCGTGTGCGCAACCGGCGCCGACGCAACGGCTGCCGCGCACACGAGACACATCCAGCCGATCGGCCTCAGGATGGGTATTCCTCGTCTCTTGCCCACTGGTTTGCTGCCGGTGCCGTTCATCTCACTCAAGCTTCCAGGGCCCTCTGTACCTGTAATGGAGAAGGGTGTTCGCCGCCCTGTTGTTCGTGATCCGCTCATGTTGCTGGTCCCACTCGATGCGCGACCGAGTTGCCAGCGAAATGTTGGCCAGATGGGCGAAAACCGTGGAAAGGTGCCCATCTTCAACGTCGCAGGCCGGGCGCACGCGCGTCTTGACACACTGGAGGAAGTTGGCCATATGCCGATCGTCGAGGTTCCCGTCCCTTCGTGACACCTTCCGTGCCTCGATCCTGGGCTTCCAGTCCTGGAACTGCCCGCCCTGATCGGGAATGACTTCATATCCTGACGAACCCGCGTAGATCGTCCCGAGAGTCCCGCGCAGCTCGACCTCGCCCGACCTGAGCGCGGGCACGCCTGAGGCCTCGTACTGGCCGAAGGTCAGCAGCCTGCCCGACGCGAACTCGAATATCACCTCCATCGTGTCGGGAATGTCGCGGTCATCGTCAAGCGCAAACCGTCCCCCGTGGGCCGATACGGAGACGGGCGCACGCTCGCCAAGAACCCATCTCAACGCATCGAAGTAATGCACGCCCCAGTTGCCGACCTGTGACGAGTAGGCCTGCCACCACCGGAACTTGTACGGCGCTATGTTCGGATTGAATGGCCTTCGCGGTCGCGGACCGAGCCACATGTTCCAGTCGAGATCGGCAGGCGGCGGTCCATCCGGCGCGCGACCGATGCCTTTCGGCCACATGTTGTTGATCCGGTGTGCCTGCGCCAGGGTGACTTTCCCGATGAGACCCGCCCCGATCACTCTCCCGAGCTCCGCGTAGATTCCGGAAGACCGGCGTTGAAGGCCGACCTGAACGACCCGCTTGGTCCGTCGGGCCGCCTCGATCATCTTGCGGCCCTCAACGATGGTGACGGTGAGAGGCTTCTCGACATACACATCCTTGCCGGCCTCGCACGCCATGATCGTCTGAACCGCATGCCAGTGATCGGGCGTGGCGATGACCACAGCGTCTATGTCTTTGTTCTCCAGCAGCTTGCGGAAGTCGCGATAGACAGGGACCGACCGCCCTATCCTCTGCAAGGCTCGGGCATTGTACGGCTCGTAGACGTCGCACACCGCAGCGACATCGGCATCCGGCTGCCGCATGGCAGAGGCCAGAAGCTGCGCCCCTCGATTGCCGACGCCGATGAACCCAAGGCGGACACGCTCCTGCCCCTCGGCATGCGCTCGCGCAACTTTAGGTGCGACTCCCAGCGCCGCCATTCCGAGCGCAGCCTCTCGCCGAGTCAGTTCAGTCATCTGGCGCTTCCTCCATCGGTCACCGTCTCAGTCCCCAACCGAAAACATCCATGACCTGCGCTTGCTCGGCCGACAGCACCTCGCAAGCGCGATCGAGCTGCGCGCGAAGCTCAGACGTACCCAGCGGCTCAAAGGAGATGATGCATCCTGCCCGGTACGGCGGATAGCCTTCACGCAAAGTGTAGGTGTGGTATCCTCGCTGCGAAACGCGCGTGCGCCACTCGATCACGCCGGCGAGCGCCTCATCCGGAGCGCGACGCCTCCAGTGGCTCGCATACTGATCGGCAAGGTAGGTCGTGCGCGCATCCGCATCCTGCGGAGCGACAGGCGCTCCACCGGCAATCCTCCGAAGATCGTTCAGAAACGCTGTGCGTGTCTCGGGATCGCGGAAGAAGCAGCAGAACGTTGCGGGACCGTCCGGCGCGACGGCGAACGGCGCGAGGCCGCCGGCGTGCAGCTCGATGGGCGTTGTCAGGACACAGAGCATATCGAACATGGGATTCACTATGGGTCGTGAACGGCAGCGTGACCACTGGATTGTACGCGCTCGCGTTCCTGGGCGTCAACTCGCCGATGCGATGATCTGCGCACTTGGAGTGCCGTTCTTGGCGGCCGCAGCGTTCGGCGTCTTGCCCCCTCCGAGCGCTGTCGAAGCTGCGGCCTTCGGTCCTTCACGCATCCGCGTCTACTGGAGCCCCGCACCGGTCTCCGCCTCCTCGCTCGCCTCTCATGGCGCAGGCGATGGACCGATTCTCGGATACGTGGTGTTTCGTGACGGCAACGAGGCAGCAAGGCTTGACCCTTCGGCGACGGAGTGGGACGATGACACGGTTCGGCCTGCCGTCAACTACAGCTATACGGTGTGCGCAGTCGGTCCCGACGGGATCGGCAAGCCTGGTACCCCATACATCGAGCGAACCGATGCCCCTTTGCCGAGCCGGTCGGAGTGCGACGTCCTGGTGGTCGGCGCGACAACTGCCGGCGTCGCCGCAGCCGTCGTGGCCTCGCGGTACGGCCTCCGCGTCATCCTCATCGAGGAAACGCGGAGGCTCGGAGGCATGTCCGTCAATGGCCTCGGCGCGAGCGATATCAGGCGACTTGAGCATGCATCCGGCTTCTTCGAGGAGTTCCGCAACCGCATTGTGCGCCTGTATGGAACGGGCAACGGGCTCCGCTATGAACCCCGCGTCGCCCATCAGGCCATGAAGGAGATCGTCTGGTCGGCGCCCGGCCTGAGGGTCTATCGCCAGACGCGTCCCACGGGCGTAGAAGTTCGATCCAATGTCATCCAATGGGTTGACGTCGAGTGCGTGTCGCCCGAAGCGCCGGCCAGAGGCCGCATCCGCCCGAAACTGGTGATAGAAGCGACGGAGTGCGGCGACGTCGCAGCCTGGGCCGGCGCGCCGTACCGGATCGGTCGCGAAGCTAGATCCGATCGAGAACCTCACGCGGGGCACATCTACTACAGCCGGGCTGAGGATCGCGCGCTGCCCGGCAGCACCGGCAAAGCCGATCGGCGCATTCAGGCCTATTCCTACTTGATCACGGCAAAGGATTACGGCCCCGGCAGTGACAGGACCATCGCGCCGCCTGCAGGCTACGACATCGAAAAGTACAGGCACGCCCCACCGTGGCCGCGAACCTGGAACGCCACGAGCGGCAAGCTGCCCAATGACAAATACGAGATCAACCAGCACCCGTACGGAAGCGACCTGCAAGGCGTGAACTGCACGTATCCCGAGGCCTCATACGCCGAGCGCCGACGCATGGAGAAGCAGTTCCGCGACCACGTTCTGGGCTATCTCCATTACATCCAGACCGCTGAAGGTCTCAAGAACATCGGGCTTTCGGATGATGACTTTCGCGCCGACGGTGGGTGGCCCAGTTTGCTCTACATCCGGGAGGCCCGGCGCTTCGAGGCTGACGTCGTGATGGACGAGACCGACATCATGGCCGCGCGCACCCTCGTACGGCCCGACGCCATCGGAATCGCCGACTATGCCATGGACTCCCATGCAACCCAACCCAAAACCGACCCGGCAACCGCGGACATGGGCGAAGGCGAGTTCTATCTGCCCCAATACACTCCGTGGCATCAGGTGCCGTTTCGGATCATGATCCCAAAGCGCATCGAGAACCTCTTCGTCACCACCGCCGTATCGGCGACGCACGTCGCCTGCGGCACATATCGGATGGAACCGGTGCGCATGCATTTCGGCACGGCAGCCGCCGTCGGTGCGGCGCTGTGCTTGCGGCACGGCCTGCGCCCCCGCGAGGTGCCGGCAACACAGGTGCAGGCGGAGCTGCTCAAGCACGAATCCGGCACGAGCCATCGCCTCGCCTGCGACGGAATCGGCGCTCCAGGTCCAAGTGCGTATCCGACGATGCTCTATGTGTTCCCTGACATTCAGCCTGCCCATCCTGCGTATCGAGCGATTCACTGGTTGGCCGCAAGGGGCTTCTTCCCATGCCCACCCCCGACAGAGCGTACGGCGGCCAGGATGCTGGAGGCCCAGCCGTTCCGCCCCGATGATGTGCTGACCGCTTCAGAAGCATCACGCCTGATGGCGGCCATGGCCGAACGTGCATCCGCCGTAGGCGATCGCTTCGAGCCGACACCGATTGAGGGTCCGCCGGATCGCGCACTCACGCGCGGTGATGCCGCAGTTGCGCTTGCAGCAGCGCTTGGGTGGCGGCCCGTCCGAGGAGGTTCACGGTATACGGACCTGCCTGACGACACGCGTGTTCGGCGGGCGGCCGTGGCGCTGGAGGAGCGCGGCATAGACGTGCAGATATGGGGCGCGACCGACGCGCGAGACCCCGCCGGCGGCATCCTGTTTTCCCCCGCAAGGCAGATCACTCGCGCCCAGTTCGCCCAGTGGCTCTGCCTGGCTCACAGGTTCATTGGGCCCCTTTTCTTCGACCACCCGATGGACCGTCTGCCCTCGTTGCCCGTACGGCTCGATGCTGCCGTGTCGGATCGGCGTTGACGCTCCCCGGACCGTGTGATAGACTCACGCCGTGCTGAAGGCTGAAGGGCGAAGGATGAAGGGCGAAGG